>JAIOPE010000174.1 GCA_021414065.1 Planctomycetota bacterium
GACGCTCTCTGCTCCAAGGCAGCGCGAAGAGCGTCGGACGCGTCCTCGCTCGCATCGCAGACGTGTGTACCGCGATTGCTCATGCCTCACGCCCGAGAGGGGGTGCGAGTGCGTTCGCTCGCTAAGGACACGCACATGCCCCTCGCTCCCTGCGTCTCCATCGTGGTAGCGCCAGATCCGCGACGCCCGGCACACCCGTGGCGGTGATCGCCGGGCGGTCCAAGGGCCCCGTACGCGCCCGTCGAGCCTCCAGCCGCCACGTGCTTCGGCGCTGCTCCGGCTCGACGCCCGCCGCACGAGCCCGCTCCGACCTCTTGCTTCGGCACTGGCTCGGACGCGCCCACGCGCGCGCTGTGGCGCCCACGGAGCCACCGCCAGGCTCGCCAGGGGCGCACTTCCGGTGCGCGGCCGCCCGGAAGCGGGGCGTTTGGACGGGGCTAAGCCAACTGTAAGCCAACTCCTCGTCGAAAACGTGCCGTGCGGAGGACACTCTGCGAGGTCCGCGAGATCGCCGTAAGCGGCGCGTCCATCGCGAGTTGTGGTGGTCGGGGCGAGAGGATTTGAACCTCCGACCTCTTGCACCCCAAGCAACGAGCGTTGAGCCTGGCGGGGGAGGAGGCGAACTGCACACGCTGCATGTGTCGCAGGAGTCGCGGGAGACGGCTGGAGTAGAGCAGCGGTTGGCATCGCAAGACCTTCCGCTGTTTGGTGCGCGTCACGGCAGACGCGCCTCGCCCACCGCAGATCGTCACATGAAGGGTGCGTCAACGCCGACGATCGAATCGGCTGACGCCGGCCGCTGAGCGAATGATGACATTGGGGAAGCCGAAGCCTAGCCCCGCGATGCGGCGAAGCCTCGCGAGCGCATCACCCGCGTCCGTCGCCGACTGGCCGACCTCCTCCAAAAGCCGACGGTAGGTCCTGTACGCAACGTACTCACCGACAGCCTGCCCTGGGAACGCCACCATGTGTCCTACGAGTCCCGTGCTTGCGTCTGACTCGCCTCGGTACCGAAGATCCGCAACGACATCCGCAACGGGTGTGTCGGTGCTCATCAGCGTCAAATCTGCGAGTGCGCGAGCCGCGAGTCGGCGACGGAACGGAGTCAGGATCAGCTCGGCAGTCTCAAGATCGCTGACGCCGTCGAGCGACGCGAGCTCTTCGCAAGCGTCCTTCCACCCCGTCACGCTGCACTGGCGGTCGAGTGCGCGTATCCAACTTGGGCGCCCGCCCGCCTGTTCGTCGAGCCATTGCGCCCCCGGGTACACTTCGCGGGCGAGTGCCCGCCCCCATTCATAGTCCATCAGATCCGCGCCTAGGTCAATCGCTTCGGAACCTGCTGATGCAAGCAGGAGCACTCCTGAGTTTCGAGGCATGTACGGCGCTGGAAGCATGTACCAGGCGAGGAGCCCATCGTGCTCCCAAGTGCTCGGAAGTACACCCAGTCTGAGCGACATGCCGTGGATCTCGTCTGGACCAGCAAGATCCTCGCGTCGCAACGAAGGCCTGTTCCGATAGAGAAACGACGCGAGTCGCCGCAGAGACGCTGCTGAGTCGGCGGAGAATGGCGCGTCAATGTCACTCTTCAGAACGGAAGTGAGCTCGGCGACTGAACCGTCGAAACCGCAGCAGAAGCGGAGTAACAGCTCAACGTCCTGCACGTGCTCCCGATCGCGAGAGGGTGCGTGCAGGATGACATCTATTGCGCGAGTCAAAGCGGCGCAGGCGGCGTCAGCGGCGCCAGCGAGTTGAGGGGCTGGTGATGGCCAGCGATGCGAGTACTGCTCTAGGTATGCGCGCTCCTGAGTGAACTGTGCAATCAACTCTTGGGACTCGACCGATGTGACGGTCATGGGACCACCGATCGCGAGCGTGATGCGTCGGGCGGTCGCGGCGAGCCGATCGGTTGCAGCGGACATACGAGCAGAGTCTTCGCAGCAGGGCACTTGCAGCAGGGACTCAAGTCCGTCCGCGGTCGACATGGCATCGAGTAACGCACCAACTGGATCCGCGGGACGGTCATCGAGTATCAAGTACTCCGCACACGCCATGGCAACCGTTGCTTCGGCGACCGTGAGACTCGGACTCGTCATGAGGCTTCCGTCGGCGCGCCGCATGGATTGAAGTGTCTGAACCGCGAGCGAGCGGAGCGCATCGACGTCGGGTGCTGAGGGGTCCGTGACCGCCGTTACGTGGGGATGGGTTCCGAGGGCATCGCGAAACAGAACATCGGCGCGGGCGCGTTGGGTGAGCCAGACTTCGGCCAGAGCGGCCGCCAGTTCTGGCCCGCTCGCGTCCGGGCGAGCGTGCCCACCCGTCTGAGGCGCGGACTGGCGCGCGATCACAGAGCGCAGGAGATCATCGTCGCCTAAGGTGGGGCCAATGATCTGCGTGTGCATGTGAGCTTCCTCCCCGGAGGCCGGCCCGGGAGTCCCCGGGTTCACGCGAGGCGCAGATGGCGAACAGGCAGCCGTGGCGAGCATGCTGGCAACCGCCGTGACGACCCGGATGGGCCGACAGATCCACCACGATCGTCGATTGGCAGCGTTCACGACCAGCGCAGCAGCGTTCGACTCCGTCATGGACGTGCGGAGGAAGGACCCACTACTTGGCGCGCGGACCAACAACGTTGCCGCCTCCTGCCGGCGGGTCGCGCGGGTATCCAAGTTCGTCCGAAGCGGGCGGGGGATCGCGGCGGGCGTTTCCGCAGTCTCGCGTGTGAGCTCGGCCATTGGTTTGGGACGCTGCGAAGCAGCACCACATCTGAGGTCCCGAGGGCGGGGGTGGCGGTGCCGACCAGGGACACAGAGTTGGACCACCCTGTCCGATTGCTTTCAGACCCCGACCCGCGAGGAAGTCCGGGTTCACCGGGGGAAATCCAATCGGCGGCGGCGGATCCGTCCAGACCCATGTCCGGGGAGGGTTGCGGTCAGGGGGTAGCGGATTGCCACCGCGTGAGCCCCAGCCGCAGCCGCGCCCAGGCCGGCGCCCGGGCGGCAGGCCACCCCGCGCGCCGCCGCCGGGCCTCACGAAGCCGCCCCCGCCACGAAGCCCAGTTGGATCAACCTGCGTCGTGGGCGCATTGAGCACGTAGGCAAGTGCGTTGGGGCCGTCCACGTACTCCAGCGGATCTCTCTGAATGAACCGCCGCAGGTCCGGAGAATAGTTCCGCGCCCGGTAGTAGTAGAGCCCCGTCTCCTCGTCGAGTTGGCGCGCGGTGAATAGATACGGATTCCGGATCGCGGACGCCGAGATCGTGCCGCCCGCACCATCCTTGATCGTCGGCTTTCCGTACGGGTCGTACAGGTACTGCTCGACGACGCTGCCTGTCGGTCCGGTGACGTGCGTGACGCTCCCGACGAGTTGCGTGTGGTAGCTGAACCGCAGGACCTCGGACGTGTTCGAGTCGGAGTCCACGTCGCCGCAGTCCGGGGCCTCCATCATGACGATCTGATCGATCTGCTGGCCGAAGACGAACAGCCGCGCCAGGTTCGCCGAGCTCGATGTCCCGTCATACTCTTCAATCGACTACTGCCCGGCGTAGACGTACCGCGTGACTGCCGATCCAACGGTCTTGCCGGTCCGCCGCCCGAGCCCGAGAGCGTCGTATGTATAGGTCGCGATCGTGGTCGAGCCCTGCTTCACCTCGATCAGGTGCTCATGAGCGTCGTACTTGTAGGTGAAGGTCCCGTCCGACGCGAGCGAGCCAGCGTCCGTGTAGGTCGGGCTCTGGCTTCCGATTGCGGTGTACTGGTTCATCGCGTCGGTCGTGTACGAGGTCGTCGTCGTCGAGCCGCCGTACGGCGTCACCTTGTACGCCGTCAGGTTGAAGACGTCGTCCATGTCGTACTCGAGCTTCTTGTCGTAGGCCTCGGTGCTCGGGTTCGCGACCTCGGCGGACGGGTCGTCGCAGTCGCGGAGCACCCGGGTCAGGCGATTCGCCCGGTCATACGTGTAGACGTCGCCCTTCCCTGACTGGTGGCTCCGCTCCTCGTAGAGCGGGTTGTCGTTCTTGTCCCAGCCGTAGTCGAAGCCGGCGAACTCCGTCCCGCCCGAGGCCTTGTGGTCGATCGCCGTCGGCCGCCGGAATCCGTCGTACGCGTAGTTCGCGGTCGTGGAGTTCGGGAGGGTGACCTGCTTGCGCCGCAGCCCCGCGCCGTAGAGCGAGAAAGACGCCACAGTGGCCGAACTCCCGTCCGTGATCGACGACATGCGCCCGAGCGCGTCGCGCGCCTCGTTCGCGTCGAAGCCGGAGGGGTAGTCGATCTTCGTGCGGTTGCTCTCGGGGTCCCACGTGTAGGAGACGGTTTTCCCGGTCGTCCCGAGTGGGTTCGAGCCCTGGACCTCGGTGAGGATGTGAGAGAGGCTGTCGAAGCTGAACTGGACGATCGAGTCGTTGTCCTTGGCCTCCGTCAGGCGGCCGAGCGCGTCGTACGCGAAGTCCTCGTCGGTGTCCCCGCCGACTCCCGACGCGGCTGTGATCGTGCGCCCGGTGAGCCGGTCGAGATCGTCGAAGCCCTGCGCGATGAGCGTCCCGTTCTGGTCCTCAATCTCGACGACGTTGCCGTTCGCGTCGTGCTGGTAGCTGACGGTCTTCGTGCTCTCGTAGGTCTTCGTGACGAGCCGGCCGAAGACGTCGTACATGTAGTCGGTGTCGTGGGAGTTGTCGTCGCGGAGTCGCGTCACTTGGTCGTGGAGGCTCCATGTCCACTGGGTCACGATCGCGGCCGAGGAGCCCATGTCCCGGCTCTCCTCGACGACGCGGGCGAGCCCGTCGGCGGTGCGGGTTGTCTCGTAGCCGAGGGGATCGATCTCCTTGCGGACGACGCCCAGGGCGCTGCGCTTCCACTCGGTGACCTTCGTGTTCGAGGAGTTCGTCTGGTCGATCTCGGTCCGCTTCTTCATGCGGTTGATCGCGTCGAACTCGAACTCCGTCCGGTAGGTCTCCGCGGAGGCCCCCGGGACGATCTCCGTCTCCTCGACGGCGGTCACGTTCCCGGCTGCGTCGTGCTCCCAGGCCGTCTCGTTGCCGAGCGGGTCGGTCGAGGACGTGCGGCGGCCCGCGCCGTCGTACGCGAAGTCCGTCTCGTAGTTCCGGCGGTCCTTCGCGGTCACGATCAGGCCCCGCTTGTCCATGGTGTACTCGCGGGCGTACCACGTCGTCGAGCCGCCGAGAAGCGCGTCCTCCTCCTTGAAGAAGCGGCCCATCTCGTCGAAGTGCGCCTTGTGGTGGGCGAGGAGGACGTCCGTCGTCCCCGCCTCCTCGTAGGACTTCCGCTCCGTGACGTGGCCGTCCTTGTCGTAGACGAGGACCTCGTAGTGCCCAAGCGCGTTGATGGACTTCGTCCGCCGGTCGAAGAGGTCGTACTCGTGGGTCGTGTCCTTCGCGCGGGCGTTACGGAAGAGAGTCGTGTTCCGATTCCCGTCGTAGTCCCAGCGCTCCGTCAGGTCCGCCGCGGCGCCGCCTTCGCGGGTCCGCTCGAAGAGGAGGTCGCGCTCGTCGTACGTCATCCGCGTCTCGCGGCCGTCGCGCATGACCTTGGCAAGGTTGTCGTTCGCGTCGTACTCGAAGTTCGTGATCCGGTCGTCGTACTGCGTCACCTTCTCGACCATCGACATGACCTGGTCCATGGGCGAGTAGGCGTAGTTCGTGTTCCACCAGGACGGCGTCGAGAGCCACGTCCCGTCCCAGTCGACGTTCTTCACCTGCTTCGTGATGACGTTCAGGTTGCCGTCGTGGATGAACTTCGTCACGTAGCCGAGGGCGCTCGGCGCGTCCACCTGTCGGACGTTGCCGTAGCGCTCGACCGCGTAGGTGGTGGCGTTGCCGCGCGGATCGGTCACGGACTTGAGGTCGCCCCATGCCTCGTAGTCGTAGGTCCAGGTGAGCGCGAGCCCGCCGCTTCCGCTGTCCACGACCGTTGTCTGGAGGCGGCCCTTCTTCGCACCGGTCGTGTAGTAGCTGTAGGACGTGACCTTGCCCTCGCCGTCGGTGAATGAGGCAAGCGTGCCGTTCGCATTGTAGGAGTAGCCGTGCGTGACGGTGACGTCCGGGCTCGGGGCTTCCAGCGTCGGGAAGGTGACGGTCGTCGGTCGGCCGTCGGCGTCCAGCGTGTAAGTCGTCTCGTGCCCTTCGGGGTCGGTGTACGAGGTCACGCCCCAGAACTTCGAGGAGTCGTACGCGTAGGTTTCGACGATGTCGTCGCTGCCGTTCGATGCGTCCACATCCTCCTTGCGCCGGATCTCCGTCGGGCGCTTCGCCGCGTTCAGCGTGTATTCGACGCCGTTCCCCCGGGGGTACTCGACCTCGATCAGATAACCCGCGCTGTCGTGGTCCCAGGCCGTCGTGTAGTCGCCCTCGCCCGAGCGCACGCCGCGGTTGGTCTTCTCAGTGACCTCGGTCTTCGTGAGCTTCGTCGAGTGCCACTTCCAGACGCGCTCGTTCTCGGCGCGATCGGTGACCGTGACCTGCTGCGAGGCGGCGCTCGTGTAGTCGAACGTGAAGTAGTAGGTCCCGCCGACCGTCTGCTTCACGACGCGGTCGCTCGTGTCGTACTGGTTCCGCAGCCACCAGGATCCGTTTCCGTCGGACGCGGCGAGGAGATTCCCGTTCAGCGCGCTCGTCGTGGCGCCGTTCGTGTAGCGGAACTCGTGCGTGATTCCGCCGGGGAAGGTCGTTGTCGCGGGGCCCGTGACTCTCCAGAGCTGACCCGTGACGTTGTAGGCGAAGGTCCACTCGGCGCCATCCGCCATCGTGATCTTCTGGAGGCGGCCAGCGCCGTAGTACGTGAGCGTGTGCGTCTGGCCGCGGGTGTCGGTGATCGACGTCGGCTTCCCCGCCGTGTACGCGTAGTCGATCGTGTTCCCGTCGCGGTCCTCGATCTTGTCGAGGCTGCCGTAGGTGATCTTGAAGCCGTCGGGCGTTCGCCGGACGAACTGCGACCCGTCCTTCTCCAAGGTGTCGAGGCAGCCGGTCGGCGCGATGTACTGGCCGCTGCCGATGTCCTTCTGCCACGTGACGACGATCCCGTCGAAGTCGAGGAAGACGACGTTCCCCGTTCCGGGCATCTCCGTGATCCAGGTGTCGAGCGGCGAGGACCAGTTCCCCGTGAGCCCGTTCACCTGCGCCCTGCTGTCGTACGTGATCGGGAGCACCTGCGCCAGGGGACCGACGCCCTTGGCCGTTCCGACGCCGAGCGTCATCCGGAAGGTGCCGTCCACGAGGCAGACGTTGACGCCGTCATAGGGCGACTCGCCCGAGCGCGCCCAGCCGATCGAGGTCCGGAACCCGCTGTTCGTCGGTGAGCCGCCGTCGGGCGTCCCGCCCGCCGCGTCGAGGGGGGCCGAGTCCGTCTCGTCTTCGTACGAGTCGCCGTCGGTGTCCTGGAGGACCGGGCTTGTCCCCTCGACCAAGAGTTCGCGGAAGTCGTTCCAAGAGGAACTGCCGTCGGTGTTCGCGTCGTTGGGGTCCGTGCCCCAGAAGGTCAGCTCGTCGGAATCTTCGAGGCCGTCCCCGTCGGCGTCGGCCGCGTAGGCGGGCAGGGCGAAGGCCGAGAAGAGAAGAACTGCGAGCGCGGCGATCCAGTTCGTTCGGCGCATGGCTACCTCCGCTCGCTGCTGGAAGTCGTCGGGAAGAGTGCGTTCTTCGCGGCGGCGACGGAGGTTTCAAGGCGGGAGCCGGACTCGTAGTGCTGCTTCGCGTAGTTCTCGATCGTCTGCCAGCTCGATCCGCCCGCCGCCTCGCGGCGGGCCCAGGCGAGGAACGCCGCCACGCGGACGCCGTGCGGGCGCTTCGCGTCCTCGTAGACCTGTTTCAGCTTCGCGCGTCCGCCGCTCTGGTCGGCGCGGCCGATCGCGAGGCAGGCGTGGGCGGCCAGTTGGTAATCCTTCCCGTCGGCGAGATCCTCCAGTGCTTTGCGGGAGTCGGCCGAGTCGATCGCAGCGAGGTCCTTCAGCGCCGCCGCGCGCGAACCGTCCGTGCCGCGGCCGGCGGCCGAGTCCTTGAGTCGCGTGACCGTCGAGTCGCTGCCGACGGCCGCTCCTCCGCCCCCGACCACGAGCGCTCCAACCGCGGCGAGCGCCGCCACGATGACCATGAAAGTTTGAAGCCGCTTGCGCTCCATCGAATCCTCCCCGCCGTTCCGCTCGATCACCGAGGCCCGCGCGATGCTTCGCTCGAACTGCGTCGGATTCTCGGGGAGCGAGTGCTGCCGCGTCAAGAGGGCAGAATCGGATTCTCATGATCGCGTGTGGTCGCCGCGGTCTGGAGCGTGACTCCAGGCGCACGAGCGCAGTCAGCCACGTCGCATCCACGAACTTGCACGAGCCTCCCGCGGCCTGACGCTCGGCGGCGGCGACAGCGACGACGACGGCGGCGGGGTTGAGCGACTCTGACGTCGCCTGAGCATCGCGGTCGAGGAGGCACCGATGCTGCACGACTCACGTCAGGAGACCGAACCCGAGCGCCCGGCGACGTCGCCCACACGCGGAATCCGGACCGGCGCGGTGGCGGCGATCCTCGGCGTTCCCGAGCACCGCCTCACCAACCTGATCCGGCACCGGCTGATCGACGCGCCGCCGCTCGTGGCGGGTCGTCGGGTCTGGCGGCGGGCCAACATCGAGGCCGCCCGCCGCGTGCTGGTCGCGAGAGGCGCGATCCCGTCGGTGCCCGCGGGCGAGCCGAGGTGGGAACCCGGCGAGATCGACACTGGGCTCGACCCCGCCGACCTCGCGCAGGATCTGGCCGCCGAACAGGAACACGACGACGACAAGGCGCGGCGACAGATCGCCCGACCCAGTGCGGTGCGGGCGTGACGGCCGTCGTCGCCACCGCCGCCGAGCCCGACGACGGTGATGCGGAGTCGGCTCTCGATCGCGAGCCCTGCGCGTGCGGCCGTCTCGCCGCGGTCGTGATCCATGAGGACGGCGACGGCGTCTGGGTCGCCGTCGGGTGCGAGTGCGGGAGCTTCGTCCCGGCCGCCGCGTCCTTCGGGGGACGCCCGTGACGACGACCGCGGCCGAGGCGGTCACCTCCACCAGCGCGGACCGGCCGCCGCTGGGCGAGGCGGCTCTCGACTGCGCGCGGAGCGGGTGGGCCGTGTTCCCCGTCTTCGGGCTGCGCGCTCCCGGGCGCTGCGAGTGCCCGATCCTCGCGTGCCGGAACGTCGCGAAACATCCGATGACCCGGCACGGGCTCCGCGATGCGACGAAGGACGAGGCCGCGATCCGGGCGCACTGGGTCGCCGCGCCCAAGGCGAACGTCGGCATCGCGACCGGCGCCGTGTCGGGCTTCTGGGTGCTCGACGTGGACGCCGACAAGGGCGGGTTCGAGTCGCTCGCCCGGCTGGAGGCCGAGCACGGGCCGCTCCCCGCGACACGGACGGTCAGGACCGGCGGCGGCGGTCGGCACTTCTACTTCCGGCACCCCGGCCTCGCGATCAAGAACAGCGTGAAGAAACTCTCCGACGGACTCGACGTCCGTGGGGACGGCGGCTACGTGATCGCGCCGCCGTCGGCTCACCGGAGCGGCGGGACGTACGACTGGCTCGACGAGCGGGAGCCGGTGGACGCACCGGAGTGGCTGCTGGCCCGGGTGCTCGCGCCCGAGCCGGGAACCACCGCGTCGTCCGGGACCACCGCGGGACGTCCGCCGAGACCGTCGGAGTCGGCTACTCGCGGCGCGAAGCGGGACTTCGGCACGGCGGGCGGCACGCCCTACGGACTCGCTGCCCTCGAGCAGGAGGCGCGCCGCGTCGAGACGACGGCCGAGGGCGCGCGCAACGACGTCCTGAACAAGGCGGCGTTCGCGGTCGGGCAGCTCGTCGCCGGCGGGGAACTCGATCGCCACGTCGCGGCGCGGCGGCTGATCGACGCGGCGCTCCTGACTGGACTCGCCGAGGACGAGGCCCGCCGGACCGCGGCGAGCGGCTACCGCGCGGGACTCCGGCACCCTCGATCCGCCCCGCCGCGGACGGGCGCTGGTGACACAAAGTGCGGGCGGCGACACAAAGGACCCGCTCCCAGCCTCGTCGGGGGAAATGTGTCGCCGTCGCCGCCCGCGGGAGTTTCCCAGAAGGGGCCGTCCGGCTCTGACGACGACGAGGATGCCGGAAGCAGCGAACCCCCGTGGCGGCCGTTCCCGGTCGAGGCGCTCCCGACCTCGTTCGCGGCGCTCGTCTCGGAGGGGGCGGCGGCGATCGGCTGCGACCCGTCCTTCATCGCGCTGCCGGTCCTCTCCGTGGCGGCGGCTGCGATCGGGAACAGCCGGACGATCGAACTGAAGAAGGGGTGGAACGAGCCCTGCGTTGTCTGGACCGCAATCGTCGGGGAGTCGGGCACGCACAAATCCCCGGCGCAGGACCTCGCGTTCGCTCCCCTCCGTCGGCGGGACGAGGCATCCCAGGAAGAGCACGCCGAGAACCTCCGCGTCCACAAGACCGAGAAGCTCCGGCACGAAGTGCAGCTCACCGAGTGGCGTCGGGAGGGCGGCGTGGGAGATCCTCCCCGCGAGCCCGAGCGGCCCATCGCGACGCGCTTCATCGTCTGCGACGCGACGACGGAGGCCCTGGCGAAGCTGCTCGCCGAGAACCCCCGCGGACTCCTCCTCGCCCGGGACGAACTCGCCGGTTGGCTGCGGTCTTTCGACGCCTACCGCGCCGGCCGCGGAGGGGACGCGGCGTTCTACCTCTCGGCCCACGGAGCGAGGCAGCACACCGTCGATCGGAAGGGCTCGGACACGCCCACCATCTTCGTCCCGCGGGCGGCCCTCTCGATCTCCGGGGCGATCCAGCCGGGCACCCTCGCCTCGAACATCGGCCGGGAACATGCCGAGGACGGGCTGCTCGCCCGGCTCCTCTTCGCGATGCCGCCGAGGTCTGTCGCGAAGTGGACGACGTCGGTGGTGGACGACCTGACGCGGGCGACGTATGCCCGTTCGATCGAGAACCTCCTCGCCCTCGATCTGGCTGCGGATGCCGACGGGACATCGGCTCCCGTTCCCCTCGCGCTCTCCGACGATGGGCGGGCCGAGTGGATCTCCTTCTTCAACCGCTTCTCCGAGCGCCAGGGGAACACCGTCGGGGACGAGGCCTCGGCCCTCGCGAAGCTCACGGGGTACGCGGCGAGGTTCGCGCTCATCCATCAACTCGCTCGTGAACCCGCCGCCCGGATCGTGGACGTCGAGTCGGTCCGTGCCGGGGCCACGCTCTGCGAGTGGTTCGCCGATGAGGCGGTCCGCGTCTACTCGGTCTTGGTCGAGACGCCCGAGGACGCCATGCGCAGGCGGCTCGTCGAGTGGGTCGCCGCCCCTCCGAGGAATGGACGGACGACGGCGCGAGACCTGGCCCGCGGTCCGCGCGAGTACCGGAGCATGAAGTTCGCCGAGTCGTCGCTGGACGGTCTCGTGGCGTTGAAGCTCGGGACGTGGGAGGAGGACCGCCACGACGGCGGACGGGGTCGGCCGGTGAAGGTCTTCGTCCTCGCGAAGAACGCCGTCGAGGAAGTTCAGAAGGGGCCGAAGAACGGGTCCACCCCCGCGGCCTCCCCGGGCGGCGACGGCGACACAAATGCCGGATCGAGGCTGGACGCGGGCGCATTGTGTCGCCAGGAGCGGATTGTGTCGCCGGGCGTCGCCGCGAACGGCGTCGTGGGAGCGGTCACGGACGGCCTGGTGGAACTCGGCGAGATCCCCCCGGTCGAGCCGGACGACGCCGCCGCGCTCGACGATGGCGAGCCGCCGTACGACGCGCCGCCTGGACGCCCGTTCGACCTCGCCGACTTCGAGGATGACCTTGCAGCGCCCACCGTCGGAGACCGCTCGTGACGGCCGCCACGCCGCGCGCAGGGGCCGCACGACGAGCCTGGAGGGCCACGTCCGGGCCGCCGATCGAGGGAAGTTCCAGGCTCGGCTCAGGCTCCCTTGGAAGTTCAAAACCTGCACCTGCGTGCGAACGGGGCGCGCTCCGGTCCCGGGCGCGCACCTCCACACGTTCGACCTCCCCCTCCCCCGGGCCGGGGTCCGCACGCGGGAGGGGGACCTCGAACGTGCCGTCCCTCGCATCAGGGACCGGAGCGCTCGTCTCACGCGCGCGCCCGCGAATCAAGCGCGAGGGGGTGTCGCGATGCCGGAGGGTTCCCGCTGTCCGCGCTGCGGCGGCTGCGTGGCACGGCGCGGCCGTCGTGGTCCCTGGCCGACGTACTGCTCGCCTCGGTGCCGCCGCTCCATCGAGTACGAGCGCGAGCGCCTTCGTCGCCGTGTTCGTCGCGGCGAACGCGAACTCGTCCGCCGACTCGAACTCGACTGCGCGAACCGCGGCCTGCTCTCCACGCTGCGCGGTCTCGACGGCTCGACCTGGGCGGGCGACACGCAGGCGATCCGCTTCGAGATCGCCGCCCTTCACCGACGTCTTCACGTCCTTCGCACTCTTCACCCCCGCGCCGCCGCGTGCGGCCGAAAGGAGATCGACCGATGACACTCTTCGAGAACGGGAAGCTGATCCTGGCGCGCCTCTTCGCCAGCCCGACCGAGACCGCGCCGCCTGACGACGGCACGGCCGTGAGCGACGAGCGCCGCCAGGCAGAGCGGCTCCGCCGTGCGACCGAGGCGAGGCGCGCGCTCGACCGGGAGATCCAGCAGGCGGAGCGCCGCCGGCGCGCGGAACTGCCGGTCCTGCGCGAGAAGGTGAACCAGGCCGAGGCGGATGTCGCCAGCGTCCGGAAGGTGCTCGAGGCGACCGAGGCGGCGTATTACGACGCGCGGCGCGAGCAGGCTGACCTCGACGACTCGCTGCGCAGGCAGATCGACCGCGCCCGGATCGAGCTCGAGCGCACGGCGTGGCCCTGGCTCGCCGTGGCCATCGAGGCGGCCCAGGAGCGCATCAGCCGGTTCACCAGCTACGAGCGCGGCCAACTGCAGACCTGGCGCAGCGAGGCGGTCCGCGTGGCGCCCGACCCGTCCGACCCGGACTTCCGGTCGATGCTGGTCCGCGGCGTCACGTACCGCATGGACCGCGTCGCGACGAACGACGCAGCGCTCGACGCGGTGAAGGCGGAGATGGACAGAGCGCTGAAGGCGCTCCGCAGCCTGCCGTGGCGCGTCGAGGAGCCGACGGACGAGGAGGTCCAGGCGCTGCTCGCGATGTTCGAGGACACGGTCTGGAAGAAGGCGGCCGAGACGCTCGTGTGGAAGGAGCCCTCGCCGCCGAAGTACGACGCGAACGGGAACCGGATCGCCGCGTAGGCGGGCGCCAGAAACACAAGGAGAACACCATGTCGAAGAGAGCGGAACTGATCGACACGACGCCTTTGGACGCTGCGGTCGCCGCGTCGAAGAGGACGCAGGAGCGGCGTCTCGGCCGCTACGGGCTCGCCCTCGCGCGGGACGGGACGATCCGCTGCGTGAAGTGCGCAGCGGTTGTCCTCGCGATCCCGCGGGACCGCCCCTTCGCAATGGGGGCGCCTGTGTCGGCGCTCAAGGCGATGCACACGAACGAGACCGGGTGCCACTGAGGACACCGTGGTCGAGCGAACCGGACTGACGGTGGCGGAGGAGGCGGGCGGGATGCGCGTTGGCGTGGCGAGCAGCGGCTCGTCGCCCCTCGGCGAACCGCTCGTCGATGCCGCCACCGTCGCCGCGTTCCTCGGCGTGGACAAGACGACCGTGTACCGGCTGGCCGCGACGACGGCGCTGCCGTCGATCGACGTCGCGCCGCGCGTCGTGCGGTTCCGGCCGCAGGACGTCCGCGACTACGTGCTGCGCAGGACGCGCAAGGCGGTCATGCGCGGACGAGTCCAGCAACTTCTCCGCGGCTCGTTCGACGAGGACGACTCGCCCGAGCGGAACTGACTGGATGGTGTCCCGAGCAAGAGCGCTGATGTGTCCACGCGCGTCCGGCTGGTCGGACGCGACGACGGAGACGACGACATGACGACCGCGACGATCGAGATGCCCGCGACGGAGAACGCCGCGAAGCCCGAGCGGACGAAGCGCCGCCGCCGCTTCGGGCGGATCTACTCGAGGAAGTGGGCGTCGGGACGGCGGACCTGGGCGGCGGTGTGGTTCTGCCGGGTCGAGCGGAGGCGGCTCACGCGGTCGTTCGACTGCGAGAAGGACGCGCGGGAGTTCCTCGGCGAGTTGGAGAAGCGCAAGCTCGCCGCCGTGTACGAGGTCCCGCCGACGATCGCCGAGGCGACGCGCGAGGACGAGGAGGCAGCCGCCGCGTCGCGCGCACCGGAGAAGCCGCCGATCCCGGCGCTCGTCGCGTACGCCGAGCACGTGCTCACCACGCGGTTCGCGCCGGTCCTCGCCGCCGGGACGATCGGCGTCTACCGGGCGGCGCTCCGCGCCTGGCGGGACCACTTCGGCGAGAGGACGCTCGACGCGATCACGCCCGCCGCGTGGGCCGAGTACCGCGCGTGGCGGGCGACCGCGAGGCACTCGACTCATGGCGAGACGACCAAGCCGGTCGGCCCGCGCACGCTGAACGCCGACCTCCAGTGCCTCGTCCGCATCCTCAACGAGGCGGTCCTCGACGCGCACCTCGCCGCGAACCCGCTCGCCGGGACGAAGAAGCTCCGGGAGCCGAAGCGCCCGCGTCGCTACCTCTCCCTCGACGAGATCGAGCGACTGCTCGCCAACTGCCCAAAGAGGTTCAAGCCGCTGCTCACGACGGCGATCTTCACCGGCTGCCGGAAGTCGGAGCTGGTCGCGATCCGTTGGCACGACGTGGACCTCGACGGGCGGAAGCTGACGATCTACCGGAGCAAGACGGGCACGAGCGACCGGCTCGACCTGCACCCGGTGGTCGCGAAGGAACTGGAGCGGATGAAGAGGAAGCGCCCCGACGCGACGGGGGAGGACCACGTCTTTCTCTCGACGCACGGGACGGCGTTCGTCGATGTGCGGAAGTCCTGGAACGCCGCGCTGCGCGCCGCGGGGATCGAGCAGCGCCCGGGCCTGACCTTCCATACGACGCGGCACAGCTTCAGCTGCTGGTTCCTTTCGAACGGTGGCGCGGTCACGGACCTCATGGCCCAGCTCGGGCACCAGAAGCTCGAGACGACGCAGATCTACGCGGCGGCGGTCAGCGAGCGGCGGCGGGCCACGGTGATGGCGCTGCCCTTCGGCGGGACGAGGAAGCGGCGGGGGACGAAGCCGCCCGCCGCGGACGACACCACCGAGAGCGTCGCCGCCGCGTCGTAGGGCGCACGTCGCGCCCGGGCGGCCCACGGGGCGTGCTGGACCGTGTGCGACGCGCAGGGCCTCCTCCGAGTCCATCGCGTCCGTGCGGGCCACACCGCGCGCCCCGTGGCCCGGAACGAGGAACCGGCGGCACCCGGTGGGGCACCGCCGGTCGCGTGGCGTCCGTGGCGTCGCGGATCAGGCGGTCGTGGGCGTCGTCTCGGTCGGCGTCGCCGGGCGCGCGGCAGTCTTCCAGAAGTGGGGCCCGCTGATGTGCGCGTACCCGGTGGCCCGGAGCGCCGCCGCGGTCAGGGAGGAGAACGTCTCGCCCTCGAAGTGGAACCCGTCCTCCCGCACCTCGACGCGCAGCTCGCGGCCCTTGTATGTCCTCGTGATCGTCGTCCCGGCCGCGGGATGGCGCGGGTCGCGCGTCGTCGTCCGGCGGCGCGTCGCGGGCATCCTGGCGGACGTGCTCGCGCCCTTCTTCGATGTGGTCCTGCGGGCCTTCCCCGCGGGCTTCGTCCTCTGCTTCTTCATGCGTGCGCCCTCCTTGAGCGTGGACGGACCTTCGCTCTGGTCGCGCTCGGTCATCAAGGTCGTCCCGCCGGAATGCAGGCGGCGCTTGGCTTCCACGGGCGCTCAGGCTCGCGGGAGGGCGCACTTGTTTGGAACGCCTCGGACGCGCGATGGAACGCCGCCCGGGGACGCGCTCAGGCTCGACCGGGGCGCACGGACCCGCCCATAACCGCGCCGTCCGCGCTCGGTAGAGCAGCGCGTAGAGCAGCTCTACTCGGAATCGGCCGATCTGGCGCGTCGGTCGCGAGGTCGAGCGAGTGACGTAAACGGCTGTCCCTGCTCGCGTTACGATGGTCGGGGCGAGAGGATTTGAACCTCCGACCTCTTGCACCCCAAGCAAGCGCGCTAATCCAGGCTGCGCCACGCCCCGACCGGAGCGTCATCATCGCGGGCCGTGAGGCCCAGTCTCCGCATGGGGTTCAAGCCGGAGACGACGATGGGGGGAGACTAGCCCCGGGCGGCGGGGCGCCGCGAGGAATGCGCCGCCCCAAAACCGATGACGACCACGCGGAGCGTAGAACGATCCGTGCCGCGCGACAGCGTCGCCTGCGGAGCGCGGCGGAGGGGCGGTATCGTGACGTGCGCCGGACTGCCCAGCGCGACGCGTCGCTTCGACGTCGGCGCGGGCTTCGTCCGGCCGGAGGCGGACGATGAAGAAGCTCCTGGTCGTGGGCGGCGTGGTCGCGGTGCTCGTCGCGATCGGCGCGGCGGTGCTGCTGACGAACCTCGGCGCGGTGATCTGCGCGGCGGTGGAACGCTTCGGGTCGGAGGCGACGCAGACGAAGGTGACGCTCTCGCACGCGGACGTCTCGCTCTCGACCGGCGCCGGCTCGCTCAAGGGGCTGACGGTCGGAAACCCAGACGGGTTCTCGTCCCCGTCGGCGATGTCGATCGGCGACGTGACGATGCAACTCGACACGTCCTCGGTGACGAGTGAGACGATCGTCGTGAAAGAGGTCGTGATCGTCGCGCCGCAGGTGACGTACGAGGTGAGCGGCACGCTGAAGAGCAACATCGGGGTCATCCAGGACAACGTCGAAGCGTATGGCCGGTCGCGGAACGCGGGCGGTGGCGGGAAGGCCGGACGCGGCAACGGCAAGGGGCCCGGGGACGGCACGTCCGGCGGAGCTGACGCGGGCGGATCGTCGAAGCGGTTCATCATCGAGCACCTGTGGGTGCGCGGCGGCAAGGTGACGCTCTCCGCGCCCGTCGCGGGGCAGGTGAAGTCGGTGGACATGCCGGAGATCCACCTGACGAACGTCGGGCGCGACACGGGCGGCGCGACGGCGGAGCAGCTCGTCGTGCAGATCATCGAGGCGATCGCGGACTCTTCGTTGCGGGCCGCCACGATCGGAGGTCTGGAGCAGCAGGGCAAGGCGCTCCTCAGCGGCGTCAAGGACGCGCTGGGCGGGCTGTTCGGCGGGGGCGGCGAGAAGAGCGAGGACAAGAAGAAGGGCAAGTAGCAACGGCGAGGGCGGCGTCGCCACGAGATGCCACCACCGACTGAAGTCGGACTCCCGAACCCGCAGCACGTCTTCGCGGGAGCGCGCGCCGCAGCACCTCCGCACCGTAGTCCGCACCGGAGTCGCGACGCCGCACCTAACGCACGCCGTAGACCTCGAGCTCCGTCGTAAACGCGAACTCCGGCGGGTACTGGACGGTGTCGGGCCAGTGGTCCACGTAGGTGAGGCGGACGAAGCGAGCGCGGACGGGGTCGAACGTCACGGTGCGACGGCCGGCCGTGCCCTGCGCGAACTCGACCTTGCCGACTTCGATGAACTCGCGACCCTCGTTGCTGATCGACACGCGCACGGTCCTCGTCCCGCCGAAGGGCGGCACGCCGAAGCGAACGGCGTTCAGCCGCGCGGACTTCTCCAGATCGACGGTGACGGTCTTCGGAAAGTTCGACGCCATGCCGGTCGCGAAACAGTGCGTCGCGTCGGGCTCCCACGAGCCGTCGGTCAGCCCCCGCACGCCCCAGCCGGCGCCGTTGCGGTCGCTCGATTCGTACGCACGGCCGAGGGCGAGGTTCGATCCGGTGGGAACGGGGCTCAGGCGGATGAAGGTGTCGGCGCGGACCGCCGCCGACTCCCGGATGCGCTGGTGCAGCCCGTCGTCGAGGGCGAGGAGTCCCTTCACGGCTTCGTCCACGCCGGGGACGTCGGCCATGGGAAGCCGCACGTTGCGCCAGAGGTCGAAGTAGTTGGTCTCGCGCTTCTGCACGAGGTCGTGGACCGTCTTGCCGCGCGCGGACGACTTCGCCGGGACGAACGCGCCGCCGGCCAGGTCGCGGGACGCGAAAACCGACGGCTCCGCATCGTCGAACCGGACCTCCCAGTCGCCCACGGGGAGGCCCGTCAGCTTCAGCTCCGGCGCGGCGAGCGCGGCCATCCCGCAGGACCGGAACGTGGACTCGGCAGCCGCTGGGACGAAGAACGGCGCCGCCCGCGGCGTAGAGCAGCGCAGAACGATCTCGTCTCGCGACTTCTCGACGAGCTCGAGGCCCTTGCCGCGTCCGGAGGCGATGTCGAAACTGCCGAGCGGCTCGACGGGTTCTGCGCCGAGGCCGTTGAGGAGCGCCGCCGCGACGATGTAGTGGCCTTCCTCGTTCGGGTGGACGGAGTCCGGAACGAGCGACGACGTGAACCCGGCCTTGCGCCGCGCGGCGAGTTGCTCGCGCATCGGGTGGTGGATGTCCACGAACGCGCATTTCGCGGCCTTCGCGGTCTCGGCGGCCGCGGCGGTGAGGCCCTCCAGCGTCGTGTCGTAGTCCACGGCCTTCAGGTTCGCGCTGACTTCCATGTCCACACAACCAGGCGACATGACCACGACGCGCACGCCCTTCGCCTGGAGGCGCTTCACGATGTCGGCGAGCGGTTCCCTGTATGCGGCGACGACTTTCGGGTCGCTCGCGCGATAGCCGCCGTCGTTCATCCCGAAGAAGACCGTGACCACCGTGGGCGCGAGCGCGAGGACGTCGCGCTCAAGACGATCGCCGCCGCCCTTCGCGGTGTCGCCGCCCCAGCCGGCGTTGAAGAACCGGACGTCGAGGTCGGGATAGCGCTGCGCGACGAACTGCGCGACGTAACGCGTCCACATCTGCTGCTGCGTGATGCTGTCGCCGAGGAAGACGACCAGGTCGCCCTTGCGCAGGAAGAAGGGCTCCGGAGCCGCGTGCGCCAACGACGCACCGCCGGAATCCGAGACGACGAGCGCCGCGAGGACCACGAGGGCGGTCAGGGCCGACGGGACGCGGGTCGTCACGCCGCGCACGTCACTCGGGCCGCTTCCAGGCCGCGACAGCGACGCCGTCGGCGCCGACACGGTGCGGGAGCCACGCGAGCGCCACACGTTCGACGCCGATGTCGGACTTCTTCGGCGTGACGTCCACGCTGTCCACGACGAGGCTCGCGTCGTCCCACTTCGCCCGGAGCGCCTCGACTTCGGACTCGATCTGCGTCTGGAGCCCCGTGAGTTGCTGCTGGACGACCTGCAGGCTCTCCTCGGCGCGGTCTACGTCCTCGCTCTGTTGCGCGGAGCGCCCGACGCCGCGGGCGGCGCTGGTGGCCTTGCCGATGTTGCCGGCGCTCAACAGCTTTCGACTGCCGAAGAGCGCGCCGAGCATCGCGCTGCCGAAGCTCATCGCCGTCTGGACCTTCGCCTGCTTGGCTTGCGACGCCTCGCGGGCGACGCGCTCGTTGGCCGTCCGGAGCTTGTGCTCGGCCGTCGCGACCTTCGCCGCGTACTTCTGACGGAGCTTCTGCACCTCGAGATCGCGGCGCTCGCGGGCGGCCTGGTGAACGCGGACGAGGAAGTCGCCCTCGGACTCGTTCGGGCGCGACGTCAAGCCGAGCGCGCCGCACGAGCGGAGGGTCAATTCGCAGGAACGATAGATCCACGCGGCGAGGTCCTTCGACCACGCGGCGTAGCTCCGCGACTGCGACGCGGGCGACGGCAGCGCCGCGAACGACGCAGAGGCGTCGGGCTGGGGCGAGACCAGGTCGTCGCTCGATTCGAGGACCTCGGACTCCTCCCACGGAGAGCCGAGGTCGTCGGTGAGGGGCGCGACGATCGCCTCCTTCGCCCACTGATCCACGAGGGGCTTCGTCGAGGCGTAGTGGATGCGCACGAGGCCGAGGAGCGCTGGGTGGTAGACGATGCGTCCGGTGCCGGGCTGCGCCTTCACGTAGACCTGCACGATGTCGGGCGGGAGAATCGGGCGCGTGCCGCCGGACGGCGCAGGCGCCGGAACCGGAGCGGAGACGGCCACCGTGATGGCGGTCCGCGAAGGCACGGAAGGCGACGCGACGACGACGACCGCCGCTGCCGGGGCCGCGGCCGCCCACGGAGACCCAGCGGGGAGGCCGTATCCGGACGGCGCGGCGGCGGGGGACGCGACGGGCGCGATGCCGCGTCGGACGTCCATCAACTGCTTGATCTGACCGCGCGTGAGCGGACCCCGGAGGTACGAGAGCGCCCAGCGCGTCTCGAAGAGAACCGGCGCGTCGCGATGCGCGTTGTTCATCAGGAAGACGCGCGGGCCCAGTCCCGACAGGATCGCCTCGGTGCGGGCGCGATCGAAGACGCGGCCGGACGCCGCAGACGCGCCTTCGAGACCGTCCAGAACGCGGAGCTTGTCGCGTTCGGTCTGGAGGCGTCCGAGGAACCAGGTGCCGGCGTTCGAGAGCGCCTTGTAGTCGAGGTCCACGGGGTTCTGCGTGGCGAGCACGACACCGAGTCCGAACGCGCGCGCCTGCTTCAGCAGCGTGAGCATCGGCAACTTCGACGGCGGCATCGCAGTCGGCGGCAGGTAGCCGAAGACCTCGTCCATGTAGAGCATCGCCCGAAGACTCGACGTGCCGCCCTGCTGCCGCATCCACGCGACCACTTGGTTCAGGAGGAGCGTGACGAAGAACATGCGTTCCGCGTCTTGCATGTGCGCGATCGACAGGATCGAGACGCGCGGCTTGCCTTCGGGCGTCCAGAGGAGTCGCTGGATGTCGAGCGGTTCGCCGTCCATCCAGGCTTGGAAGCCCGGCGAGGCGAGCAGATTGTTGATCTGCATCGCGAGCAGGAAGCGGTCCTTCGCCGGGTAGAACGACTCGAGGTCGAGCACGCCGATGCGCTGGAAGGGCGGCGTCTGCACGCCGTGGATCAGGCCCGCGAGGTCCACGTCGCGACCCTGCGCCCACTCGGCATAGAGCACGTTCGAGAGCAGGATGTGTTCGCGGCTCCGGATCGGGTCGGCATCGGTGCCGAGCAGCGAGAGGAGGCCCGAAACGGTGGACTGGACGCGCTCGCGCATGGCGTCGGCGTCGTCCTGCACCTCGAACGGGGGCGCGGTGAACGTCTTCAGCACGCAGAGCGGAATGCCGGCGCGGCTGCCGGGCGTGTAGATCGCGATGTCCACGGCGTCGCGGAACTTGGCGACGCGCGAGGGCTCCTGATTCCACGCGGCGAGGCCGCGCTTCCAGAGGTCGGCGGTCGCGGCGGCGTGCTGGTCGGGTGTGCGGCCGTTTCGTGCCGCCTCGTCGGCGTCGATCCACGGACGGAACGACTGCGGCGCGAGGTCGGGGAACGCGAGGAGGAGGTTGCCGAGGTCGCCCTTCGGGTCGATGACGATCGCTGGGATGCCGTCGATCGCAGCTTCCTCCAGCATCACGAGCCCGAGGCCGGTCTTGCCGCTGCCGGTCATGCCGACGATCACGGCGTGTGTCGTCAGGTCCTTCGCGTCGTAGAGGACCGGCTCGTTCCGGCGGGTGCCGGTGCCGGGCTCGTTCACGCCGCCGAGGTAGAAGACGCCGAGCTTCTCGTAGATGGGTTCCATCGGTGGGTCCTGGATCAGACGGCGGGGGGCGTGGTGACCGGCTCGACGACGACTGCGGTGCCGTAGGCGAGCACTTCGGTGATGCCCTGGGCGACTTCGTTCGCGTCGTAGCGCATGCCGACGATCGCATTCGCGCCGAGTTCGCTCGCGTGGCTGACGAGCAACTCGAATGCCTCGCGCCGCGCCTGCTCGCAGAGTTCGGTGTAGATCGAGATGTTCCCACCGAAGAACGCCTGGAAGCCCGCGCCGATGTTCCCGACGACGCTCCTCGAGCGGACAACGATGCCGCGGACGACGCCGAGGTGCTTCACCACGCGGCAGCCTGTGATCTCGAACGTCGTGCTCACCCAGCGTGGGTCCATGGTGCGCGCTCCTTCTTGGGGCCGTCGATCGCCGCGCGGCGTCGGGAGCGCCAAGTCTCGCAGGAGTGAGGGTGAGGAGGAAGGACGCGCTACCTTTCGGCCCCCATGAGCACCACCGGTCCTTCGCGCTTCGACGTCGAGACGCGGTCCTACGAGATCGACATCTACGGGCACGTGAACAACGCCGTCTACGCGCAGTGGCTCGAGCACGGGCGGCTCGTGTGGCTGCGAGACCGTGGAATGACCTACACGTCGATCCCCGAGACGTTCGGGGTACACATCGTGGTCGTGTCGCTCAAGCTGAACTACCGGATCGAGGTCGAGCTCGGCGCCCGGCTGGCCGTCGTCACGGACGTCGCGCGGCTCGGGAACAGCTCGTTCACGTTCGCGCAGCGGATCGAGTTCGCCGACGGTCGCCTGTCCGCCGACGCGGAGGTGACGATGGTCTGCACGCGCGACGGGCGCTCGGCGCCGATCCCGCCGGATTTCCGCGAAAAACTGATGTGACTTTCGGGGGGTCCCGAACGACCTCTACGGACGGGCGCGCCGTGCGCGCGCCGGACGGAGAGGAACACGATGCCGATATCGAAGAAGGACACTGCGAGAGACGAGGCGCTGCTGGTGCTGCGCCGCCTGCGTGACGGAATCGATCCGCGGAGCGGTGCGGAGATCGCTCCCGACCACCTGTGCCAGCGGGCGGACGTCGTCCGCGCGCTGTTCGCCGCGGTGGATGCACTCGAGAGCGTGGGCGCGACAAGCGAACGCGGCGATGCGCCGACGTTGGGTGGGCCGGCGGTGCTTCGGGCCGACACCGGGCGGCCGTCGAAGCCGCGGCCCCTGCGATCGGGGCAGCCGTGGAGCGAAGCTGACGACGGTCGGCTCGTCGAGGCGTTCGACGGGGGGGCCGATGAGCGCGAGTTGGCTGCGTTGTTCGGGCGTTCGCGCACGTCGATCCGCGCTCGGCTCGTGCGACTCGGGCGCGGCGCTCTGCTCGGCGACGGGCCCGCGCCGCGGTACCCAGTGCTTGGCATGGAGGCCCCGCTGGGCGGCGACCACGGCGTGAACGAAGACGTCGTCGGCGACGTCTCGCAGATGGAGACGATGGAGATCCCGGGGCCGCGGTGACGGCTTACGCCGTCCGGGCTAGACGTCAGCCAAGGTCGAACACGAGCACGTCGGCCGCGTCGCGGGCGGAAGCGCGCACCTCGGACACGTTCGTAAGCGCGGCGCCGTCGCCCGCGCCGAGGACGTGGACCTCGTCGCCGTCGAGTCCGTGCACCGCGATCTCGACGCTGCCGGTGGCGACGTGGACCCATCCGTGGCCCCCGCGGCGCAGTGGCACCGCTGCTGTTGCGCCAGCGTCGATCGTGGCTCGCCACAGGTCGGCGTCGGACGCGATCCGCACGGCGCCGCGGGCGGGCGCCCGGTCAAGCCGCGTGTCGGACGGCGTGCCCGGTTGCGCGACGGCCGTGCGAGCGGCTTGGGTCCGCGGCGCGTCGCCGGAGGCGGCCAAGACGAACGCGTTCCTGGTTGCGGGGAGCGTCGCTTGCTCGTAGCCCGCCGCGCCGCCTCGACGCGATGGGAGGAACCAGATCTGGAGGAAGTGGACCGGGGTGTCGGGCGAGGGGTTCCACTCGGAGTGGACGATTCCTGAGCCGGCGCTCATCCGCTGCACGTCGCCCGGACGGATCACCGACCCGGTGCCGATGCTGTCCTTGTGCTCGAGGGCGCCGTCGAGCACGAGCGAGACGATCTCCATGTCGCGGTGGGGGTGCGAGCCGAAGCCCGACGCCGCGCGGACGCGGTCGTCGTTCAGCACGCGCAGGGCCCGGTGGCCGGACCACTGCGGGTCGTAGTAGTCGCCGAACGAGAACGCGTGGCGGCTGTCGAGCCAGTCGTGGGGCGGCGGGAGAACGGTCCGGCCGCGATCCGAAGCGAGTCTGAGTTGCATCATGGAGGGATCATCGCACCGAGTTCCGATCGCACAAGTACGCACCTTCACGATAGGTACGCACCCGCGAGTGACCGATGTGCGCGGCCGCCGTCTCGGGGACCGCGGTCCCGTCGCATCGTGATGCACCGACCGGTTGGGCGCAGCGTCGCGCCGACGTCCGCCTCCGCGCCCGCTTGACTCCGGAGCCTGGGTCGTGTCCAACGGTGGGGCTCCATGACGAACGAGCCCACGTCCGCAGCCCAGTCCGCCGCTCCGTCGTCGGCCCCCGCGGGGGACCGCACGCCGGTGGTGATCGATCTCGACGCGATCGAGAAGACGCACCTCGCCGGGGAGGGGAACTTCCTCTGGAAGCTCCCCCTGCGCGGCGGTTGGGCGGTCCTGAAGGTCTACTTCGGGAGCCGGAGCCCCTTCCTCTACTGGAAGAAGACGATCGGCAACGTGTTCGTCACCGGCCGCAGCTCGCACATGCCGCGGGCCCGTTGCGCGACCGAGATGGAGTCGATCGACCGCTGGGAGCGCGCGGGCTTCCGCTGCTTCCCGCGGTACCCGGAGGTCACGGTCAAGGGCCACCCGCGCGACGGGTACATGGTCTTCGGCTACATCCCCGGGAAGCACTTCCGCGACTACTTCCGAGATCAGGCGATCCCGGTCGATGAGCGCATGGCGACGTGGCGCCGGTGGCTCCCGGAATGGTGCCGTCGTCACCGCACGGCCGTGGACACGAACGACAACTACCTGATCCACGAGAACGGCGACGTGAAGCACGTCATGCTCTGGGAGGGCGGCTTCCTCTACTTCGACTTCGAGATGGTCTACACGTCGAAGCGGGTGCGGATGCTCGTCGGCCGCGAGATCCTGGCGTACATGAGGTCGTGCGGCCGGTTCTTCGGCGAGGCGCTCTACGCTCGCATGATGGACGAACTCGTGGCGCACTACCCCGACAAGGCGCTGCTCCACGCGGCGTGGGAAGCGGCCTACGCTGATCCGAACCGGTTCATGCGCTTCATCCGACTGCTCGATCGCACCATCAAGCCGTCGAACAAGAAGCGCTGGAGCAAGTACCACGTCGCGCGCGACCTGAAGAAGCGACTCGACGCCGCGTCGCTGACTCGCTGAGGACTGCAATGGGAGCGGACACCTTCGGCAACCGGTCCTGGCGGATCGAGACGTCGAACGGCCCGGCGCTGCAGAAGCTCTACCGCGAGCGGACCGGAGCCGTCGCAGCGTTCGCCCGCGAGGTGCTGATCGCCGTCGCAAGGTCGAAGACGCCGCAGCGGCCGATCGTCCGGAAGGCCACAGAGCGGAGACTGCTCGCACTCTGGGCGGCGCACGGGCTGTCGGTCCCGGCGGACTGGACCGACGCGCTGCCGCAGTTCTGCGCGGCCGACGTTGCCGTGCTGGAGTTCATCGAAGGCGGCGTGCCGCTCTGGGACGTCCTCGCCGCGCCGTCGCTCGCGGAAGCACGTCGCACGGCGATCCTGGCGCAGTTCGCGGCGGCGTGGTGCGCGCGTCACACCGCGGCGATCCGCGAGCGTGAGTCGGGCCTCGTCCAGGAGCACGGCACGATCCGCCACGTGCTCGTCGCGGGCGATCGTCAGGTCTGGATCGACCTGGAGCAGGCGTTCCGGCCGCGGGCCGACGTTCGTCCGCTCGTCGCGAAGGAGGTCGCCGGATACCTCCGCTCGATCTGGAAGCGCGTCGGCGAGGAGAGGGCGCGGCGCGACATCGCGACGATCGTCGCGGCGTACCCCGATCGCGCGATCCTCCGCGCGGCGGCCGACGAGTACCTGAAGGCGCGCGGGCTGCGTCGCGTGCTCTGGACGATCGACCGCGCGCTTCGCAACGAGCGTCGTCGCCGCGCGAAGTACGGCGCGATCGAAGCGCTGGCCACGGCGCTCGACGGAGCCGGTTCGTGACGCGGCGCGTCTGCCGCGTCGTGTTCGTCGCCGCTGCGATCTGCGGGGCGTTCGCCGCGTCGCCGTCGGTGTCGCGCGCCGGCGACCCGCCCGCCGCCGCCGCGCCGGCCGCCCTCACCGAGCACTTCGAACTGACGTCCACCGGGCCGGCCGACGAGTCGCAGGAGTTCAGCCGCGTGCTGGAGGCGGCGTGGCCCCAACTCGTCGCCTACTTCGGTGCGGCGCCGAAGCTCGCGAAGGGCGAACGGATGCGCGTGCGGTTCTTCGAGACGCAGGCGGAGATGTCGGCGGCGATCGTGGCCGCTGGTGGCGTGTCGCCGGGCGGCGCCGGCGGGTACTACTGCCCCGTCGCGAAGACGTCCTACGCGTGGCGCCAGCCGAGCCGTTGGTACACGCGCACGCTGCTCCTCCACGAGGTGATCCACCAGTTCCACCTGCGCGGGGTGGCGGCCGGCGCGAAGGCGATGCCCGTCGCATGGTGGACGGAGGGGATCGCCGAACACCTCTCGCATCACACGTGGGACGGAACGACGCTCCGCATCGGCGTCGTGCCGCCCGTGTCGCTCGAGGACCGCCCGGCCGCCGCGTACGCCGCCGCGCTCGCTCCGGAGTTCGAGATCGAGTCGATCCTGATGGATGCGCCGCTCGACCGGCCGCTAGCGATGCACCTCGTGCGGTACCTCGCGACGGGCGACGCCGGCCGGTCTCTCCCGAAGGCGAAGGAACTCGCGACTGCGGCCGACCGGGGCGAACCCGTCACCGCGAAGATGCTCCGGCGCGCGACGGGTCCGACCGAAGGGATGCTCGGGCGGTTCCGCGGGTGGTTGCGTTCGGCGCAGCAATCTCTCGTCGTCGCCTTCAACGAGTGGGACTCTCGGGGAGCCGACGCGGTGCGCGGGTTCGCGGGCGTCGTCGGGATCTGCCGCACGCGGGAGCCCATGGCGTCGGTCGAGGCGACGGTGTCGCTCGCCGTGCCGTCGCCGACGTGGCGCGCGGGGGTACTGCTCGAGTGGACCGGAGCGGGCGACTACGTGATCGGCGAGATCGAGAACGGCACGCGCGTCCGAGTGGACCGGCTGGTCGCCGGGGCGTGGACGACGATCTTCGAGGGCCCGCTCCCCGAGGGCGCAGGCGGGTCGCCGTGGCTCGTCCGTGCCGAACGCGACGGCGGAAACGTCGTGATGCGCGTCGGCACCGCCGAGGTGTTCCGCTTCGAGAGCCGCCCCGGCCCGCTCGGGTTCTGCATCGACCACTGTGAGGCGGACTTCGCCGGGATCCGCATGAAGGTGGCTCCGCGGACGCGGTGATCGACGGGGACCGTCCCCGGGGCGACGCGATGCGGATCGGTTGCTCGCTGACGCGTTTTTGAGTTTTTGGGGACCGTCCCCGGGTCAGCGGTTTCGGTAGAGGTTCGGGTCCACGATCGCGGCCATGCGGTCCACGTCGAGGCAGCCGCCGAGGAACTCGGAGAGGCGCGTGAGGTGCGGGCGCGGGTCGGCGACCATCGCGTTGTAGTCCATGCGCAGCCACGCGAACCCCGGCTGCGCGCCGAGCCAGCGCTCGGCGTCGTCGAGTTGCGCCGCGAAGATCTGCGCGCGGCGCTCGTCGGAGAGCGTGCCGGGGTCGCGGCCGAGTCGCTCAAGCATGCGCCGCTGCGACGCGATCATCTCGTCCAGCTTCCGGCGCATGAGCACGACGCGGTACGGCCCGGCGGGGGGCAGATCCCGAAGGAGCAGGTGGACCATCTTCACGGCCCGCCCCGTCGCCGACGGGACCCACGACGGGTCTTCCTTCGTGCGCTTCACCGGCTCGAACTCGAAGTAGCCGTTCGGGTTGTCGCGGTCCGGGGCGCGGACGTTGTCGGTGAGCGGTTCGAGCCCGCCCGCCGCGAGCATGCGCATCATCATCGACGTCCCCGAGCGCGGGGCGCCGGAGACGATGGTGACGAATGGGCGAGAGAACGGGCGGGCGGAAGCGGTCACGGGAGGGCGGATGGTCCGGCCGCGTCCGCGGGGACGCAATCACTTCCCGAGGACGTGACGGAGCGCGGACTCGACGTCCGTGTGGCGGAAGCGGT
The DNA here is from genome assembly GCA_021414065.1 of Planctomycetota bacterium. Taxonomy (GTDB): domain Bacteria; phylum Planctomycetota; class JAJSAM01; order JAJSAM01; family JAJVHW01; genus JAIOPE01. The sequence continues at coordinate 27,891 of JAIOPE010000174.1, forward strand.
ACCCCGACGCCGCGAGCTTCGTCGGAACCACGCGCGTGCTGCCGAGCAGCAGCGAACGCCCCATCTCGCCGAAGAGGAGTCCCACCGCGAACGCAGGCATCGGGAACATCGTGGGGCGCGAGAGGACGCGGCCGAGCGTCTTCGTGAAGTCGTGGTTCGTGACGGGCGCCGGGCCGACCGCCTCGACGGGGCCCGAGAGCGACTCCGTCGCGATCGCGTGCAGCACGATCCCGATGAGGTCGTCGATCGAGACGCAGGGCATCCACTGCTTGCCGCTTCCGAGCACGCCCCCCGCGCCCATCTTGAACGGCGTGAGCATCTTCGCCAGCGCTCCACCCTTCGGCGACAGCACGAGGCCGGTGCGCAGGTGGACAACGCGCACACCGGCGGCTCGGGCGGGGTCGGCCGCGCGCTCCCACGCGTCGCAAACGTCGGCTAGGAAGCCCGTTCCGCGGGGCGACGCGGCGTCGAGTTGCTCGTCGCCCCGGTCGCCGTAGATGCCGACCGCCGACGCGCAGACGAGCACCTTCGGCTTGCGCTTCATCGCTGCGATCGTCCGAGCGACGAGTCCGGTGCCGTCCACCCGGCTCGCGAGGATTCGCTGCTTCACAGCCGGCGACCAGCGACCGGCGGCGACGCTCTCGCCGGCGAGGTGGACGACGGCGTCCACGCCCTCGAGCGCTGCCGGGTCCATGCGGCCCGCGGCCGGGTCCCACGCGATCTCCCCGTCGGCCGCGCGGCCGCGCACGGCGCGCACCACGGTGTGCCCGGCCGCTTCGAGGAACGGCACGAGGGCAGTGCCGACGAGCCCGGATGCACCGGTGACGAGGATCTTCATGGGGCGGACTCCTGTGAGGGACGCGAGTTGGGCGAGGTCGTCGCGCGTAACGGCATGACGGTAACGGAACAGTTGGTCGAGACGTCGGCGTACGATCCCGGCACCGAGACGGCCGAGCGGCCCGAAGGGGAGCGCGAACTCGATGCGGTCTTCGATGGACGACGTGCCCGGCGTCGCGCCGGGGCGCATCTCGTGGCGGTGCTCCCAGGCGCCGAACGGGCCGGAGATCTGGACGTCGCGGAACCCGTGGGGGCGCCGCACGTCGCGGATCTCGGCGACCCAACGGCCGTCTACGAACGGCGGCGCGGGCACGCGCAGGACGACGCGCTCGCCGTCGCGGAGCGAACCGGCGGGGGACTCGACGTGTACGTCCTCCCACGGCGGCGCGAGGCGGTCGAACGCGCCGGGTCTCGCGTGCCAGTCGAAGAGTGCCTCGACCGGAACGGCGAGCTCGCTTCGTCGGACGAACGACGCAGGCGTCAACGCGTACCCGTTCCCGTTCCAGTGCCAGTGCCAGTGCCAGTGCCAGTGCCAGTGCCCGCGGCCGTTCCCATCCCGCGCAGGATCTGATCGAACCGGACCAAGTCTTCCACGTACTCGATCCCGCGCGGCGCCCGCCGCGGGCTCCGCGTGCCCGCCCCTCCGACGAACAGGCGCACGTCGGCCGCCAGCAACTCGCGCAGGTCCTTCACCGCGCGGCGGGACGCGACGCCTCCGTTCGCCACCGACACGCTGATCGCGACGGCGTCGGCCCGCGTCTCAGCGGCGGCGGCGGCGGTCTGCGCGAGCGGCGTGTCGGGGCCGACGATGGTGCACTGCGCGCCGGCGTCCGCGGCGACCGTGGCAGCCATCTCCATGCCGAGCGCATGACGCTCGTCCGGCAGCGTGGCGACGACGACGCGCGGGCCGTCGGGGCGCTGCACCGCGCGAGCGCGGCGGTCGCTCAGATCGTCGGAGACGACCTGAGAGACGAAGTGCTCGTGCCGCACTTCGATTTGGCCGTCCACCCACGCGCGCCCGATGGCAATGAGCATCGGCGCGACGATCTCCGAGACGAAAACGACCGTGCTGCGACCGTGCGCCGCCGCCGCAAGGCGCGCGCGGAACACCGGGGCGTCCAGAGTTCTGGCGGCAGAAATCCACTCGTCGGCGGCGGCGATCGGCGCGACGGGATCGTCGCAGATCATCGCGTCGAGCTCCTCGTGCGACGCCTTCATGACCTTCGACGGCCGCACGCCGCGCGCGACCGCCTCGGCGAAGCGACGGACCGTGCGCACCTGTCCCTGTGTGTACCGCCGGTGGCCGGACGGCAGACGCTGCGAGGCAGGCTGACCGTACCGCCGCTCCCACATGCGAAGCGTCTCGATGGGCACGCCGGTGGCGTCGGCGAGGTCGCCGATGGACAGGAGTTCCGGGTGTGGCGTTGGCATCTGGACAACCATAACCGGAGAATCTGAATGACCAGGTAAAAACCTGGACGCCATGTGACGCATGTGAGAGGCTGACTCCGTGTTGGTTCGCCCCGTTCCGCGACTTCGGTTGACGCTCTGCAACGACGCGCCGCTCCGGCCCGCGGGGGACTACGTCGTCTACTGGATGACGGCGGCGCGGCGCATGTCGTCGAACTTCGCGCTGGACCGGGCCGTGGCGCTCGCGGTCGAACACGGACGCCCGCTCCTCGTGTTCGAGGCGCTCCGCTCCGACTACCCGTGGGCGAGCGACCGTCTGCATCGGTTCGTCATGGACGGCATGGCGGACACCGCGGCGCGCTGCGCCGTCGCCGGTGTGACCTACTTCCCGTACGTGGAGCCGACGCACGGCGCCGGGCGCGGACTGCTCCGGGCACTCGCGGAACGCGCGGTCGCCGTTGTCACGGACGACGCGCCGTACTTCTTCCTGCCGCGGATGCGTGCGGCCGCGGCTGCGCAGTGCCCGGTCCGCATGGAAGCGGTGGACGGCAACGGTCTCCTTCCGCTCCGTGCGAACGACCACGCACACGTCTCGGCGTACGTGTTCCGGCGGATGCTCCAGCACACGCTGACTCCGCATCTCGCCGAGACGCCGTCGGACGACGCGCTCGCGGCGCTCGGTGAGCTTCCGGCGGCACGCATTCCTGAGTCGGTCCTGCGTCGATGGGAACCGGCGGGCCCTGGCGCCCTCGGCGACGGCGCGCGGCTCGGCGGGCTGCCGATCGACCACGACGTACGCCCGTCCGCGATCCGCGGCGGGGAGCGAGCCGGCGCCGCGGCTCTGGCGCGGTTCGTGGCCCTGCGACTGGACCGCTACGACCAGGACCGCAACCACCCCGACGTGGACGCCACATCGGGTCTGTCGCCGTACCTGCACTTCGGCCACGTCGGCGCGCACCAGGTGTTCGCGGCGGTGCGCGAGGTGGAGCGCTGGGCTCCGCCCGCCGTTCCGCGGAAGGTCACCGGCACGCGCGAAGGCTGGTGGGGCGTGCGCGCGCCGGCCGAGGCCTTTCTCGACCAGGTGGTGACGTGGCGGGAACTCGGATTCGCCGAGTGCTTCCATCGCCCCGGGAGCGATCGCTACGAGACGCTCCCCGCATGGGCGCAGGCCACGCTCGACAAGCACCGCGCCGACCCGCGCCCGAGTCCCTACGGCCCGGCCGAGTTCGAGGCTGCGGCGACGCACGATCGTCTTTGGAATGCCGCGCAGACCCAGCTCGTTCATGAGGGTGTGCTCCAGAACTACATGCGCATGCTCTGGGGCAAGAAGGTGCTCGAGTGGTCCCGCACACCGCAGGACGCGTTCGCCACGTTGCTCCACCTGAATGACAAGTACGCACTCGACGGCCGCGACCCGAACTCGGTCTCGGGCATCGCGTGGTGCTTCGGACGCTACGACCGTCCGTGGGGGCCCGAGCGTCCGGTGTTCGGGAGCGTGAGGTTCATGAGCACCGACGCGGCGGCGCGGAAGCTCCGTCTGACGAACTATCTGCGCCGCTACGAGGCGCGAGAGGAACTGCCATGCTGAAGAAGACCGTCGCCGGGATCTGCGCTGCGCTCGCCGTGGGCGGCGCGCTCATTTCCACGTCGTGCCGGACCAAGTTCGACGCGCGCGACCCGACGGGCGAGATGTTCCCGGCGGTCGTCGGCACGTCGCTCTCGGGCGCGACCGTGGCGATCCCGGGCGACTTCCACGGGAAGCCCGTCGTGCTCCTCGTCGGCTACTTGCAGGAGACGCAGTTCGACATCGACCGCTGGCTGCTCGGCCTCTCCGAGATGAAGACGGACGTGGCTGTGCGCGAGGTGCCGACGCTTCCTGGGCTCGCGCCGCGCGTCTTCTCCGGGTTCATCGACGGCGGCATGCGACGCGGCATCCCGGAGGCCGACTGGGGCTCCGTCGTCACGGTCTACGGAGACGCCGCGAAGATCGCCGAGTTCACGGGCAACCGCGAGGGCCTTCCGGGTCGCGTGCTGCTCCTCGACGCCGACGGCAAGGTGGCGTACTTCCACGATCGCGGCTACTCGGTCGGCTCGTTGATGCGCCTGCGCGAGACGCTCGCGGGCTTCGCGACCGGTTCCCGCGCGGGGCCGATGGTCCCGTCGGCCGCGAACGACGACCCGTGGCAGTCCGCGGTTCACTAGCAGCCGGTCAGCGTCACCGAGCCGTGCCGGTCGCGATCCACTGCTGGACCAGTGAGATCTGCTCCGCGGGGACGCGACCGCCGGGGGGCATGTTGCCGGACTTCATCCGACCGAGCGCGTTGCGGGCGTAGGCGCGCGCTCCGCCCCAGCTCCCGGCCCAGGAGTGGCACCCGGCGCAGTTGCGCTTGAAGACGTTGTCCACGCCGGCGTTCGACCACGAGACGGCGTCGATGCCGTTGATGAGCGAGACGTGTGCCGGCTTGGAGGCGCGCACGGTGCGCGTGATCTTCCCCTGGAACGAGCTGATGCTGTCGTCCGCAGCCACGGTCAGGTGGTACCAGCCGGCCTGCGTCGTTGGGACCGCGGGGAGCTTGACGCTGTTGCCCTTCGGCTCGATCGGCGCGGGCAGCAGAGGACCTCCGGGACTCGAGAGGTCGAGGATGCGCGGGCGACCGGGCGCCGACTTCCCGCGCGTGACGACGGCGGAGATCTTCCCGCTCGCCGGCATCGAGAAGTCGATGGTCTGGCGGCCGAACCCGTCGATCGGAATGGTCTTCGCCCAGTTCTCCTTCACCACGAGCGAGTAGACGCCCTGCGATCCGTCGGCCGACGAGACCGCGAATGCATAGGTTCCGGCGGTGGCAATCGGGAAGGCCTTCAGCTTGAGCTTCGTCCCGGACGTGAAGCCGGTGTTCACGGTCTTCCCGTCGGGGTCGGTGAACACGAGCGTGGCCTGGAACGAAGCGGAGAACGCGATGTCGGCCGTCGTGCCGGCGTCGAGGTCGGCCCCGATCCGGTCGGTCTCGCCGGCCTTCAGCGAGATGTCGCCCTTCGCGACGCCGCCGGAGCCGAGCGAGCCGATCATGTCGCCCGTCGCGCGGGCCGTCGTCGGCGAGAACGCGGCCGCCGCGAGCGCGGCACCCGCGACGGTCGAGAGGGTGAACTTCGTCCAGCGCATCCGGAACCTCCAGGTGGAATTGAGCAAGCTCGGGTGACCTTCGAATCGACCTGCGTGTCTGCACCGGAACCGGCCCGGACCGAGGGGGCCGCGACCCTGCGCACGTGATGGAGCACCAGGCGTCGCAGGGAGCAGTTCCGGTGGCAGGGAAGGCGTCGATGAGCGGCCGCGAACCGCGCGGCCTCTCCCTACTCTCATCGCAACGGTCATGCCGTGTTACATCGACCTCGAGCGACGCACGTCGGCCGGGGCTGCCGCTAACGACGTCGGGTCGGACGAGCCTGCAAGACGAGACAGCGTCCGCGGTTCAGGTGCGGCGAGCACCGCACGCCGGGCCGACGATGCAGGTTCTGCATCGCTGCGTTGCACCGGACTCCGCGGGTTCACCCAGATGAGGCGTCATCCGGGTCTACGGCTACGACGTGGCGTCGAGGCGCGCCCGCCACGCCTTGATCGCGGCCTTCACGCGCTTGCCCGCGGTGCCGCCGACGTGGTCGCGGCGATCCACGGCGCTCTGGAAGTCGAGCGCGGTGGCGCAGTCTTCGAAGCGTCGGTCGAAACCGGCCAGGTCCGCTTCCGTGAGGTCCGACAGGTCGATCTCCCGCTCGTCGCACGTGCGGACGATCTTCCCCACGATCTCGTGCGCCTCGCGGAAGGCGACGCCCTTCCCGACGAGGAAGTCGGCCAACTCGGTGGCCAGCAGGTGCCCGCGGTGGAGCAGTGCCGCCGCGGCCTCGGTGCGGAACCGACTCCTCGCGATGGTGTCCGTCATCACGTGGACGCACGTCTGCACCGTGTCGAACGCGTCGAAGACGGCCTCCTTGTCTTCCTGGAGGTCGCGGTTGTATGTCATCGGCAGGCCCTTCAGCGTCGTGAGCAGGCCGGTGAGGTGGCCGATCACGCGGCCCGTCTTCCCGCGGGTCAACTCCGCGCCGTCGGGGTTCCGCTTCTGGGGCATGATCGACGAACCGGTCGAGACCTCGTCGCCGAGTTCGAGGAGGCGCCACTCCGACGACGACCAGAGGCAGACATCGTCGGCGAGGCGCGAGAGGTGGACCTGGAGCAGCGCAAGGGCTGCCAGCGCCTCGACCGCGAAGTCGCGGTCCGACACGGAGTCCATCGAATTGCGCGACGGCCCGTCGAACCCCAGGTCGTCTGCGACCGACTCGCGTGCGACCGGATACGGCACGCCCGTGGCGGCGCCCGATCCGAGCGGGCACTGCTCCATCGCGGCGTCCACTGCGGCGCCGAGGCGCGTGCCGTCGCGGGCGAGCATCTCCACGTACGCCAGGATCTGGTGCGAGAGCAGCGCCGGCTGACCGCGCTGCATGTGCGTGTAGGCCGGCACGATCACGCCGAGCACTTCGTGGGCGCGATCGACGAGGGCCGCCTGGAGGCCACGGAGATCCTCCATTGCGAGCGCGAACAGCCGGTTCGCGATCCAGAGGCGGAACGCCGTGGCGACCTGGTCGTTGCGGCTCCGCGCCGTGTGTACGCGCTTCCCTGCCTCGCCGATCCGCTCGGTGAGCGTCCGCTCGATCCACGAGTGGACGTCTTCGTCGGCACCCTCGACGCGGAGCTTCCCCGCCTCCAGGTCGTCTGCGATCGACTGGAGGCCCACGAGGATCGACTTCGCGTCTTTCTTCCCGAGGATGCCCTGCACGCCAAGCATGCGGGCGTGAGCCTGCGACGCCAGGATGTCCTCGAACACGAGGCGACGGTCGAAACGCAGCGAGTCTCCGATCGCCTTGAGCGACTCGCACGGACCGTCGGCAAAACGACCGCTCCAGAGCGCCTTGCGCTCCGGCGCCGCACGTGCGGCATCCGGACCTGCGACGGGGGACGGGCCGGACGGCTTCACCGGTCGCGTCGCTCGCGACGTGGACTTCGTTCCCGCGGCCTTTCGCTTCGTCATCTCAGGTACTCCCTCGCGAGGTCGCGGTAGACACCCACGGCACGGACGACCTGCGCCTCATCGACCCACTCGTCCGCCGTGTGGCTCACTTCCGGATTGCCCGGACCGAGGACGACTCCCGGAACGTCGCGCACGTGAAACAGGTCGGACACCCCGCCGAAGGCGACCGGCGCGTCGCCCGCAGTCGCCGCGAGCGCCGCGCGCACGAGGGGATCGGCGGGGTCGGTCGCGACGGGCGTCATGCGGCCGCGGAGCAGTTCGACCTCGCCGCGGCGGAGCGCCTTCGGGACGCCTTCGGCCCACCACGCATTCGGGTACTCCGGCGTCGGGCGCACGTCGAGCGTGAACTTCGCGAGCGACGGAACGACGTTCGCCTTCGTCCCGCCCTCGATGAGCGTCGGCGTGCACGTGGCCCGTCCGAGGATCGCGTGTTCGCGCGTCGCAGTCGCCGCGAATGCACGGACGTGAGCGAGTTCGTCCATCGCGAGTTCGATCGCGTTGACGCCCTGCCACGGTCGCGCGGCGTGCGCGGCGCGTCCCTCCACTCGGACGACGATCCGCATGAGACCACGCTGCGCGGCGGCAACGCGGAGGACGGTCGGTTCCGCGATCACCGCGCCGGAGATCGGCGGCAGCTCCGGTCGCAACGCCTCGAGACCCTGGCCGCCGGTCTCCTCGTCGCACGTGGCGGCGTACAGAAGCGTGCCGGCGAAGTCGCGCGACGCCGCCAGGTCGCGCACCGCGATCATCATCGCCGCGCCGCCGCCCTTCGTGTCGTTGCTGCCGAGGCCGAAGAGGCGTCCGCCGTCGCGCTCGGCCTTCCACGGATCGCGCTTCCACTCGGACGACGTCGGCACCGTGTCGATGTGCGACTGGAGCAGGAGCGTGCGCCCCGGGCGGTTGCCTTCGACGCGGCACCAGACGTTCCGGCCGGAGACGACCGGTGCAAGGCCCCACGACGCGAGCACGCCGCGGATCGTCTCGACGACGGCCGCCTCGTTCCCGGAGACGCTCGGCACAGCGACGAGCGCCTGGGCGAGGTCGAGGGCGTCGTCCGCGCGCGCAGCCGTCATTCCGCGGTGATCAGCGTACCGACGCCGCTCTTCGTGAAGATCTCGAGCAGGATCGTGTGCGGCTTCTCGCCGTTCAGGATGTGCACGCGCCCCACGCCGCCCTTCACCGCGTCGGTGCAGGCCTTCACCTTCGGGATCATGCCGCCCGAGATGATCCCCTTCGCCTTCAGCTTCTCGGTCTCCGCGACCGTCAGACGGCCGATCAGGGTCTTCGGGTCGTCCTTGTTCTTCAGCACGCCGTCCACGTCGGTCATGAACAGGAACTTGTCCGCCTTCATGTCGATCGCGAGTGCCGTGGCGACGGTGTCGGCGTTGATGTTGAGGACGTTGCCCTTCGCGTCGGCGCCGAGCGGGCTCACGACGGGGACGAAGCCGGAGTCCATCAGCACGCGCAGCAGCGTCGTGTCCACGCGTTCGATGTCGCCGACGTAGCCCATGTCCACCACGGTCGTCTCGCCGGTGGTCGCGTTCTTCACGTTCGTCGGCGCCCGGCGCTTCGCCTCGATCAGGTCACCGGCGACGCCGGAGAGCCCGACGGCCTTCAGACCTTCCGCGCGGAGCGCGCCGAGGATGTCGAGGCTGATCTTCCCCGCGAAGACCATCTTCGCGACCTCGAGCGTGCCTTCGTCGGTGATGCGGCGGCCGTCGATGAAGCGCGATTCCAGCCCGAGGCGCGCGGAGAGCTGCGTCGCCTGCGGCCCGCCGCCGTGGACGACCGACACCTTGATGCCGACGTTGTGGAGCAGGGCGATGTCCTGCGCCATCGAGGCGAGGGCCTTCTTGTCGTCGGCGAGTGCGCCGCCGATCTTCACGAGGAACGTCTTGCCGCGGTACCGCCGCAGGTACGGCAGCGCCTGCATGAGGATGTCCACCTTCTTCACGCTCATCGCGCACCTCCCAGCAGCGTCTTCAGCACCGCCTGCGCCGTGATCAGACGGTTGCCCGCTTCGCGGTAGACGCGACAGCGCGGGCCGTCGAGCACCTCGTCCGCGACGACGACGTTCCGCCGCACGGGCAGACAGTGCATGAAGATCGCGTCGTTCCCGAGCGCCATCGTGGATTCGCGGACGGTCCAGTGGCCGTGGCGTCGGCGCGCTTCGAGACCCGCGGTTGCGTCGGCGTAGAAGCACGGGGCGGCCCAAGCCTTCGCGTAGACCGCGCGCGTCCCGCGGAACGCTGCGGACTGCTCGCGGAACACGGCGAGAGATCCGCCGGGCGCGAGCTTCGCGCGCACGTCGTCGAGCAGTCCGGCGGGCGGACCGAACTCAGCCGGTGCGGCCACCCGGATCTCCATCCCCATGCGGGCGCACGCCCGGAGGAACGCCGACGGCACGGCCATCGGCAACGGGCGCGGATGGGGGGCCCACGTCAGCGTGACGGGCACACCGGTGAGGTCGGGTCCGAACTCCTCCTGCAGCGTCAGCAGGTCCGCCAGCCCCTGGAGGGGGTGGTCCATCGCCGACTCCATGTTCACGACGGGCACCTTCGACTCCCGCGCGAACTCGGCGAGCACGGGTTCGGCGAAGTCGTCGTCGAAGCTCTTCAGTCCGGCAAACGTGCGCACCGCGATCAAGTCCACCATCTCGGCGAGCACCCGCACCGCCTCGACGACGTGTTCCTGCGTGTCGCCGTCCATCACGGCGCCGTGACGCATCTCGAGCTTCCACGCGTCGCCGCCCGGCGTGAGCGCCACGGCGTGCGCGCCCTGCGTCATCGCCGCGAGTTCCATCGACACGCGCGTGCGGAGCGACGGGTTGAAGAAGACGAGCCCGACCTTCTTGCCGGCGATCGCGCGCGCGTCGGGGCCGTTGCGTCGAATCCGTGCCGCAAGTTCGAGGAGTGCGGCGAGTTCGCCGCCGGG
>JAIOPE010000177.1 GCA_021414065.1 Planctomycetota bacterium
CCGACGCCGAGGGCCGCTTTGCGTTCGAGCACCTCGGGCCGGGACCCCACGTCGTCCACGCGCAGGCGCACGAAGACAGCTCCGTCTTCGCAGGACACGAAGGCGCCACGCCGGACGTGCGCGGCGGCGACGTCGCGGTGCGCGTGGTCGTCGGCGCGGGTCTCTCGGTGTTCGTGGAGCTCGTGGACGCGACAACGGGTGAGCCGGTCAGCGCGAGCAACTTCAAGGCATCGCTCCAGTCACCGACCGACCCGAATCTCGGCTCTCGTACTTCGTTCGGCGGCGACGACGTCCGAACGATCCGTATGTCGATGAAGGTCGCCGGCCCCGCCGACTTGACGATCGACGTCCCGGGCTACGAGACGTTCGGGCCGGAACGGGTGGAGATCGCCGCGCACGAGGAGCGCCGGATCGTCGCGCGGCTCCGACGCAAGTCGTAGCTGCGACGAATCCTCGTCGAGCCACTGCATTCCTCGACGCGATCCACGGGCGGACCCGGGTTGCTTTCGACTACAACTCGCGGTCAACGACATCATGCGTCCCGCGAACCTCCGGCCGGCCCGACTCCGCAGCGCGGCGTGTTGCGCAGAGCGTCGATCGACGGCCGCATGACGGAACCACGTCTGCTCCATGGGTTCCTCGACGTCGCCGTCCGCTCGCACGGATCGCGCACGGCGATCGACGTTCCGCCCGGCCGCGGACGGTCCACTCGCCAGGTCCTGACCTACGCCGAACTGGCCCGCAGGTCGGACGTCGTCGCTGCGCTTCTCGGGCCGGTCGTGCACGGCGAGTGCGTCGTCGCCATCCTCGTCGGCCGCGGGAACGCGGATCTCTACGCGGCGCAGATCGGAACGATGAAGTCGGGCGCTGCGTACGTCTGCATCGACCCGGAGTTCCCGGACGAGCACATGCGGTTCCTTCTCGACGACTCGCGCGCCGTCGCCCTGCTGACGGACAGCGACCACGCGGCCCGCGTCGCCCAGTTGCAGCGTCCGGCCGTCCGCGTCATCGACGTTGCCGCACTCGATCGGCCGACATCGACGCAGACGGCGCACACATCCCCCCCGTGGCTCACGCCGACGTCGCTCGCGTACGTCATCTACACCTCCGGCACGACGGGGCGCCCGAAGGGCGTCGCGATCGAGCACGGCGCGATCTCGAACCTCGTCGCCTCCGACATCGGTGAGTTCGGACTGACGCCGGAGGACCGCGTCGCACAGGGGTCGTCGCCGGCGTACGATTCGTCGGTCGAAGAGGAGTGGCTCGCGTTCGCGGCCGGGGCGACGGCAGTGGTGATGGACGACGACGCGGCGCGGCTCGGTCCCGACCTTCCCGCATGGCTGCGCGACGAACGCATCACCGTGCTCTGCCCGACCCCGACGCTGCTGCGATCCACAGGATGTCTCAATCCCGAGGCGGAGCTCCCGGACCTGCGCTTCGTGTACGCCGGTGGCGAGGCGTTGCCGCAGGACCTCGCCGACCGATGGGCCCCGGGCCGTCGATTCGTCAACGGGTACGGCCCCACGGAGTGTAGCGTGACCTCGCTCCGCGGGCCGGTGCGACGCGGCGAACGAGTCACCATCGGGCAGCCGGTGCAGGGTCACGTCGCCTGGGTGGTCGATGCGGCTCTCGAAGAGGTCGCCGACGGCGAGCCGGGCGAACTCTGCATCGGAGGCGCCGGACTCGCACGCGGCTACGTCGATCGACCCGATCTGACGGCCGAGCGCTTCCCAGTCCACCCCCGGCTCGGCCGCATCTACCGGACGGGCGACCTCGTGCGGCGCGACGGGTCCGGCGACTTCCACTACCTCGGGCGACTCGACGCGCAAGTAAAGGTGCGCGGCCACCGAATCGAACTCGGTGAGATCGAAGCGCGACTGGCGCAGTGCTCCGGAGTTCGCGAGGCGGCGTGCCGCGTGCAGGCCCACGGCGCAGGCGACGACGCGTCGCAATGCCTCGCGGCCCACGTCGTTCCGTCGGACCCCGCATCGCCTCCGCAGATCGATGCACTGCGCGCCGAGCTTCTGCGGACACTTCCCACCCACATGGTCCCGGATCGGTACCGAGTCGCGGACCAGCTTCCGCGCACGGCGGGCGGCAAGCTCGACCGACGCTCGCTCCCCGACATCGCGGCGGCGCCGCGCGCTCGAGGCGACGCCCCGGCTCCGTGCGACGCGATCGACTCTCGCATCGCCGAGTCGTTCCGCATCGCACTCTCGCTCGCGGAATCCCCGTCGCTGCGGGACGACTTCTTCCTCGACCTCGGCGGGAACTCACTCCGCGCGGCGGTCGCAGTGTCGGCCATGCGCCTCGATCCGGCGACGTCGGCGATCACGGTGCGCGACGTGTACGAAGCGCGGACCGTATCCGCCCTGGCGGACCTCGCGAGAAGCCGCAGCGCGGCGCGCGAAACGACGGCGGCCGCGACTGCGCCGGCACGAACTCCGACCACGACGACGCACCCGATCCTGGTGACGATTGCTCAGGCGGTCGTGCTCGCGGTGATGGGCTCGGCCGCCGCGATCCTCACCTACCTGCTCGCGTTCGACGTGCTCCCCCGACTCGTCGCGGACCTCGGGATCGTCCCGCTTCTCGTCGTGTGGCCCGCGCTGCACCTCGTCGGGCTCGCGACCTACGCGTGCGTCACTGTGGTTGTCACGGCCATCGTCAAGCGCATGGTCGTCGGGCGCTACCGACCGCTGCGCGTGCCGGTCTGGAGTTGGTTCCACCTGCGCCACTGGGTCGTCCGTCAGTTCGCGTCGCTCATTCCGTGGACGTTCCTCGCGGACACGGTGTTCCTCAACGCCGCGCTGCGACTGCTCGGCGCGCGCATCGGCCGCCGGGTCCACATTCACCGCGGCGCCGACATCGCACGTGGCGGCTGGGACCTGCTCGAGATCGGCGACGACGCAACGGTCGGCGAAGACGCCGCGCTCCGCCTCGTGGACCTCGACGACGGTCATCTCGTCATCGGACCGGTTACGCTCGGACCAGGCAGCACCCTCGACATCCGGTCGAGCGTGAGCGCCCACGCGGTCGTCGGCGCCAACGCGTATCTCACTCCGTTGTCGTGGCTCGCCCCTGCCGCGGTCATCGCTTCCGGTGCGCGCTGGGACGGCGTCCCGGCGCGGCCGGCCGGCGCAGCACACGACCCGCCGCCCATCCCGGCGACTTCCACGCGGCTGCCGCCCGCCGCCCACGGCCTGCTTACGATCCTCGTCCGCCACGCGCGACTCACCGTGCCGTACGCGCTCTGCAGCGCCGCGCTCGCCTGGGTTTGCGCACGATGGCTCGAACTCGACGACGCTGTCGTCGTCGGGTGGTTCTCGGCACCGCACGCCACTCCGCTCGGGCTGGTGGTGTCCGTCTCCGTACTCAGCGCCGTCGTCCCACTCGCCGTGCTCGCTGCGGCGCTCTTCCTCCGACTCACCGGCACCGTCCGCCCGGGCGTGATCGACCGGTGGAGCCCCGCGTACTTGCGCGTGCTCGTCAAGACGGACGCCGTCCGCGCCGCAGGCGAGGTGCTCAGCGGCACGCTGTTCTGGCCGATCTGGCTGCGGCTCGCGGGCATGCGGATCGGCTCGAAGTGCGAGATCAGCACGATCACGGACGTCGTCCCGGAGCTGAACGAGATCGGTGCCGAGACGTTCCTGGCCGACGGCATCTACCTCGGCGGTCCTCGCGTCCATCGTGGCAGCGTGACCCTCGCTCGAACGCGCCTCGGTCGATCCACATTCCTCGGGAACCACGTCGTCATCCCGGCGGGCACCCAGCTTCCCGATCGCGTGCTGCTCGGCGTGTGTACCGTCGCCGACGACGCAATCGTCCGCGAGGGCACCGACTGGTTCGGACATCCGCCCATGGCGCTGCCGCGGCGCGAAGTCGTGGCCTCGGATCGTCGTCTGACGCTCGATCCCAGTCCGCTCCGCTGGGCGACTCGCCTGTTCTGGGAGGCCGCGCGTTTCCTCCTGCCTGTGGCGCCCGCGGCGGCGCTCGTCGCCTGGTGGAGCGCGCTCGCCGAAGCCTCGGCGACGCTCTCGCCCGGCGTGTTCCTGTTCGTCGCCGTCCCCTGCGTCGGCGCCGCCGTGGCCGCCGCGATGTGCGCGCTCGTTCTCGTGATGAAGTGGGCACTGCTTGGACGCGTGCGTCCCGGATCGCACGCGCTCTGGTCGTGCTGGTGCAGCAGGTGGGACTTCCACTACGTCGCGTGGCAGGCCTACGCGCGCCCGCTCCTCGCCCGCCTCGACGGGACCCTCCTGCTCGCCTGGTACCTCCGCGCGATGGGGTCGAAGATCGGCCGCCGAGTCGTTCTCGGCGACGGCTTCGCGCACGTCGTGGACCCGGACATGCTCCGCGTCGAAGACGGCGCCACGGTGGCGTGTCTGTTCCAGGCACACAGCTTCGAGGACCGCGTGCTCAAGATCGACCACGTCGATCTGCGGCGTGGGTGCAGCGTCGGCAGCGGTGCGGTCGTGTTCTACGGCGCCGACATCGGCGCCGACGCGCGCGTCGCGCCGCACAGCGTCGTGATGAAACACGAACACCTGGCGGCGGGCCGATCGTACGTCGGGTCGCCGATCGTGTCGGCCGACGACGGGGAGCCGGCCGCGTGAAGAACTCGATCGGCCAGTGCGCGCTTCTGCGTCGCGCCAACAGTGCCTGTCCCGTCGGAACTCGTCCCTACCTCGTCGGGTGCCCCACCACGAGCGCGGGGTCATCAACTCCTCGGTCCGGGCCGGTTCCGGTGCGCAGTTGGAACCGCGCTTGGACCTCACGCCCGGAAGGTCAATCCTCCCCCCCGCCGAGCAGTTCGCCGTCACTTCAACCTGGCGACGTGCACGTCTGGTGGCATGCCGTCGGATCGAGACACGAAGGCCACGCGCTCGTCTACGCGGCGCTGCGTTCCGTCGCTGCCGAGTACACGGGCATCGCGACGCGGGACGTCGCGTTCGCGGTCCGGGACGGCGGGAAGCCGGACTTCGCCGGGGCCGCGGCCGATTTGCGGTTCTCGGTCGCCCACGCGACGGGCATCGCGGTGGTCGCCGTCGTCGTAGGACACGACGTGGGGATCGACGTCGAAGCTGTCCGCACGGACCTCGACGTCCTGTCCGTCGCAGCTGCCCACTTCGCACCTTCCGACACGGCGGGACTTCGTGCGCTGACGGGCGCCGACCGGACCCGCGCGTTCTTCCGCTCGTGGGTCCGGAAAGAGGCGCTCCTGAAGTGCGTCGGCACGGGACTCGGCCGGGGACTCGCAAGTGCGCGATGGACGGACGACGCGGCGGGGCCGGCGGCGATCGGCTGGCCCGCCCCGTCGTCGGCGCCGTTGCCCGACGGGCGCGTGGTGCACGATCTGCGCGTCCGCGACATCGCATGCCCGGTCGGCTACAGCGCGGCGGTGGCCGTGCGCGGCGCGGACGCGCGCTGGACGGTCGTCGTCCACCGAACGGTGTGAACGGCCGTTCCCTGTTGCCGTCGCTCGCCGGCCACTTCCGTGCCGGGAACGCCCCGCCCGGACCCGCATCCGCATCCGTGTCCAGGTTCTCGGTTCTCCCGTCGATGCCGAGTCTGCGGCCTGGTCGCGGACGCTCAAGTTCGGACGCGAGCGGACCCGATCCTCAAAGTGAGAATTTCGCGGACCGACGTAGCCCGCACGCTCCTTCGCCGAGGTGCCCACATGATCAGGATGAGCCTGCAAACTCGGATCGCCGCCATCGTCGCGTTCATCGCGGTCGCGTTTGCAGTCGCCGGGTACGCCATCAACCGCCGGTTCTTCTACGAGCAGTTCGTCGTGATCGAGCGCAAGGCGGCCGTAGACGATCTGCGCCGCTGCGAAGACGCAGTGAAGCGGGAGATGCACCATCTTGCCGTGTGGTGCGGCGACTGGGCTGCATGGGACGCCGCCTATTCCTTCGTCGAAGGCGCGAACAATGCCTTCGCCGCCGAGAACATCACCGAAGAGTCGATGAAGAACACGCGCTGCAACGCGCTCTGGTTCGTGCGTGCCGACGGCCAGATCGTTGCGCAGAAGACGCTCGACCTGACGGGCACCGAGAACCTGACGTTTCCCGAGGTCGCCGTGGACCGGTTCCCGTCCGGCCACCCACTGCTGTCGAAGCAGTCGCTGGACCGGGGTGTGAGCGGGATCGTCCGGACCGCGCGCGGACCGCTCCTCGTGGCGTCGCGGCCCATCATCCACTCCGACTTCACGGGTCCGATCGCCGGGTGGTTCGTCTGCGGCCGACTGCTCGACGCGAGTGCCGTCAGCGCGCTGGCTGAGCAGACCCACGTGCACTTCGACGTCTGGGACGTAGACGCGGCGGACATCCCGGCCGAGGCGCAAGAAGCCGTGCGCGTCGCGACAGCGCCGGGGGACGCTCGAATCGACGACACCTCCGGCGAGACGCTGCGTGTCTCGGGGACGATGAACGATGTGTTCGGCCGGACGGCCCTTGTGATTCACGCCGAAGTGCCCCGCGAGATCTCGCAGCAGGGTGCGCAGTCGATGGAGATCGCGACGACCTCGACGGCCGTGGCAGGGATCGCCACGGTCGCCGTGCTGCTCGCCCTCCTCAGTTTCACCGTGGTGTCGCCGCTCCGGCGCCTCACCGAACACGCGGCGCGGATCGGCCGCGACGCTGACCTCTCGGCGCGGTCCGGGATCGTCCGAAACGACGAGATCGGCGCCCTCGCCATGGAGTTCGACGGGATGGTCGCGAAGCTCGCGGAGTCGCGCAACCTGCTCACGGAGACGGCGCGACGGGCCGGCATGGCCGACATCGCCCGTGGCGTGATGCACAACATCGGCAACGTGCTCACGAGCGCGAACGTGTCCGCAGTGAACATCTCCTCCGCTCTGAAGCAGTCCCGATCCGACGGCCTCGTGAAGGGGCTCGACCTCGTCAGCGAGCGACGGGCGGACCTCGCACAGTTCCTCGCGGTGGACCCGTGCGGGAAGATCCTGCCCGAGTACCTGGCGAAGGCCGCATCGGCGCTGCGCTCGGAACGCGCGGAGATGATCGCCGAGGCAGAGAAGCTCCGCGCTGCGATCGCACACGCCGCAGACATCATTGCGAGGCAGAGTGAGTTCGACTCGGCCGGTTCCGCGGCCGAGACGCTGCCGCTCGCCGCCGCGCTCACGGGCGCTGCGGCACTGGTCGAACCGGCGTTCCGTCGGCACTCGGTCGTGCTCGCGACTCACGCAGATCGCGACGTTTCCATCACTGTGGACCGGACGAAACTCACGCAGATCCTCGTCAACCTCCTGACGAACGCGAAGGAGGCTCTCGCCACGCGCGAGGTGTCCCAGCGTCGGGTGAACCTGCGAGCGCACGTGATGGGCGACCGCCTGATCCTCCGCGTCGAGGACAACGGCGCCGGGCTGACTCAGGACCAGGTCGCTCGCGCATTCGAACGCGGCTTCAGCACGAAGCACAACGGCCGCGGGTACGGCCTCCACTACTGCGCCGTCGCAGCCGGCGAGTTGGGCGGACGCCTGACGATGTCGAGCGACGGCCCGGGTCTCGGGGCGGTCCTCACGCTCGATCTCCCGGTGGCGCAGGGTGCATCACATCCACAGTCTTCCTCGCCGTCGTCCGCACCGTCCGCGACCTCCGTCGGGAGCCAAGCATGACCGATCCCCGTGAGCCGATCCGCGTTCTCGTCGTGGACGACGAGCCGGCCGTTCGCGCCGCCTTCGCGAGCGTCCTGAAGCCACGGTCCGCCGCGCACGCAGACCTCGACGCGATGGAGGCCGCCCTCTTCGGCGCGTCTGGGTCGCGAGTTCCGGACGGTCCGGACGACGTGGTGCTGGTGCCCCAGGGCGAGGATGCGTGTCTGGTCGTCGAGCGCGCGCTCGCCGCCGGCGTGCGGTACGCCGTGGCGTTCGTCGACATGCGGATGCCGCCGGGGTGGGACGGTCTCCAGACGGCCGAGCGCCTCCGCGCCATCGATCCGCAGATCCAGATCGTCATCTGCACCGCCTACTCCGACCACTCGTGGGACGACGTCGTAGCGCGCCTCGGGCACGTGGACGGCCTCCTCCTCTTGAAGAAGCCGTTCGACCCGTCCGAGGTGCGGCAGATGGCTGCGGCTCTCGGCGAGAAGTGGCGCCTGACGCGCCAGGCCGACGCCGACCTGGCCCGGATGCACCAGCTCACCACGCGCCTTGAGGCAACGGTGTCGCACCTCAAGTTGGAGGTGCAGTCGCGCGTCGCCGCGGAGCAGTCGCTCCACCAGCACGCGTACTTCGACGCGCTCACCGGTCTGCCGAATCGCTTGCGACTCCACGATCGGCTCGCCGACGCGTTCGCGAGGAAACGCCGCGACCCGCGCTACTCGTTCGCGGTCCTGTTCTTCGACCTCGACGGGTTCAAACTGGTGAACGACAGCCTCGGGCACGACATGGGCGACCGTGTGCTCGTCGAGATCGCCAGGCGGCTGAACGACGGCCTTCGCGACGTGGACTCCGTCGGCCGGGTCGCCGAGGAGCCCGCCTCGCGGCTCGGCGGCGACGAGTTCGTTGTCGTGCTCGATGGCGTGGCGAGCGACGCCGACGCCGCAGTCGTCGCAGATCGGCTGCTCACGCAGATCTCCAAGCCGATCGATCTGGTCGTACAGCAGGTCGCACTCTCGGCGAGCGTCGGCATCGCCGTCGCCGGGAGTCATCACGCATCCGGCGACGAGATTCTGCGCGACGCCGACACTGCGATGTACCGCGCCAAGTTCGAGCGGTTGCGGATCGCCACGTTCGATCCGGCCATGCAGGAGACGGCGCGAAAGCGGCTCTGCCTGGAGAGCGACATGCGCCGCGCGGTCGAGGCCGAGCACTTCTCTCTCGCCTTCCAACCGATCATGCACGCCGCCAGCGGGAAGATCGCCGCGATCGAGGCTCTCGTTCGCTGGGACCACCCCGACTATCCCACGCGCATGCCCGACGAGTTCATCCCGACGGCGGAGGAGACCGGCCTGATCGTCCCGCTCGGTCGGTGGATACTCGAAGCGGCGTGCCGCGCCCTCGCCGACATCCGCGCGAAGTCGCCCGACGCCTCCGACCTGCGCCTGAGCGTCAACGTGTCGCGCCGCCAACTCCTCGACCCCCGGTTCCCGGCCGACGTGCGCGAGATCCTGCGGCGCACAGGCGTTCCCGCGAACCGCCTCGACATCGAGGTCACGGAGTCCGCCCTGATCGGCGACGAGGCCGCTGCGATCCATCGACTCGGAGAGCTGAAGCAGGTGGGCGTCGGACTTCACCTGGACGACTTCGGCACCGGGTACTCGTCGCTCTCGTGTCTTCAGAGCTTCCCGCTCGACGTCGTGAAGATCGACCGCTCGTTCATCCGCACGCTGTCGGAGTCCACGAAGTCCGCGTCCGTCGTCGAGGCGATCGTCAATCTCGCGCATCGGCTGGGCATCCGCGTCACGATCGAGGGCGTCGAGACGGACCCGCAACTCGCCGCGATCCAAGAGCTCGGAAGCGACTACGCCCAGGGTTTCCTGTTCCACCGCCCGCTGCCTGTGGCCAGAATTCACGAGTTGTTGGCCACGGCCCGCGCGCTGCAGTCGGGCCGCGCGCTCGCATCCGTGGCGCAGACCGCCCACGTCACCTCGCAGATCACGGAGATCGCATGATGCGTCCTCACAGGAACCGGGTCGTCACGCTGGTCGCCGCTCTGTCCGCGTGCGCACTCGCGGCAGCCGTCGCACCGAGCGCACACGCCGATGATGCCGCACCGATCACCGACCTCGCGACGGCAGCGGCAACCGTCGGCGACGCCGACGGCGAGACGTCCGCTGGGGAACCCGACGCCGCGACTGCCACGACGTTCGAGGCCAAGCTCCGCTGGCAGTCGCGCAGTTTCACGGACTACTGGTACCGAAACGTGGACGCCGACGGGCGGCGCACCTCGACCCTGCAGATGGCCATCGAGATGGAGCACCCGCTGTCCGACGACTGGAGATTGTGGGCCCAGATCGACGGGTTGTTCGACGCCCACGACACGCACTGGAGCAGTTCCGAGACCGACTCGATCGCGTTCGTGGCGGCACTGCGGCACGACATCGGTGCGGGCTTCGAACTCGAGGTCGGCGGGCGTTACGACGACTGGGTGAACCTGCACGCGGCGAAGGGGGACCCGTGGGGTCCGTACGCGATGATCTCCTGCACCTTCGATGCGTTCTGCGGCGAACTCAGCCCGTACATCTACCACGAGCTTCGCAACTACATCGACGGCTCGGATCACGACGGCACGTGGATCTCCGAGATCGGTGCGGAGTGGGAGATGCCGCTGTCCGACGATTGGACGCTCAAGGTCGCAGCGCTCGGCGGGCGCATCGACGGCTCGCGGACCGACCCCGACGCCTGGGGTCTCGTCGCCGAGACCGGACTTGCGTGGCAGTGGTCCGAGGACACATCGATCGGCGTGTCGGTCGGGATCGACCACTCGGCCGGCGCCGACGTCCCGAGCCGCGGCATCGGATTCGTCGCGGTGGAACTGACCTTCAGCTTCTGATCCACTGCGCAACGTGAGCGCGCAACGTGATCGCGCAACGTGATCGCGCGACGTGATCGCGCGAGACGGCCGGAGAACCGCGGTCTACAACAGACTGCGCCCGATGACCACCCTCGTTCTCCTGCCCGGCATGGACGGCACGGGCGAACTCTTCGCCCGGCTCGTGGCCGCGATGCCTCCGTCGATTCGCACCCGCGTGGTCTCGTATCCGCCCGACCTGCCCCTCGGCTACCCCGAGCTGGAGGCTTTGGTGCGGACGCAGCTACCGGCCGACGACGCGTTCGTGATCCTCGGTGAGTCGTTCTCCGGGCCGATCGCGGCCTCGATCGCCGCCAGCGCGCCCGCCCGGCTCGCCGGGCTGATTCTCTGCGGCTCCTTCGTGCGCTGTCCGCGGCCAGCGCTGCGCTTTCTGCGGCCGATCGTCACGCGTTCGGTCCTGCCGCTGCCGCCGGACGCGCTCCTCGCACGCGTCCTGCTCGGACAGAACGCGCCGCGCGCGCTGCGAGACGAGCTTCGGCGTGCCCTCTCCCGCATCGACCCCACGACGCTCCGGGCGCGCCTCCGCGCAGTGATCGACGTGGACGTCTCCGCGGAACTGGCGCGCGTGCGTGTTCCCGTCCTCTGCCTCCGGGCGACGCGAGACCGAGTCGTCCCCCGCGCCGCGGCGAACTGGATCGTCACGGTCGCGCCGCAGACGCGCGCCATCGACATCGACGCCTCCCACATGCTCCTGCAGGCGGCGCCTGCCGCAGCAGCGACCGCCATCCAGTCGTTCCTGAACGACCTGTCCTGACCGGCAGCCGTCCGGTCAGACGACTTCGCGCACCATCACGACGTGCGGGATTCCGTCTTCCAGGAACACGTCGCCGACCGGTGCGAACTCGTGCGCCGCGTAGAACCGACGGAGGTGGTCCTGCGCGTGGAGCACGACCCGACGCGATCCGATCCGCACGAGACACTCGCGAACGATCGCGTGCCCGAGTCCCTCGCCGCGGACGTGCCCGGCTGTGACCACCCGCCCGATGTGGACCCCGTCGTCGGCGTCCCACCACCGCGCGTAACCGACCAACCGCCCGCCGTCCGTCGCGAGCAGGTGCCAGGCGACGAGGTCCGTCGCATCGGGATCTTGGTAGGCGCACGCCTGTTCGACGACGAACACTGCGGCGCGCAATTGCAGCACGGCGTGCAGTTCCCTGGCCGACAGATCGTCGATGCGCCTCGCGCTGAAGTTCGGAGTGGTCACGGCATGATTGTGCCGGACGGCGACCGTTCGGCACATCGCTGTCGGTGAGATCGGAGTCTCGTAGACCAGGACCCATGATTCACGCGTCGTGTCGTACGTGGCCGTCCGAGAATAATTGACGCACTTGTTCTCGGACGGCCACTGAGCGCGGCGTACACTCTGCCTCGTCCACGGAGACCCTCGTCATGAAGAAGATCCTCGCGCTCGCGCTGATCGTCGTCGCGTCTGCGGCGTACACGGCATCCCACACGTCGGCATTCGCTGGCGGCTGCTGCGGTGGCGGTGGCGGCGGTGGTGGTGGCGGCGCCGCCGCAAAGGGCGATGACTTCCCCGCGTCGAATCAGTGCCCGCTCGCTCAAGCTGCGAACAAGTGCCGTTCGACAGGCCGCGAAGCCGGCGCCTGCTCGACGGCCGTGCAGGCCACGATGGCCGCCTGCGTCCAGCGCAATCTCGCGAAGATCTGAGCGTCTTCCGAGCGCTCCACCGTGCCGCGCCCAACGGCGCGGATCACCGCTCCGCGGTCGGTCCGCGCCGTTGTTCCGTTTCCCGTCCCGCTGCGGAGGCCCCAGCCATGAAGCGCGCCGCGCCCGCCATTCGATCAGCAGTCCTCGTGTTCGGCCTGTTCGCCGCCGCTGCGTTCGCCCACGCCGATGATCCCCTCGTCGCGGCGATGGACGCGTACAAGAGCGGCGACTACGAGAAGGCCGCCGAGCTCGCGTCGGCGGTCCCGGCCGACGATCCCGAGCGGCTCCGGGCCGCGTACATGCTCGGTGAGGCGGACCTTCTCCTCTCGAAGTGGGTCGGAGCGGAGAAGGCGTTCCGCGAGGTCCTCGAGAAGAAGGCCAACAGCGTGCCCGCACTCGTCGGCCTGGGACGCGCCCAGATCGGAGGGGGGAGCCCCCTCGATGCGATCGTGACGCTCGAGAAGGCTACGAAGATTGACGCGAAGGACGCCGGAGCGCGCCGCGCGCTCGGCGAGGCCCGGTACGCGAACGGCGACGCCGACAAGGCCCGCGCCGATCTCGAGGCGGCCGTCAAGCTCGACCCGAAGGACCCGCTCGCGTCGCGTTCCCTCGTCGAAGTGCTGATCAAGACCGACAAGGTGGACGCCGCCGCGAAGGAGGCGGAGCGCATCGCGAAGGCCATCCCCGAGCATCCGATGGGCCACTTCCTCCACGCCTACGTCCTCGACCGCCAGGGTCGCGACAAGGACGCCATCGAGGAGTACGAGAAGGCCATCGCAAAGGACGACAAGTTCCTCGACGCCCACAAGAACCTGGCCATCCTCTGCGTCGCAAGGAACCCGAGCTACGGCGACAAGGAGCGCACGAAGAAGGCGATGGACCACTTCGAGCGTTACTTCGCCCTCGGCTGCAAGGACCAGGCTCTGAAAGACGCGTACGAGCAGATCAAGGCCTTCCTGGAGTCACAGAAGCCCGCCACGGGAAAGTGAAGTTCCGCCCGGGTCCCTCCGGTCACGCCGCGTGACCGCACGTCACGCAGTCGGCGCGCGAAGCGCCGCCGCGCGCCTCACATGCGGCGCGCGAAGCGCCGCCGCATCTCCACCAAGCAGCGCGCGAAGCGCCGCTGCCCCACCTTGTTGAACGCGTAGCTGGTCCAACCCAGACTTGAACGACGAGCGGGAGCGCAGCCCGGGTCAAGCGAAGCCGGCGCGAAGCGACGGCGAAGCGCCGGGCGAGCACCGGCTCGTCGTAGCCGAGCGGACCGACGACCCGCACCCTCGTCGGTGACCCGGCCCGCGAAGGCAACTGTGAAAGTCTGGCTCTCGCCACCGCGGAGCGCCCGAAGCCGCGCGCGACAGCGCGCGGCGCAGGAAGCGAAGTGGTGGCGAGACCCAGACTTGAACTGGGGACCCCAGCATTTTCAATGCTGTGCTCTACCAACTGAGCTATCTCGCCAACCGAGGCCCGCCGAACCTAGCGGCGCGGGCGAACTTGGCAAGTTCCCCGCCGCGGTGACCGCAGATGTACCGCTCGCGCCACGCCCGGTGCCTAGCGTCACTCCGGTTCGGACCGCATCCGCGACGTCACGGATGCGTAGAGCGCGTCGAACAGGAACGCCGAGCGGGCCACCGTCTCGTGGTCGTCGCCGGCGACGAGCGGGAACCCGGTGCAGATCGCGCGGACACCCGCGGCCTCGGCGCGTTCCGTGGCGCGCGACGGGAGGTCGGCGGCGCCGATGATGCGGCCCATCTCGCGCAGTCCGTAGTCACTGAAGCAATACTGCGCGGCGATCTGCTCGAACGAGCAGCGGCCTTTCGAGTCCTCGTGCGGGAAGGTCGCGCCGGGTGCGTCGAATCCCAGGGCTCCGTCGCGGGCCTGCACGACGGCCACGTCGGCGGGATCGACGAAGAGAACTTCGGCGTCGGCGTCCACGAACCGCCGGATGAGCCAGGCCGTGGCGGCACGGTTGACGCGGATCGTCTTCCGCGTGACCCACTTCGTCGCGGCGACGCCCGGCGGCGCGGCGGAGGTCGGTGTCGAGCCGTCGGTCATGAAGCGCTGACCCAGCCCGGCCGGTCGAGGCGCCAGACGCCTGTCCGCAACCGCTCGTGCAGCGTCGCGATGTCGCCGGTCATCTGCTCGCGCAGTGCCGCGGCACCCTCGAACTTGCGCTCGTCTCGGATCTTCCCGAGGACGAACACCTCGAGCGGCTTGTCGTAGAGATCGCCGGACCATCCGGGAACGTGGACCTCCACGGCCTCGTCCGCGCCCTCGGGAAGAAACGTGGGACGGCCGCCGATGTTCACCACCGCGGCCCAGGTGCGCCCATCGATCTCCGTCGCCGCGCCGTAGACGCCGCGACCGGGGCGCAGTTCGCCGTCCAGGTCCAAGTTCGCCGTGGGGAACCCCAACTGCCGTCCGCGCCCGTCGCCTCGCACCACCGTGCCGAACAGCGCCGGCGGACGGCCCAGGAGGCGCTCCGAGTGCGCGAGGTTGCCGCTCGCCACCGCTTCGCGGATCGCGGAAGACGAGACGACCACGCCGTCTTGGAGTCGCACGGCCTCGGCACGCTCGACGGGCACGCCACGCGGCCCGAGCAGGTCGCGGAGCAGGTCGAAACCGCCGCGTCGATCGTGTCCGAAGTGCGTGTCGTGGCCCACCACGACGCCGCGGACGCCGATCCCGGCCACGAGCACGTCCTCGACGAACCGCTCCGCGGACATCTCGCGCAGCGCCGCGTCGAAGTGCAGCACGACCGTGGTGTCCACGCCCTCTCTGGCCAGAAGCAGCAGACGGTGCGGCAGCGACGTGATGAGCGGAGGCGCGGTGCCCCGCGTGACCGCCCGCGGGTGGACGTGGAAGGTGATCACGACGACTTCGCCGCCGGTGCGCGCCGCGATCTCGCGCGTCCGGGCGAGCACGGCCCGGTGGCCGCGGTGGACGCCATCGAACACGCCGATCGTGACCACCGGGCGGCGGAACCGCTCCGGCGAGAGTCCGTCGGTGCCCTGAATCGTCCTCAAACGGGCGTCATCCTTACGCGTCGGACGTCTGACCGGCGGCGTCCTCGAGGTTCCGGAGCGCCCGGCGATTGGCGAGCTTGTCGGCGGGCGTCATCTTCGCGAGAAACGTGATCCCCTCGAGGTGATCCATCTCGTGCAGGCAGCACCGACCGAGAAGCTGGTCGTTCTCGAGTTCGTGCTGCGCGCCGTCGAGACCCGTGTAACGAACCTTCACGCCCTTCCTGCGCGTGATGACCGCGGCCACGCTCGGGAACGAGAGGCAGCCTTCCTCGCGCGCCTCGCTGCCCCACGCGTCTACGAGTTCCGGGTTCACGAGACAAATCTCGTCCCCCGGCTTGCCGGTGCCCGAGACGATCGCGATGCGAGCGTCCCAGCCAACCTGCGTGGCCGCGAGCCCGAGGCCGTCGTGGGCGAACATCGTGTCGGCGAGGCGGCGGCACTCTGCGCGCAGCGCGTCGTCGATCGTCTCGATGCGGCGCGCCTTGCGGCGGAGGAACGGGTCGGGGTAGCGCAGGACACGGAACAGATCAGTCATGGACGGGCCTCATCGACATCGGGGCTTCGCGACAGGTTCGCTGGCAGGCTGGGAAGCCCACGGACGATCCAGGCCACCCGCCGCCGAGCCTACCGTCGCCCGTCCCGGCGTTCGGAACATTCCCTTGCCGGACCGTCGCCCCCCCCTACGATGCCCGTGGAATCTCGCGCTCGGCAGGCTGGAACGGCCGGCTCCCGATCGCGCACCGCTCCCGAGGAGGACGCACCCATGGCGATCGACGTGACCAAGCAGGTCCAGAAGGCGGAGCTCGCGGCTTCGCAGAAGAAGTACGAGCTCGCGATCGAGATCTACCTGCAGGCCCTCGCGATCGATCCGGACAACCGCGCCGGCCGCAGGGGTGTGCGCCTCGCCGCCGTCAAGCAGATGGAGATCAGTCCGACGAGCGGCCTCTCCCAGAAGATGCAGCTCGCGGCGGTGAAGGCGAAGCTCCTGAACCCGAATCTCGACACGCGGATCGCCGCCTACGAGACGTACCTGAAGATCGACCCGAAGAACATCTCGATGGCCCACGAGCTCGCCGCGACGTGCGAGAAGGCCAAGTACCTGAACGCCGCGATCGGCGTCCACGAGGCGTCGGCCGAGATCGCTCCGAAGGACACCCACTGCCGCGTCGCCCTCGGGCGGCTCCTCGCCGGGCGCGAGTCGCAGAAGGCCCTCGAACACCTCGAGAAGGCCCTGGCGATCGACCCGAAGTGCCAGGAAGCGATCAAGATCCGGAAGGACCTCGCAGCCGAGCTCTCGATCAAGAAGGCCGGGTTCGAGACGGCGCGCACGACGCACGACCTGTTGCGTGACAAAGAACGCACGAAGGAGCTGTCGCAGGCCGACCGCATCCAGCGCGACGACGCGCAGGCGGGAGACGTCGTCACTCGGCTCCAGGGCCGCATGGCTTCGACCCCGGACGACAAGAAGTCGCTCCGCGAACTGGCCCGCGCGCTGGCGTCCGGCGGACGCGTGGACGAGGCGCAGGCGGCGTGGCGCAAGCTGATCGAGCTCGACCCGACCGACTTCGACGCCAAGGTGCAGGTGGGCGACATCCGCATCGCGCAGTCGGAGCGCAAGATCGCTGCTGCGGAGGCGACGAAGAACACCGCCCTCGCCGCGGAACTTCGACGCGCGCACACGCTGATCGTCATCGAGGAGTACCAGACCCGCGTCGCCGAGCACCCCACCGACCTCGCGCTGCGGTTCGCGCTCGGCGAGGCGTTGCTCGAGGCGAAGCGGCTCGATGATGCGATCGCGGAGTTCCAGAAGGCTGTCAAGGACCCCAGGAAGCGCGTTGACGGACTGTGCGTTCTCGGCGAGTGCTTCATCGAGAAGGGGCTGTTCGACCTCGCCGCGCGCCAACTCGAGAAGGCGCTGGAGGAGAGCCCGGGCCTGAATTCTGAGCGGGGCAAGGCCATCGTCTATAACCTCGGCCGCCTTCGTGAGCGCCAGGGCCAGTTTGCGACCGCGAGGGACGAGTTCCTCAAGGTCTACGAAGTGGACGTGGGCTACCGCGACGTCGCCGACAAGGTGACGGAGATGTCCCTGAAGGCGAAGTAGCAGAGCAGCAGAGGAACCACACAGACCATGGCACACACCGAGCACGCAAAGAAGACTCACCGTCAGTCGCTGAAGGCCCGCGAGCGGAACCGCAACACACGTTCGACCGTCAAGACCGCGCTCAAGAGCGCGCGCGCGACGATCGGCGTCGCGGAGAGCGCCGCCGCGGCGCCCGCCGCACTCCAGCTCGCCACGCAGCGCCTCGACAAGGCCGCCAAGCACGGTGTGATGCACGCGAACAAGGCGGCGCGTCTGAAGAGCCGCCTCGCCAAGGCGATGAACAAGATCGCCGCCCCGGCCACGAAGGCACCGGCGAAGCGCGCCTCGAAGAAGTAGTCACGAGGCGAGCAGGACCAAGGGACGGTCACCGCGATCGCGGTGACCGTCCCTTGGTGATTCCTGCGGGAACGCGAGTGTGACGGAGTGCGCGCAGCTACGAAGCGCTGCCGCTCGCGCGGCGGAACGCGCGCTGCAGCCCGGGGATCGCGCGCTCGATCGTCGCGTCGTCCACGCAGTAGCTGAGGCGCATGTGGCCCGGGCGGCCGAAACCTGTGCCCGGCACGGCGAGAATCAGCTCCTCGAGGAGCAGGCGCACGAAGGCCACGTCGTCGTCGAGCGGCGTCTTCGGGAACATGTAGAACGCGCCGTCCGGGAAGACGACCTCGTATCCGGCGTCGCGGAGGGCACCGTAGAGGCGGTCGCGCTTGGCCCGGTAGACCTCGGGGTCCACCGTGAAGCCCTGCAACTCGGCAACGGCGCGTTGCTGGATGGCGGGCGCGTTGACGAAGCCCAGCGTGCGGGTGGCGAAGGTCGCCCCGGCGACCATCTGGTCCACCTCGGCGAGCCGCGGGTCGAATGCGATGTACCCGATGCGCTCCCCCGGGAGCGCCAGGTCCTTCGAGTGCGACGTGACCAGCACGACGTGCTCATAGCTGCCGAACACCCACGGCACGTCCACGCCGTAGCTGATGTAGCGATAGGGCTCGTCGGTGACGATCGCGATCGTTCGCCCGATTCGCTTCGACGCCTGCCGGAGCAGTTCGCCGAGCGCGTCCACGGACGCCTTCGGGTACACCACGCCGCACGGGTTGTTCGGGCTGTTGAGGAGGATCGCCTTCGTCTTGGACGTGATCGCGCGGTCGATGGCGCCGAGATCGAGCTGGAACGCGTCATCCGTCGGCACGTGCACCGGCACGCCGCCGTGGTTGTCCACGTAGAAGTCGTACTCGACGAAGTACGGCGTGAGCAGGATGACCTCGTCGCCGGCGTCGAGCAGCGTCTTCATGACGACGTTCAGGCCGCCGCCCGCGCCGACGCTCATCACGACGTGCTTGCCCTCGAACGGCAGCCCGGTCTTCCCGACCAAGTGCCGGGCGACGGCCGCCCGGACGTCCGGGTAGCCCGCGTTCGGCATGTAGCGGTGCGCGCCCGCACGCCCCGGATCGGCCGCCCGGACGAGCGCAGCCAGCACCCGTGGAGGCGGCTCCAGCACGGGGTTCCCGAGCGAGAAGTCATGCACCGCGGCGTCGCCGTGGAGCGCGCGCAGCTTGGCGCCCTCTTCGAACATCTTCCTGATCCAGGAAGACGACTGCATCGAGAGCGACACCTTCTTCGAGATCACAGGTTGGGGCTCCGGGGGAATGAGCCCCACAGGCTCCCCTTACGTACCGAGGCGGGACAATTTTTTGTCCCGCGCAAAACGTTAACCGTTGCGCTCAACCGACGTCCGAGTCGCAACCTGCACGCGCGCGTGCCGTCGATCACTTACATGCCGAGACGGGACGATTTTTTGTCCCGCGCAGAACGTCAACCCGGATGCGGCCGTCGGCGCCCGAGCGGAGACCTGCTCGCACGAGTGCAGTCAGTCACCGAAACCGACCGAGCCATGTTCGATCGCGCAATGTTCGACCGAGCCACGTTGGGCAGACGCGCCGCCCAGCCCGGATCAGTCACGAAGCTCCGCGCGAGAACGGCGTGCAACGTACGGGCGCCTTGCGGTGAGCGCCGATCCGAGGCTCGTACGCCCGACGACACACCGTCCTGGACGAGATCCGCGGAGCTGACCGCAAGGCATTCGCGTCGGGGCCGTACGAGATCGTCCGGGGGACGGTCTCGCCGACGCGCCGCAGCGTCGGCTTTGTCAAGCCACGCAAGGGTCCCAACGCAGCGGTCGGCCAGTCGTCGATGAGACGGGCTCGTCCAGGCG
>JAIOPE010000178.1 GCA_021414065.1 Planctomycetota bacterium
GAGCTTCACGCCGCGCAACTGGGCCGCCGCCCGCCGCGGCTGATCCCGATCTCGCGTTGAAACCGACGCGCATCGAGTCCGCTGGGTCGGGGGGATGGGGAGCAGCGGACGCTTACCTTTGAGCCGCCGCTGACGCGGAGCGTTCGCTACGCCGCCACGTGGGCGGCGAACTTCGTCGCCCACGCCGTCGCCATCGCGGCGATCGTGAGCGGGACGAGCACGCGGCGCGTCCGCGACCACGCGACGCCGAGCGCGTCCGCGCCGCAGACCGTCTGCACGACGCCGAGCACGAAGATCGCCGCCGTCGCGACGTAGACGAGCGGCGCCGCGAGGTTGAACTGCGCGGCGGCGGCCACGTCGCCGTGGGCGAGTGCGCAGAACGCCCGCGTCATCCCGCACGACGGGCAGGGCACGGTCGTGACGACGCGGAAGAAGCACGTGGGCACGCCCAGGCCGCCGCGCGGGAGGAGGGCGCTCGCGGCGAGGATGCCGCCGCAGATCGTCGCGGCGACGGCGCCGCGCAGGCGAAGCCGAGCGGGGCCGGTCGTGCCGCCCGCCGCCACACCGGTCGCGGCGGCGGCGAGCGTCGTGGCGAGAGTTGCAGCCGCGCTCAGGAGTCCCACCTCAGAGAGTTCCCCTGCGCGTCTTTCATCGAGCCCATGCCGATGAGCGCGGCGTCGATGATCGCCCAGATGCCGAGCCCGCCGCACGTGAGCAGCTTCGCGACGCCGAGCCCCGTCTGACCCAGGTAGAACCGGTCCACGCCGAAGCACCCGAGGAAGTACGAGAGCAGGAACGTCGTGCCCTGCGGCTTCGCTGGAGTGCCAACGCTCGGCTCGCGGCTGAGCGTGCGCCCCTGCGCGTCCTTCATCGAACCCATGCCGATGAGGATCGCGTCCACGACCGCCCAGATGCCGAGACCGCCGCACGTGAGCAGCTTCGCGACGCCGAGCCCCATCTGTCCGAGGTAGAAGCGGTCTGCGCCGAAGGAGCCGAGGAACAGAGAGAGAAGGAACGCAACCCCCTGCTGCTTGTCCGACTGCGCTGGATTCTGGGAACTCATGTGCGCCCTCCTCTGGATGGCTGCTGGACGGGAAATCCGCGGAAGACTCTATCCGCCTGGGACTCGATCGGTTCAACCGCAATCCCGGCCATCGGGTTCGCCGTCACCCCCGCTCGCAGAGCCGCCGGTACAGCGCCGTGTACTCCTGGATCTGGCGGGTCCAGGAGAAGTCCTCGGCCATGCCCTGGAGTTGGATCGAGCGCCACACGGCGCGGTCGCGATAGAGACGCGCCGCGGTCTCGGCGGCCCAGCGGAGCGCCGATGCGTCCGGCGAGTCGAACACGATGCCGGTGCCGTGGCCGGTGTCCGGGTCGTAGATCGTCACCGAGTCGGCGAGGCCGCCCGTGTTGCGGACGATCGGGACCGTGCCGTAGCGCAGGCTGTACATCTGGTTCAGGCCGCACGGCTCGAAGCGCGACGGCATGAGGAACGCGTCGGCGCCGGCCTCGATGCGATGGGCCCACGGCTCGTCGTAGCCCTCGCGGAACCGGACCTTCCCGGGGAACTGCCGCTCCATGTCGCGGAACGACTGCGCGACGCGCTGATCGCCGCTGCCGAGCGCGACGAGTCGGACGTCGTCGCTCGCGAGGAGTCGCGCCAGCGCCGCGGGGACGAGGTCGAGCCCCTTCTGCGACGTGAGCCGCGAGACGACGCCGAAGACGGGGCCCTGCGGGTCGCCGGCGAGTTGCGCCTCGGCGAGGAGCGCGCGGCGGCACGCCGCCTTGCCCGACATGTCCTGCGGCGAGTAGCGCGCTGCGATGTGGCGGTCGCGTTCGGGCGACCACTCGTCGTAGTCCACGCCGTTCAGGATGCCGGTGACGCCGCGGGCGCGGAGGATGCCGTCGAGACCGAAGCCGTACTCGGCGGTCTGGACCTCGCGAGAGTGCGTCGGGCTGACGACCGTGAGCGCGTCCGCGTAGAGCAATCCCGAGGTGAGGAAACTGACGCGTCCCGCGCGAAGTTCGTCCTGGTGGAGCAGGTTCTCGAAGCCGCGGAGCGACAGGTCGCCGATCACCGACTTCGGGAACCCGCCCTGGTACGCCAAGTTGTGCAGCGTGAGCACGGTCTTCGTCTCGGCGAAGAGGCGGTCCCACTTGTAGATCGTGCGGAGCCAGAGCGGGATGAGCGCCGTGTGCCAGTCGTTGCAGTGGACGACGTGCGGCGCGAATCCCATGCGCTGGCAGGACTCCAGGGCCGCGCGCGAGAGCATCCCGAAGCGCAGGTGCTCGTCGCCCTGCTGCGAGTAGATCTCCTGGCGGCCGAAGAGCGGCGCGCACTCGACGAAGTACATCGTCGGCCCGCCCTGGGGCAGCGCGCCGGACCACACGCTGAACGTGAACGTGCGGTCGCCCATCCGCACCGGCACGTCGCGGAGGAACCCGACGGGGACGAGCCCCTTGCGGTCGATGCGCCCGTAGAGCGGCAGGAACAGGCGCGCGTCGTGCCCGTCGCGGACGAGGTACCGCGCAAGCGCCGCGGCGACGTCGCCGAGACCGCCCGTCTTCGCAAATGGGGCGGCTTCCGAAGCCACCAGGCACACCCTCACTAAATCACCGTCCCGGGCGCGATCGTGGCGTCTCGCGGGACGACGATGATCCCGCCGCGGATGCAGTAGTTCTCGGCGTCGTACTCCTGCACGCCCGCTTCGTTCAGCAACTTCGCGCCGTCGCCGATGCGCGCGTTCAAGTCCACGATCGAGTTGCGGATGTGGCACCCGGCGCCGATGCCCATCGGCACGGCGTGCCGCGGCCCCTTCTGCGCCTCGTACTCGCGGGCCCCCATCACCACCGAGCTCTCGATGATCGCCCCCTTCTCGACGATCGCGCGGATGCCGACGATGGAGTGCGAGATCTTCGAATCCGAGATGATGCTCCCCTCGCAGAGGATCGACTGCTCCACCTTGCACTTGTTGAGTTTCGTGCCGGGCAGGAACCGCGAGTGCGTGTAGATCGGGTAGTCGGCGCTGTAGAGGTTGAGCGGCGGGAGCGGTTGCGTCAGTTCCAGACTCGCCTCGTGAAACGCGGGGATCGTCCCGATGTCGCGCCAATAGCCGTTGTAGGCGAACGAGAACACGCGGCGCTCGTGGATCGCGCCGGGGATGACCTCCTTGCCGAAGTCGTGGGCCTCGTTGCCTTCGAGCAGTTCGTGGAGCACGCCGCGCCGGAACACGTAGATCCCCATGCTCGCGAGGAGCGACCCGGGGGGTGCGTGGAAGCCGAGGCGCTTCAGCGTCTCGGCATCGGGCGCGAGGCGGTCGAGGACCTTCTCGCTCTGCGGCTTCTCGACGAACTCGACGATGCGCCCGTCCTTGTCCACGCGCATGATGCCGAGGCCCTTCGCCTGCGACCGCGGCACGGCGGTGACGGCGACGGTCAGGTCCGCGTCGTTCTCCCGATGGTGCTTCACGAAGTCGCGGACGCGCATCAGGTAGAGCTGATCGCCTGACAGGATCAGAACGTCCTTCGCGCCGGAGTCGTCGAGGTGACCGAAGTTCTGGCGGATGGCGTCGGCCGTGCCCTGGTACCAGTCCCGGCGGTCCATGCGCTCGTCGGCCGCGAGGATGTCCACGTAGCCGCCGCGGAACGCGTCGAACCGGTACGTCTGTGCCATGTGGCGGTGGAGGCTCGCGCTGTTGAACTGCGTCAGCACGTAGATCCGGTCGATGCCTGCGTGGAGGCTGTTGCTGATCGGCACGTCGATCAGCCGGAACTTGCCCCCGAGTGGAACGGCGGGCTTGCAGCGGTGCTTCGTCAGCGGCCAGAGCCTCTTGCCCTGCCCGCCGCCCAGGATCGCGGTCACGACGCCTTGCATGGTGCCTCCGCGCCTCCGCACGTTCGAGGCGGGGCGAGGGCGGAAGGATACCCTTCTTCCTCCCCCGACTTCCATCTGGAGTATGAGTTCCATGCGCAACGTCGTCTTCGTCGCCCCGTTCCTCATGGACGCGACCCTCCGCTTCGTGCGCGCAGCGGCGTCCCTGCCGGAGATCCGGATGGCCCTGCTCACGCAGGAGCCGATCGAGAAGATCCCGGACGACCTGCGGTCGAAGCTGCACGCCCACTGGCGCGTGGCGGACTGCCTCTCGCCGGACGACATCGAGGCCGGCGTGCTCGAACTCGCGCGGCACATGGGCAACGTCCACCGGCTCGTGGGCACGCTCGAGCAGCTCCAGACGCCGCTCGGCGAGGTCCGCGCCCGCCTCGGGATCGAGGGCATGGACGCCGAGACCGCCGAGAACTTCCGCGACAAGGGCCGCATGAAGGACGCCCTCCGCGCGGGCGGCGTCCCCTGCGCGAAGCACCGGAAGGTGACGACGCTCGCCGAGGGCCGCGAGTTCGCCCTCGCGACGGGCTTCCCGCTCGTCGTCAAGCCGCCGGCCGGGGCGGGGGCAAAGTCCACCTTCCGCGTCGAGTCGTTGGACGAACTGGACCAGTCGCTGCGTGCGATGATGACCAGGCCGGGGCAGGAAGTGCAACTCGAGGAGTTCGTCGTCGGCGAGGAGAACTCCTTCGACACGGTCTCAATCGGCGGGCAGGCCGTGTGGCACTCGCTCTCGCATTACCGCCCGACGCCGCTCGAAGTGCTGCGCAACCCTTGGATCCAGTGGTGCGTGTTCATTCCGCGCGAAGTGGACTCGCCCAAGTTCGACGACATCCGGCGTGTCGGCTCACGCGCGCTGAGCGTCCTCGGGATGCGCACCGGCGTCTCCCACATGGAGTGGTTCCGCCGCCGCGACGGGTCGATCGCGATCTCCGAGGTCGGCTGCCGTCCGCCCGGCGCGCAGATCTGCTCGCTCATCTCCTACGCCCACGACTTCGACTTCTATTCCGCGTGGGCGCGCGTCGCCGTCTTCGACCAGTTCACCGCGCCCGAGCGGAAGTACTCATGCGGCGCCGCGTACCTGCGCGGCCAGGGCGAGGGCCGCGTCGCGGCGATCCACGGCATCGAGCAGGCGCAGAAGGAACTCGGCGCTCTCGTCATCGAGGCGAAGCTCCCCCAGGTCGGCCAGGCGGCAACGAACACCTACGAGGGCGAGGGCTACGTGATCCTCCGCCACCCCGACTCCGCCGTCGTCGAGAAGGCGCTGAACCGGCTGGTGACGCTGATCCGGGTGGAACTGCGGTAGTCGTCAGGCGCGGCGCGGGCCGAGCACGCGTCACCCGGTGAGCCGCGCCGCGCGCCAGATCTGACTCGCGCCACGGAACGCCTGGCCGGTCGACCCGGGAACCCGATCGACATGACGGCCGATGACCGGGAGTTCGTCGTCGTCCGGGCGGCACAAGAGTTCGCGGAGTCGGGGACGTGCGGCGCCGCGGGCTCGCTGCGGCGGCGGTGTTGGGCCGCAGCCAGGCGACCGACCGCGCGTCGGGAAGTTCTTACGTTCACCCCGTCCCCGGCTTGCCGTCACGGACTGGCGGCAGCGATCTGAGGCAGCGATGTGAGACAGCGACTGCGGTTGGCCGCGACGATCGTTGTGCTCCCATCACCCAGGTCACTGCGCCCGCTGGAACGTATCGATACACTTCGATGCGTCCAACCCAAGGAGTGATCCATGATGCGTCGCACGTTTG
Source organism: Planctomycetota bacterium (assembly GCA_021414065.1). Taxonomy (GTDB): domain Bacteria; phylum Planctomycetota; class JAJSAM01; order JAJSAM01; family JAJVHW01; genus JAIOPE01. The sequence continues at coordinate 5,632 of JAIOPE010000178.1, forward strand.
TCGTGCTCGCGCTTGCAGGCCCGGTCGCCATCGCGGCGGTCTCGTTCGCGGTCTCCGCAGCGGTGTCGCCGCCGCCGACGGTCGCACCCGGGACGCGACTCCTCGGGTGGAACAACCTCGGGATGCACTGCATGGACGCCGACTTCGGCGTCTTCTCGATCCTGCCCCCCTACAACACGATCCACGCGCAGTTGGTGCTCGACGGCGCACTGGTCCGCAGCCCTGCCGGGATGACGGTCACGTACGAAGCGGTCGCGGACGCGAACGGGTCGATCAACACGGCGTCATCGTGGAAAGCCAACTTCTGGCAGAACGCGCAGGCGCTCTTCGGCGCGACGCCGGCGGCGGAGACGGGTCTCGCCGGAAAGTCGATGCCGGGCGCAGCGAACACGCCGCAGGCAATGACATGGGACGCGGCTGCGGACGGGTGGTTCGCCGAAGGCATCCCGATCACGCCGACCGACGACGCGGGTCACCGAAACGCGTACCCGATGATGCGGCTCGTCGCCCGCGACGCGTCGCAGGCGGTGCTCGCGACGACCGATATCGTGCTCCCTGTCTCCGACGAGCTCGACTGCAGCGCGTGCCACGCGTCGGGCGCGTCGCCGTCGGCGATGCCGGCCGCGGGCTGGGTGAACGACCCGGATCCGCAGCGCGACTTCCGGCTGAACATCCTCCGCCGTCACGACGACCTCGCGTCGCGGTCCGCGGCGTGGGCGCCCTCGCTCGCAGCATCGGGCTACGACGCCGCGGGGCTCTACGCCACGGCGACCGTCGCGCACCGCCCGGTGCTCTGCGCGAGTTGCCACGCATCGAACGCCCTCGGCACCGCGGGTCACGCAGGCGTGCCGCAACTCACCACGGCAATTCACGGGTTCCACGCGATCGTTCGGGACCCGACCAACGGGCTCGCCCTCGACGCCGTCGAGAACCGGTCGGCCTGCTATCGATGCCATCCGGGCGCGGTCACGCGGTGTCTGCGCGGCGCGATGGGCGCGGCCGTCGCACCGGACGGTGCGATGTCGATGCAGTGCCAGAGCTGCCACGGATCCATGCTCGCGGTCGGCGCGCAGGGCCGGAAGGGCTGGCTCGACGAACCGACGTGCCAGAGTTGCCACACCGGCACCGCGGTCTCGAACAACGGACAGATCCGGTACCTCGACGCCTACGACTCCGGCCAGCACTGGCGTGACGCCGCCGACGCCACGTTCGCCACGAACCCCGACACCCCGATGACCGGCGTGTCGCTCTTCCGTGCCTCCCGCGGTCACGGCGGACTTGCGTGCGAGGCGTGTCACGGCTCGACGCACGCGGAGTACCCGTCGTCGCACGCGAGCGACAACGTGCAGAGCGTCGCCGTGCAGGGCCACACCGGGATGCTCGTGGAGTGCGGCGCGTGCCACGGCAGTGCCCCCGTCACGTCGCGCGGCGGTCCGCACGGCATGCACCCGGTCGGCGCCGCATGGGTGGACAGGCACCCGGACGCGCTCGAGCGCGGCGACGTGCAACTCTCGACCTGCCGTGACTGCCACGGCGGCGACTACCGCGGCACCGTGCTGTCACGCTCGCAGGCGGACCGAGTGCTGCAGGCATTCGGGACCCACCGCGTGTTCCGCGGCCAGATCATCGGCTGCTGGACCTGCCACGACGGCCCCGGCAGCGAGCGGGCGAACCCGAGTCGCGCACCGGTCGCGCTCGACGCGTCCGCCGCGACGGGCATCGGCGTTCCGGTCGGCGTTCCGCTGGTCGCGACCGACAAGCCGGGGAGCGTGCTGACGTACCGGATCATCTCGCAGCCCGCGCACGGGACGGCCGGCCTCCTCGGCGCGCAAGCGACGTACTTCCCGGAAGTCGGGTTCAGCGGGACCGACTCGTTCACGTTCGCAGCGCGCGACGGGTTCATCGACTCGAACCTGGCGACGGTGCAGGTGGCGGTCGGCGGCCAGGCGGCCGCTCCGGACTTCCGGGCGGTGTGGATCTCGCTCCGGGTCCGCAAGATCAACCGGAGGATGACGCTCGATGGCGTGCTGGCCGTTTCGAACGTCGGCGCAGCCCCCGCCGCCGCGTCCGTGGCATCGATCGGAGTCTCCCCCGACGGTGCGATGCACCCGGGCGACACCGCGTTGCGGACGGTTCCGGTCGCGGCGCTCAAGCCGGGGCAGGAGCGCCGTGTCCAGGTCCGGGTGGCCCTGCCGAAGGGAACCTCGGTGAGCGGGAAGTTCGTGATCGCCACCGCGAACGCCGGCGGCACGGTGACCGCCGTGAATCCGGCGAACGACGTGGCGGTCCGCGGCCCGATGAAGTAGCACCCGGGCGCCTCTCGCGGCGGCCGGGTGCGGCTTGTATCCTCGGCGGCATGACCAACGTCCTGTTCCTGTCGCCCGGCTACCCACCCGAGATGCCGCAGTTCGTCGCAGGGCTCGGCACCGTCGGCGCCCGTGTGATGGGCATCGGCGACCAGCCACGCACGGCGCTCCACCCGCAGGCGCAGAAGCACCTCACCGACTACCTGCAGGTCCACGACCTGTGGAATGAGGCGCAGACCGTCAGCGTGGTGAAGCACTGGGCCCAGGCGGTCCGCATCGACCGCGTCGAGTGCCTGTGGGAACCGGGAATGTACCTCGCGGCGAGGATACGTGAGGCTCTCGGCGTTCCGGGGATGACCGTCGCCGACACGGTCCCCTTCCGCGACAAGGAAGTGATGAAGCAGCGGCTCGACGCGGTCGGCATCCGCACGCCGCGCCACGATCGCGCGAAGACCGCGGCCGAAGTCCGGGCCGCCGCGGAGCGCATCGGCTACCCGCTCATCGTGAAGCCGATCGCTGGTGCCGGCTCGGCCGACACGCATCGCGTGGACGACGCGAAGCAACTCGAAGAAGCGATCCGCGCGACGAGCCACGTCCCGGAGGTCTCCGTCGAGGAGTTCATCGACGGCGAGGAGTTCACGTTCGACACCGTCTGCGCCGGCGGGAAGATCCTCTACTGGAACGTGTCGTGGTACCGACCGCGCCCGCTCGTGCAGCGTCAGCTCCAGTGGGTCAGCCCGCAGACGATCGCACTGCGCGATCCGGAGCAGAAGGACCTCGCCGGCGGCGTCGAGATGGGCCGGAAGGTGCTGCAGGCGCTCAACTTCCGCGACGGTTTCACCCACATGGAGTGGTATCGGAAGGCCGACGGCGAGGCCGTGTTCGGCGAGATCGGCGGCCGCGCGCCTGGCGCGCGGTCCACCGACATCATGAACTGGGCCTGCGACTTCGACGTGTGGCAGGCGTGGGCCGAGGCGACGATCCACGGACGCATCGGCCAGCGGTGGGAGCGTCGCTACAACGCCGGCAACATCTTCAAGCGCGCCCACGGCGAGGGCCGCATCCAGCGGATCGAGGGCCTCGAACGCATCCAGCGCGAGTTCGGTGAGCACATCGTGGACGTCGCGCTGCTCCCCGTCGGCGCGCAGCGTCGCAACTGGAAGCAGACGCTCATCTCCGACGGTTGCATCGTCGTGCGCCACCCGCACCTCGGCACGCTCACCGAGATCCTCGATCGGATCGGAACCGACGTTCAGATGTACGCCGGCTGAGCGACCTGCGGCCGCGCCGCACTTCGTCAGAGACTGACCCGCCCCTCATCAGCCCCCCCGCTCACCGAGGTAACCTCCCACCGTGGCCGGAAAATACGACGTAGACACCGAACAGGAAGCCGAACAACTCCGCGGGTTCACCAACCGGGTGCTGCGGGATCTCCGCGCCCTCGAGATGATGCTCGAGCGGAACATGTTCGAGTCCGGCGCGCGCCGCATCGGCGCAGAGCAGGAGTGCTTCCTCGTGGACCGAAACTGGCACGCGGCTCCGGCCGCGCTCCAGATGATCGAAGCGCTGAAGGATCCGCACTACGTCACGGAAGTCGCGCAGTTCAACCTCGAGATGAATCTCGATCCGCTCGACTTCAAGGGCCCGTGCCTCCGGAAGCTCGAGGAGCAACTCCTCCACCTGCTCCTGAAGGCCCGCAGCGCAGCGCAGGGCATGGGCAAGGAGATCGTCCTCACGGGCATCCTCCCCACCGTCCGCCGGTCCGACCTCGGCCTCGACAACATGACCCCGATTCCGCGCTACTACGCGCTGAACAAGGCCATGACCGCGCTCCGCGGGTCGGACTACGAGATCCGCCTGAAGGGCGTGGACGAACTGCTCTTCCGCGTGGACTCGGTCATGGCGGAAAGCTGCAACACGAGCTTCCAAGTCCACTTCCAGGTCGATGCGCCGGAGTTCGCGAAGTACTACAACATCGCACAGGTGGTCGCCGCCCCGGTGCTCGCCGCCGCGACGAACTCCATGCTCCTCATGGGGCGCCGTCTCTGGCACGAGACGCGAATCGCGCTCTTCCAGCAATCGGTGGACACGCGCTCCGCGACCGGACCGCGCGAGACGAGCCCGCGCGTGGACTTCGGCCGCCAGTGGGTCAGGAAGTCCGTCACGGAGCTCTTCCAGGAAGCGATCTCGCGCTACCGCGTGCTGATCGCGACCGACTCCGACGAGGACCCGGTCGAGAAGGTCGAGCGGGGCATCGCTCCGGATCTGAAGGCGCTGCGCCTCCACAACGGCACGATCTACCGCTGGAACCGCGCGTGCTACGGCATCGCGGACGGGAAGCCGCACCTTCGCATCGAGATGCGCGCGATCCCCAGCGGCCCGACGCCGGTGGACGAGGTCGCCAACGCCGCGTTCTGGTACGGACTCATGCTCGGTATGGGAATCCGCTACCCCGACATCACCGAGCAGATCTCGTTCGACGACGCGAAGGGCAACTTCTTCGGCGCGGCTCGCAACGGAATCGCCGCCCAGCTCACCTGGTTCGGAGGCGAGCAGATCTCCGCGAGGGACCTCATCCAGCAGCAGTTGCTGCCCATCGCGAAGGAAGGGCTCGAGTCCTGCGGCATTGACCCCGCCGACATCGAGCGGTACCTCGGCACGATCCGCGAACGCATGGAGACGGCGCAGACGGGCTCGCGCTGGCAGCTCAAGTCGTTCAACGCGATCGGGGAGCACGGAACGATCAGCGAGAAGCTGAACGCGCTGACGGCCGGCACGATCAAACGTCAGTGGGAGAACGTGCCGGTCGCCCGCTGGACGCCCGCCCGCCTCGACGAGGGCGGCGGTTGGCAGAACAACTACGTCAAAGTCGAGCAGTTCATGACGACCGACTTCGTCACGGTGTCCGAGGACGACGGCCTCGACCTCGTCGCGAACCTGATGGTCTGGGAGAAGACCCGCCACGTACCCGTCGAGGACCGCGACCACAAGCTGGTCGGACTCGTCTCCTACCGCGCCCTGCTCCGCGCGATGGCCAGCAGCACCGGCGACGCGAAGTCGCTCTCGGCCATCCCCGTCCGCGACGTGATGAAACGCGACCCGGTGTGCCTCTCGCCGGAGACGCCGACCCTGAAGGCGATCGAGATCCTGCGCCGCGGCGACTTCGGGACCCTGCCGGTCGTGGACAAGGACGGGCGGCTCGCGGGCATGGTCGTGGCCCGCAACGTCATGGGCATCGCCGCGGAACTCAGGGAACAGCAGCTCCGCGAGAAGCGCCTTCTGCGACGAGCCGACCGGGCGCTCGCCACGCACGTCAGCCGCGCGCCGTTCGCGGTTCCGTCGCGCACGGTTCCGTCGCGCGCGAGGATCGTCGGGGGGCGCCCGTCAGACGAAGTTCAGGACGTTCTCGATCGCGAGCGGCTCCGGGAACACGGGGATCGGGTCGGCTCCGAGGTGGTCCTTCAGGACTTCCTTGTAGATGCTGCGGAAGTCCACGCCGTACGAGAGGTAGCCCGACGAGTTGGTCAGGTCCGCATCGGTGAGGTCCGGGCCGTACGACGAGCCGCCGGAGATCGCGCCGCCGAGCAGCAGACTCGAGAATGCATGTCCGTGGTCGGTTCCGGCCGAACCGTTCACCCCGGTGCGCCGCCCGAACTCGGTGATGACGACGATCATGACGTCGTCCCACACGCCGAGTGCCTTCATCTCGTCGGAGAATGCGCCGATCGCGCCGTCGAGTTGCGAGAAGAGCGGCGGCAGCGCGCCGCCGGACGCCGCGCCCTGTCCGCCGTGCGTGTCGAAGCCGCCGAACCCGGTGTAGAAGATCCGGGTCTCGAAGCCGCCCTGGATGAGCGCCGCGATGTCTTTCATGCGGTTCGCGATGGTCGTGTTCGGCCACGTGACGCCCGCAGTGGAGAGATACGTGGTGTGGCCGCTCAGCGCCGTCGCGACCTGCGAGGTCAGGTCGTGGGCCGACGAGAGAGCGGACTTCGCCTCCGACGCGAGGCCGGTCGTGGAGGAGGCCTGGAGGATGGAGCGGGCCTTCTCGATGCGGTAGAGCCGCGCGTTCGTCGAACCCGTTCCGGTGAGCTTGAATCCGGCGAGACTCGACACGAGAAGCGGGTTCGTCGTGCCGCCGACGAAGTCGAGCGGGCGCCCAAACCCCACGGAGACCGCGCCGAGCGGCGTGGACGTGTTCAGGTCGGCGTACCGTGCGATCCAGCCGCTGGGGTTGATGCCGAGCGGGCCGAATCCGTTGCGCACGCCGTAGCTGAAGATGTCCTGGCTCTCGAAGTGCGAGAGGTTCGCGGTCGGGTATCCGACACGCTGCACCGCGGCGGCGTCGCCCGAGTTCCAAAGGCCCTGCACGCGGGGCATGCTGGGGTGGAGCTTGTAGAGCGAGTTCCCGTTCAGCGCGAGCGCCGACGACGACGGCACTGTGATCGCGCCGCGCTGCACCGAGTACTGGGCGAGGCCGACCGGGATCACCATGTGGAGCGTGTCACACCCTCCGCTCATGTTGATCACGACGAGTCGCTTGTGGCCGGTCAGCGGGGCGCCGGATGCCTCCGACGCGCGGCGGCCGATCGGGCCGAGCGCCATGAGGCCGGCCGAGAGCAGGCTGGCTCGCATCACGTCGCGGCGGGTGATGTTCTTCGGAAGGCGGAAGGACGAGCCGAGGTTGAGCATGGTGGTTCTCCGTTGGCTCTCAGCGGATCTGGTAGGTCGGGTGCTGGGCGAGGATGTAGAGCAGGCCGCGGACGCGCTCGTCGAGGTGCGCCTGGCTGCTGCCGTCGAACGTCGACGCGGTGTAGGTCCCGTTCGTCTGACGCTGCGTGTTCAGGTAGTCGATGCACGACGTCCGCTCGGCGTCGGAGAGCGTCACCCGCAGCAGCTTCGTGAGCGCGTCAACGACCTCGCCCGCGCTGCGCTGCCCGATCGGCGGAAGGATGTTCGCGACTTCGATCCCCGCGGTGCGCTGACGCGTGGTGTCCTCGATGCACAGGTACGCGAGATTGGCCCGGTCCGCCATGTTCTGAGCCGAGAACCAGAGGTCTCCCTGCACCCATCCATTCACGGTGGGCGGCTGCGTCGGCACTTGGCCCAGCGTGGACAACTGCCCCTGCAGGGTCGATGGCGTGAGCTTGAGCCCGGTCGCCTGGATGAAACCGATCGAGAATTCGACCGGGTTCTTCACGAGCGAGCGACGCGAAGCGGTCGAGAAGAACGCCTCCGAACGGAGCAGCGCGCGAAGGAACGGCGCGAGCTCGTAGTTCTGCGAGCGAAGGTACGCCGCCATGTCGGCGACGAGGGTGGCAGGCGGCTTCTCGTAGCAGAAGTGCTCGAACAGTTTGGTCGTGATGAACTCGGCGACCGCAGCGTGGTCCAACGTCAGGTCCACCATCGCCTGGTAGTCGTCGGTGACCGGCTGGCCGCCGATCGTGAACCCGAGGACCGTCTTGTTGCGAGAGTCGTGGCGCGTGGGGTCGAAGACCATCGACACGAGGCCGGTGGTCGGGTCAGTGGTCTGCTTGTAGCCGGTGAACGCCTTAGCAGCCTGCACGATGTCGGCCTGCGTGTAGCCGTTGTCCACGCCGAGAGTGAAGAGCTCCCAGAACTCGCGGCCGAAGTTCTCGTTCGGCGCAGTCGCCGTGTTCCGGTACCCGTCGAGGTACTTGATCATGGCGCCGGAGCGGGCCATCTTCAGCAGCAACGAACGCAGGTTCCCGTTGCCCTCGTAGCGATACAGGTTCACGTAGTCCTGCATCAGGTGGTTCTCGCCGGTCTCGAGGTTGTCGGTCGAGACCGCGAACAGGTCGCACCAGAAGAACGCCATCCGCTCCTGGAACGGGTTGTTCGAGTTGATCATGAGGCTGGACCACCAGCGGGCGAGCTGCGTGGCACTCGGGAACTTCCCGGAGTAGCCGGGGGGGTCGGTGGCGTTGACCAGTTCCGGCGCCGCAATCGCCTCGGCGGGTCCGGACTGGTTGAAGTTGAGCGACGCGTCGATGAACGAGCTGAGCCCCTGGGACTGCAACTTCGCGAGTTCGCCGGCGGGGACGCCGAACTGGGTGCGCGTGAGGAAGTGGCGCAGGTCGTCGTCGGCGAGGGTGCGCGTCTCCGCGGCGAACGAACGTGCGCGGTTGATGCGCGTCTTGAAGCTCACCACGGCCGACGATGAGCCCGCGAAGTTCGCCGCCGTGACCGTGTAGGCCGTCGTGTCGCGGACCTCGATCGGCGTGCCGGAGATCGCGCCCGTCGCAGCGTCGAAGACGATCCCTGCGGGGACGGACGGCGCGATCGAGAACTTCCCGCGCGGGGCGGACCCGGTGAGCGGAGCGAGCGGCACGATCGTCGTCTCGGTCTCGAACTCACTCGTACCGGCGGCGTAGGTGAGCGGGGCGGGAGCCGCGACCGACGCAACCACGGCGCCCACGCCCGACGCGCTCGCGCCGAACCCTTTGACCGTCCAGTTCACGGCGACGTCACCGGTGGTGGACGGCCCGGTGCCCGTGAACTTGAACGTCTTGCCCTGCTTCAGGGAGAGCGAGTACGTCTTCTTGCCGCGCGACCCGGAGACCTTGAGGTCGATCGTGTCGCCGCAGGCGATGACGTGCCCCGTACCGGTGAGCCGGCCGGTGGCGTCTTCGGTGACCGCGCACTCGAGCGTCGCCGTCTCGGCGCCGGCGGTCGCCAGATTCGCGGCGAAGTTGTGTTTTCCGGACGCCAGCGAGCCCTTGCCGGTCGAGCGTCCCGCGAGGGTCGTCCCGACGATGCCGCCGGAGAACGAGATCCGATCCGGCCCCGAGGTCGCCGTGAAGGCGGCGTGCGTGCCCTTCTTTCCGTGCGAGACGCTGCCCTTCACGGCGAACGACCGCAGCCCGACCACGAGCGAGCCGGAGAGCTTGCCGGCGACGCTGGTGTCCACCTGCAGCGTGCCCTGCACGGGTCCGGTCGGCGTGTCGATCGTGAGCTGGAACGTGCCGTCCACCTGCACCGGCGCCAGTTGCACGTCGAACGAGAATGTCTGCGGCGCAGGGTCTGCGCGGAGCGGTTGCGCTCTCCCACCGATCGTGGCGAGCAGGACCGCGGTGGTCAGGCAAAGTCCGCGCGCTGCCGAGGCGTTTCGCACGAACGGAGGACGGTCGCTCATGAGCTTGCCGTGAGTCATCGCTTCACCTCCCGGAGGGCGCCGCGGGTCGAGTCCGCGTCGCCCGGAACACTACACCAGAGACACCGGTCCGTTACCAGGGTCACGCCGTTTTCTCATTGCGAAGGACGTCGGCCACGGGCGGGCCGTTTCAACGACGCCGATCAATCCCGCCGGATGCGCCAGATCGACGCGAAGGTGGACACCCAGAGTTCGCCCTCCGGTCCCACCGCCACGTCGAGCGGCTTGTTGACGAAGTCGGACTCGTCGAACTGCACGAACGTCGTCTCCGATTCGACGTCGATGCCACTGAGAACGATCCGGCGCACGCGCGTCAGGTCGTAGCTCCCGAAGAACAGGTTGTCCGCGTACTCGGGGCCGAATCCGGGGCCGGGATGGAATGCCGCCCCCGTCGGCACGATCACCGGCGTCCAGTCGATCAGACGGATGCCGCGAAGCGACCCGAAGGATGCGTCGGGCGGAGCGCCCCACTCGAAGTTGCGCCCCGGCAGCACGAAATCGAGCTCGTCGTGCGCGTTCGGACCGTTCTCCGTGACGAAGAGCCGCCCCGTTCCCGGCTGGAACGCCAGCCCGAAGCAGTTGCGGAACCCGCGCGCCCACTCCGGCGACCCGGGCACGGGACCGTCCGAAGGTACGGTGCCGTCCTCGCCGTAGCGGAGCACCCGCCCGGCGAGGCTGCCGTCGGCCTGAGAGAGCGCCGCGTCGCCGGTGTCGCCGGTGGTGACGTACAGCTTCCCGTCGGGACCGAACCGCAGAACGCCCGCGTTCTGCGTGTCGCCGGTCGGCAGATCGTCCACCACCACGTCCGGGCCGGACGTCGCGACGTCGCCCGCCCCCGTGAACCGAAGGATGCGATTGCGCGCGGGCCTGCCGTCGGACGGCGGCGTCGTTGCGAACACGTAAACGTGCCCGCTCGCCGCGAAGTCCGGCGCGAGCGCAATCCCGAGGAGTCCCTGCTCACTCCCGGTCTGGATCGGAACGGTCGCGAACGGTTCCGCACGCAGCACGCCGTCGGCGCCGACCACGCGGATGCGACCGGTCTGCAGCTCGTCGTAGAAGACGCGGCCATCGGGGGCCGGGGCGATCTTCGACGGGAAGACGGCCCCGGCGACGACCTCCTCGATCGCGAAACCGCCCGCAAGGGACACGACGGCCGCCGGCAGCGCGGGATCGGGATCCACGGTCAGGTCGGACGACACGGAACCCCGCACGTTGCGCGCGGTCACGCGGTGGACCGTCGCCGGTCCGGCCGTGGTGGCCGCCCCGCCGGTCGCCCCCGTCGCGGGATCGAGCGTGAGTCCTGCGGGAAGGTCGGGCGTCACCGTGAACAGAAACGGCCCGGTGCCCGAGATCGACGGGCCCGCGCTCGGAGCTACGCCGCCGACACGCGCGAACACGGTCGCCCCGTAGTCGAGGCCGGACGGCGCGGCGACGGCCAGCGCCCCGGGCGGCCCGAGATTGAGTGCGCGGCGGACGTACGTCGCGCCGCACGCCGAGGCGATGACACGCGCCGTGCCGAGATCGGGCCCCCACCGCACGCGAAAACGTCCGCGCCCGAGCGGTTGAACGCTCGACACGATCGCCTCGAACTGGTCGTCGTCGTTGACGACGTCCACCCGGGCGTCCGCGGCGCACGACGCCGGCACGACGCGGAACACCGACGCACGGCCCGGTCGGTGGACGGCGCCCGTACGGCCACCGACCTCGATGAGATCGAGCGGCGCGGCAGCGTCCCCCTCCAGCCGACGCGCGACCGCGCGCGCCGCGCCGGCGGCGTCGCGAATCGCAAAGGCCGACGGCGTCAGGTCGTCGCCCGCCGCGCCAAGGACGGTGCCGACCCGCTCGATCCTGGCGCGCAGCCGGGAGAGAACCGCACGGGCCTGACGGGGAAAATCCTCCGTCGCAGATGCGGACGCCGACGCGGAAGCCAGCGCAGTTCGCGCCGCAGCGCGGTCGTCATCGACGAGAGCCCGCGCCGCATCGGCGAGCCGATCTTCGACGGACCGGATGTGCGCCCGCGGGTCCGGCGCGACGTCCGCCGCCGTCGCGGGGCGTGCGCCGACGAACAGTGCCACGGAGACGGTTGCGAACAAGGCGTGTGCGACGAATGCGTGTGTGACGAAGACGATCACGCGGGCGCGGGGCGCGGAATGCCTGAACGACTCGGACATCTGGACTCCAGATCGGAACGCTGCGAAGCGTCGCCGGGAACGGATGGTGCCCGACGAGAGCGAACGCGACGACGGCCATCCGGGTTGCAGCCGCGTTTCGCGCGGCGATCACATAAGATGCCGCCATGGCGCACGTCCTGATCGTCGATGACGACCCTGCACAGGCTGCGTTCTACACGACGCTCCTCACGAACCGCGGACTCACGCCGCAACTGACGTCGGACCGCGGCGAAGCGCTGTTGGCGATCTCGCACCGGATTCCGGACGCCGTGCTGCTCGACCTCGGACTCCCGCACGGCGAGGCGGTCACGCTCATCCGCGACATTCGCAGCCTGCCCGAGTGCCACGACGTGAAGGTCTTCGTGCTCGCCAATGCGTTCCTCGAGCTCGAGGCGCTCGCGGCGTGGGAGGCCGGCGCCGATCAAGTCGTCGGCAAGTCGAACTACCCTCCGGAGCAGGTCCTCGAGTTCCTGATCGCCGAGGTCGGCGGCGGCGCGGGCGGCGCACGGACGGCTCAGCCGACGACCGCGGACCCCGCCCTGTTCGAGTTCCTCGAACGCGCCGCGGGCTACGCGAAGGAGTGCCGCGCGGCCGTCGCACAGATGCACGCGGGCGGCGAAGTCCCGCCCGCGCTCGACGTGCTCGCCACGTCGATGCGCCGCCTGCAGGCCGCGCAAGCGTTCGGACTCCCATCCATCCCGCAGCTCGCAGCGGTCGCGGAGTGGCTCACGCGGGCGCTCATCGCCTGGCCCTCGAGTCTCAGCGCGTCGGCGCTCCGCACGATCGGGCAGTCGCTGGACCTGATCGAACGCCAGATCGAGAATCCGTCGCACCCCGGCCGGGACCTCTCCCAGTGTCGCGTGCTCGGCGTCGATGACGACGCGACGTCGCGCCTGCTCCTGCAGCAGGCGTTCCGCAAGATCCACGTGGAGACCGACGTCGTGGCCGACGGGCAGTCGGCACTGGCCCTCGCCGGCCGGCGGCGTTACGACCTCCTGGTGACGGACGTCGTGATGCCCGGCATGGACGGACCGGAACTCGCCACGCGGGCGCACACGCTCCCCGGTTGGGCGCCGGTGCCGACGCTCTTCGTGGCGACGCTCGAGGACATCGACCGAGGCGACACGGCTTACGGATCGGGCGACGACACTCGGAGCAGCACGCGCGAAGCGCGGCCTGGCGTACTGCCCGCGGACGCGGACACGATCGTGAAGCCCTACCTCATCATGGAATTGGCGACCAAGGCCGTCGTCCACCTGCTCCGCACGCCCGAGGCGCTGCCCGCAGTCACCGACGTTCAGGGCGGAAGTTCGAAGCTCCCGTGAAGTTCGCGCGAGTTCCGGCCCCACCCGCGATCCCGGATTGGGCGCCCTTCCGGTCGTGCCGACACTCCACCGCGGGCAATGTGCCCCTGGAGGAACCCCCACGTGAACCGTTCGAATTTGAGCCTCGTTCGTGGTGCCCGCGGCGACGCGATCCGCTTCTCGATCCGTTCCGCCAGTGCCGCCGCAGTACTCGCCGCCGGCGTCTTGACGCTGTCGCTCGCGGGGTGCGCCTGCCCTGGGACGAACCCTGCGTCCGTGGACAAGGCCGGGTCGATCGTCAAGAAGGACTCCGGTTACTACGCTGTTGACGCTCACGATGGCCGCACGTACGTCTTCGGCGACGAAGACACCCACGCGGCGTGGCAGAAGTCCCACGCGATGCAGTACTCGAAGTCGATGATCGGCGCGGGACCGAAGGGCGAGACGGTCGTCTTCGAGGTCCGCGACAAGCTCCCCGAGTTGCAGGAGCGCCTCATGACGCGCTTCGCCTCGGAAAACGGGATGAAGCAGTAGCCGCTCTATTCGCTCGCACCTCCGCCGGGCGGCGGGTATCCCGTGATTCCAACGCGATGCCCGCCCGTTCCCCGTTCCGTCGCACGCCGCTCGGGCCGATCGTCGTCGCGCGCTGCGCGATGGCGGTCGGCGTCGTTTCCGTCGGCGTCGCGTTCGTCTCGTGCGGTTCGGATCCACCCGCCGCAAGACCCAACGTTCTCGTCATCCTGATGGACACCACGCGGGCCGACCGCTGCGGTTTCCTGGGATACGCCCGCCCCACCACGCCGCGGCTGGATGCGTTCGCGAAGGACGCGGTCCGGTTCTCCGACTTCTGGTCGCCCGCATCGTGGACGGGACCGTCGCACGGAACGCTCTTCACGGGGCTGCGACCGGAACACCACCGGCTCTACAACGACGGATCGACAGCGCTCGCGCCTGAGTACGAGACCCTCGCAGAGCTCCTTTCAACGGCCGGTTACCGCACGGCCTCGTACTCGAACAACCCGTACGTCGCCGCCGAATTCGGCCTGACGCAAGGGTTCCAGACCGACCGCGCGCTCTTCCGCATCCCGGGGCGGACGTATCCGTGGGCCCGCGACACGCACACCGCGGCACTCGACTGGATGCTCTCCACGTCCGCCGGCGACGCCGACAGGCCGTTCCTCTGCTTCATCAACGACATGGAACCGCACTACCCGTATCACCCGCCGCGCGGCGTGGAATCGCGGTTCGTCCGGCCGACCACGCCGCCGGAAGCGGTGGAGTCGGTCCGCGATCTCGTCTTCCCGCGGAGTCTCGGGCTGTGCCTCGGCGTCGAGCCGTGGGCGCCCGGCGAGAAGGACGCTCTCTCGGACCTCTACGACGCCGAGGTCGCGACGCTCGACGCGGAGGTCGGCACGCTGCTCGACGGCCTCCGAGCCGCCGGCCTTCTCGACCGCACGCTGATCGTCGTGTTGAGCGACCACGGCGAGGGACTCGCCGACCACGGCTGGATCGAGCACGGCGTGCGCATGGACCGAGAACTGCTGCGAGTCCCCCTCCTGCTTCGCCTGCCCGGCAGGTTCGACGGCGGACGCACCGTGAAGCAGGTGGTGCGGATGGAAGACGTGTTCCCCACGGTGCTCGATGCGTGCGGCGTGGACTCCCCGCCGTGCGACGGCGTGCCGCTCACGCGGGACCTCGACGGGCGCATCGCCTACGGGTTCGACGGCGGCTACGTCACATGGGCCGACAAGGCTGCGGGGATCTACCCCAAGGCCGACGTGACCGCGATCCGATCCGGTCGGCGCTCGGTCTTCGACGGCACCTTCCACATGGTCGTCCCGGACACGGGCCCGACGACGCTCTACGACGTGTCGGCCGACCCGGGCGAGAAGAACGACCTCGCTGGGACGCGGCCCGACGTCGAATCCCGCCTGCGCGAACTGCTGCGCGCCGCACACGGCCGCTGAACCGCGACGTCGCAGAGCGGCCGACGGCGCTCACTTGCCCGTCAGCGTGATCGCGGCGGGCGTGACCTCCACGAGGTCATCGCTCTCGCCTGCGACCAGCACGCGACGCGACAGGTCGTCGGGCCACGAAGGCAGGTCGCGCGGAGCGACGCAGACGACGCGACCGTCGCGCAGGACGCGCTCGCGCAGGACCTTCACGGGGATCGCGTCCACGATCGTGTCGCAGTGGAAGATCGCAGCCGCCTGGAACCGCTTCGGTACGCGCTGACCGACGAACAGGATCGGCTCGAGTGCGTGCTGCGTGCGCAGGCAGGGCTCGAAGAGGACGGCGTCGGGGATCTCGCCGCCGTGCGGATCGATCGGTCCGAAGGTGACCAGGAGCGTCCCTACGAGCAGCGAACCGAAGAGTGCGTTCCTCAGCGACGGCCCGGCAACCCGTGGCCAGATCGCCACGATCGACTCGGCCGCCAGGATCGACGTGGCCGGCAGGAGCGGGTAGACGTACCGCGTGTACGCTCGGCCGAGGTCGAGGATGGTGATCGCCACCACGACGATCCAGGCGATCGAGAGCGTCGCAAGGTCGTCCCGTTCGCCGCGGACCACGCGCCGGATCGCCCGCCACGCGCCGTGCACGACGAACGGGATCCAGGGCCACCAGTCCGTCAGAAGATCGTGCCCGTACTTCAGGAACGGATTGTGGGAGACGCGCTCGCCGGTGGCCGTCGCCTGCAGGTCATCGACGAAGTAGGCCTTCGTGAAGACGTCTCCGAATCGCAGGTGGTTCGCGACGAGCCAGGGAGCGATGAACAGGACAACGGCCGGCATCCCGAGCCAGAACCACCGATCGTTCCATGGCGCGAGTTTCCGGCGCAGCAGCGACCACACGGCGAGGATCGCCAGGGGGTAGAGACCCGGTGGCCCCTTGATCGCCACGCCGCAGCCCACCGCCACGCCGAACCACGCGTACTTCCGCCGGTCGCCCTCGCCCGCGAGCACGGCAACGAACGCTCCCACGGAGCACAGTGCGAGCGGCGCCTCGAGTCGCGGGACGCCGGTGTTGTGGAGGAACACCGTGCCGGTGCCAAGGACGATCGCTGCAACGATTCCGCGCGGCGCGTCGAGCAGTCGTGCGCCGAGCGAACGGACGGCGAGGAGCAACCCGATCCCGGAACCCGCGCCGAGCACGTGTGCCGCGAACGGCGTCGCCCCGAGCACTGCGAACGTCGCGCACCCAACCCAGAAGAACAGCGGGGGCTTGTTGAAGTACGGCTCGGTCCCGAATCGGAGCGTCAGCCAGTCGCCGCTCGCGAGCGTGCTCTTGATGACCGCCGCGTAGTGGATCGCATCGTTCCGGAACCAGCCGGTCGCGGCGAACGGCATGAGGAAGAGGGCGCCGAGCCACGCAACGAGGAGCGCGTCTCGGTTCCGTTCGACGAACTGCCGCACGCGCGACGTCAACGGCGCCTCCTCAGCGGCGCAGCGTGCGCCGACGAACGCCGGAAGTTAGTGGCCGTGTCGAAACAACTGACACATTCGGTCACGCGGCTTGCCGTCGTCGCGGGTCTGCCAGCCACTGCGAGGTTGCGCAAGCCGCGCGCCGGCTTCGCCGCTGTGTTCCGGTTTCGTCGAGACTGGCCTGCTGCTGCGTTGGGCTCGGCGCGCAACTCGCTCCGTAGAGTTTGCCCGCCTCGCCCGCCTTGCAGCCGGCTCACTGGAACGCAGCCGAATGTGCCACTTGTTTCGACACGGCCACTTAGCGCGGTGCACAGCCGGGGCGGAGAGGTTCGGAGGCCGTTCACTTCTCGCCGGTCTCGCGGAGCCAGCGGCGGATGCGGCGGTCCAGTCCTTCGATCGTGAAGCCGAGGCATCCCTCGGCCCAGGCGTCGGGAGCCATGCCACGCCCCGCCTCGGTGAACGCGCGCACGGCGACGTCGGCCCGGCCCTCGATCAGGTACCGCGCGAGTACGTATGAGACGAGGAGCTCGTCCGGAGCGAGCCCGTTCACGTCTTTCCCGAGGACCGCGCGAATGCCCGGCCACTCCGGCTTGCCGGCGAGTTCGCGCGCAGCCAGCAGCCAATCCCGCGACCCGCGGAGGAACTCGAGGCGCTGTGCGCGCGCGTCCGGGCCGCCGGCATCGGCGTAGTCCGGTCGCCGGACGAACGTGCAGTGGTGTGCGGAGAGAACCACCTCCGAGAACCAGTGACCAATGCCCTCGTACGCCCACCCACGCTTCTCCGTCACCTCGAACGCGGCAGTCACTTGCACCTGCAGTGCCTGCCGGAGCGCGAACTCCACACGATTCGGAGCCTCGGCAGCCCAGATGAGGCAGTCGTTGCGTTTCGGCCGCCAGGCCGAGTCGAGCGTCTTCACCCAGGTGCGCGTCTCTGCGGTCATGGTGTCGTCGCGATCGACCGCCGCGTGACCTGCCGCGGGCGCCGGAAACAGGTAGAAACGAAGTTCCGGCACGCGCGGAGGGTCGGTCGCGAAGGCGCCGGACCACACGGGCTGCGACGCGGCGACCGCCACCGCTGCGGCACGCGCCTCCTTGGTGCCAGCGGCCCCGACGACGCGGGCCGCTGCGTTCGAGAACACCTCGGCGACCGGGCCCGCGAGCGCCAACTCGTCGGCCGTGGCAGACGATGCGTCGGGCTTCGCGAACTCCTTGAGCGCCGCCGCGGCGGTCGCCTTCAGCTCCGCGCCCCGCTCGCGCGTTCGCACTGTCTCGTCGAGGACCCACTTGCCCCCGACGTTCGTCTCCGCGTCTGCGGTGCGAACGTCCGGATCGTCGGGATCCACTGCGAGACGATCGTCGAGGGCCCGCTCGCGCTCAGCCATCGGCAGTTCAGCGTCTTCGAACACCTGGATGGCGGATGACCGCAGCGGGAGCAGTGCCTCGTCGAGGCGGCGAGCTGCGTCGGTCGCGAGCTCAGCGGGTGACGGCGGCGGCGCATCGGTCTTCGACCGCTTCCACGACCCGTCCTTCATCTTGACGTAGCGGAGGGCGCGGCGCGCGTCGGCGTCGTCCGGAACGAGCGCGAGAACCCGCTCGAACGCCGCAAGACGCTCCGCGACGAGTTTCCGCTCGGCGCACCAGGCAGCGTGCGCTCGGAGGCGCGCCGGAGCCTCGACCCTCGCCCGGCGCCAGACGTCCAGGCGGTCCCCGCCGTCCGCCCGTGCCGACGGCGGCGCCGCCGCGAGAGAAAGAGCGATGGCTGCGACCACCGCCACCGCGCGGGCGGCCCTGACGAGCGCCCACGGCCCAAGCCGTTCCCACCGGAAGTACGCCGCGCGCACTACTCCGCAGTTCCGCCGAACAGCGACCAGGGCTTCCAGAGCTCGTCGGACCAGACCTCCACGCGGGTCCAAAGCGAACGCGGGACCTGGACCTCGGATGCCCACCAGTTGCGCGTGTCGGCGTTCAGGTCCTTCGCGCGCTTCGCCATGCGGTTGCAGACGTCCGGCATGTCGAAGCCGCCCTTTCGGTACCCCGTCCACGAGATCGGCGCAGTGGCCGCCGCGACGCCGATCCGGTACATGCCGCCGCCGTGACGCGCGTTGCCGGCGAGGTCGCGCACGAACTCGCTCGTACCGTCCTTCCGACGCAACTTGATCGCCATCGAAGGCTCCCACGGATCCGCGGTCGAGAACCACGCGACGGGCTTGCAGTCGAAGTAGCCCGCCGGCGGATCGGCGATCCCCTGCCGCTGCATCAGCACCGGGTCGGGCGACGTCCGGATCACCCCCTCCTGCCAGGTGGGAACGAACATTCTGCCCGTGATGTAGTGCCACCGGACGGCGTCGGCCATGCATCGCTCCTCGCGCCGGATGGCGCGCGGTGATCATCGTCGGTCCGGCCCCCGCGACGAGGGCGATTCCCGTCCGCGTTTTCGTCGCACCGTTCGGCGGGCGCGTCAACGGCGCCGGATCCCGCGGCCCGCGAGACGCCCGCGAGACGCCCGCGAGGGGCTCCTGCCGCCCGCCGAGCGTGCGGACCCGCACGGCGTCGAGTCAATGCAAACCCCGTCGGCACTAACACGCTCATTCACTCAGAGTGTATTCCGATTGACCGGCGGGTGTGACTCAAGTCCGCGCCCGCGGACTCGCGAAAAGTGCCGATCATCGTGTGAGCAACATCACCATACCGCCCTGATTGCCAGCAATTCATTGGATCGTGCCCGGTATGTGAAACCGGCGGCGATCGGCGCCCGTCGATAATACAGACACACGGACATCGATCCACGCGGAGGTGCCTCCAATGACTCGCATGAACATTCGTTCACTCACAACGCTCTTCTTCCTCACCACGATTGCGACGGCGTTCGCCGCCGACCCCCAGGGCCCGGCGTTCGGCGGGAACCGCTTCGCTGCGGCGATCACATCCACCGAGATGCGGCCGGACTCGGACGACTACGTTTCCCGCATGATCGAGGGCGAGAGGATCACGGTCACGGTGAAGGCTGCGAAGGGCTCACCGCTCGTCCCCGGTCTCTCGCTGATCGCGCCGGACGGCGCGGTGATCGACGAGGCGCTGCTCGGCGCCAAACTGACTGCGGGCGGCATCATGATGAAGCGGTTCGAGATCCCCCGGACCGGCCGGTGGACCGTGCGCGTCACGGGGAAGAAGGGCACGAGCGGCGCGTACACGATCGCGTTCCAGACCGCAGCGGCTCCGACGATCGTGCGCAAGAACATGAGCCTCAGCGACGTCGGCGAGTCCGCGATCCCGTTCGAAGCCGTGAACGGATCCACTCTCGACCTGCAGGTGACGTGGAAGAGCTCGAAAGCGCCCGTCTCGCTGGCGTCGATCTCCGACCCGCGGCTGCATGCGGTCCCGGGTGCCGTAGCGGCGGTGCGAAAGAACTCACTGCGGCTGCAGGGCCTGGCGCTGAACGGCGGCGACGGCACCTACAAGCTGCGCCTGGCACACCCCGCGGGCGTCTCCGTCGTCAACGTCACGATCAAGGTGACGCCGAAGGGCCGCCCCGCGGGGGCGAAGCCGGTGGTGCTCTCCGACGCCGAGCCGTGGCTCCAGTCACTCGAGGAGCCGATGCACGGCGTCGCCGGCATGTCCACCAGGCTCACCGGCGGCAACTTCTCGGAGGCGGCGCCTCCGACCGTGCTGTTCGACCGCACGCCCGCAACGGTCACGGTCGTTGCGGGTGGAACGGCCCTCGACGTGATCCCACCCGAGCTCGCGATCGGCACCACGGCTGCGATCTCCGTGATCGCTGCAGACGGCCAGGCGGCAGTAGCCGAGGACTACTTCTACTACGTGCCGGAGCCCTGGTTCGGTGACGTGGTGAATGCCTCGGGAACTGTCCTCCGCGCCTTCCCCAGAGCGGGCGGCAACACGGTTGACATCCGCGGCTCGAACTTCGACCCGGGGATCGCAGTGCGCTTCGGAAGCACCCCTGCGACGAGTGTGATCCGCGTGAATCCGACTCGCCTGCGAGTCGTGGTCCCGCCCTCGCTCGTTCCAGTGCACATCTTCCTCGAGGACACGTTCGGCCGCACGACGGAGTCGAGCGTCGCGTACGACTACATCGCGGCACCGACGATCACGCACGTGGCGGCTTCGGGCGAAGCGACCATCGACGCCACGCACATCGCCGTCGGCGGCGGCGCACAGATCGCGATTGATGGAACCAACCTCGACGCGGGTGACGTCGCGACGCTCGGTGGACGGACCTGCACGTTCGTCGCGTCCACCCCCACCGGGATCGTCGTGACTGCCCCCTTCGGGTCCGCCGGACCGGCCAACCTCCTCGTCAAGGACGAGGCGGCGCAGACAGCATCGGTGTTGTCCGCACTCACGTTCGTCGGCTGGGCCGACCCGGTCATCGACCGCTCACCGACAATCGGCCCGGTGGACGATTTCCGCGCGGTGCGCGGAGTCCTCGCCGACGTGGACAACGACGGCTCCGCAGACGACATGGTGATCGTCTCCGACGGCGCATCGGGCGGCACGCGCAGCGGACTCACGCGCATCCTCCTCGGCCAGAACGGTCGAATGGTGGACGTCACCGGCACGAACATGCCGCAGGCGTTCAGCGACTCGGCGGGGGCGGACTCGTGGCAGGCGCACGCGGTCGTCGTCCGCGACATCGACGGCGACAAGGTCGCCGACCTGCTCCTGGGCGACGTTCCGGTGCCGGACACGGACGGTGACTTCGAAGCGCGCATCCTCCTGAACGACACCGCGGGGGTGTTCGGCATCTCCGGCATCTCTCCGCACGTCCGCACGTCAAGTTGGGATGTCTTCGACACCGACGACGGCCTCACGTATCCGCTGCTGTCCCCGGGCACCACGAATGGCGGGCGCGTCACCGCACTCGCCGTGGGCGACATCGACGGCGACGGCGAACAGGACGTCGTGATCGCGACCGACCACTTCCGCACCGCCACGCTGCACTACCCGCTGGACCAGGTCACGTTCTCCGGCGACGACGCCACCGCGACCGGGCTGGCGATGGGCTGGGACCCGAACGGCCGCCGGGTGGACACTCCCGCGTTGCGCGTCTTCCTGAACAAGACCGGCAGCACCGGCGCATTCGAGGACGCGACGTTCACGCGACTGCCGAAGTGCAGCGACACGCCGAGCACGAGCATCGCCTATCACGCACGCGACATGAAGCTCGTGGATGTCAACGGCGACGGCGCGCTCGACATCCTCGTCACTTGGGACGATCCGACACGCGTGACACCGTACGGCCTCGCGTATGCGGGTTCGGATCAGGCGCGCACGGCCACCCGCGTGCTGATCAACGACACGAAGGGGTTCTTCACGGACCAGACTTCGTCGTGGCTGCCCAGTGCGGGCGGCGCCGAGCACTGGCAGGCCGACCGCCTGGCGGTGGGCGACATCAACGGAGACGGGAGGCCCGACCTGGTCCTGATCGCGAACGCCCCGCTCGACACGCACCTCGGGACCCGCGACTACAAGGTCTCGTCGCTCCGCATCCTGCGAAACGATGGCAAGGGCAAGGGCTTCGCCGACGTCACCAGCGCCGCGTTCGCCTCGCTCCCGCGCGCCGGCACGGCCGACGACAATCTGCGCGGGGCAGCGCTCAACGTGGTGGACTTCGACGGAGACGGCGCGCTCGACATCCTCATCGGGACGACCGAGTCCCTGGTCACGTCTGCGGGCGCAGCGGCCCCCGCGACGCGAGTGCTTCGTGGCCACGGCGACTTCACGTTCTCCGACGCGACAGTCTTCATGGCGGCTGCGGCGGTGGACAGCGGCGAGACGACCGACCTCATCGTCGGCAGCATCGCGGGCGACGGAACGAAGACAATGGTCCCGCTCTCGATGACGAAGCCCACCACGAGCAAGTCGGGGGCGTTGATCCGCTTCTTCGACTGGTCGAAGTAGTCAGTTCGGCGCCAACCGGCGCAGGGGGCCCGCGCACGCTGCGTGGGCCCCTTTTCGTTCCCGCGGCCGGAGTTCCCGGAGCGGCGATCGGATCGCCGCCCGCGGAGGAGGACTGACGGAGAGTTCCGTTCACGACGCGCTTCCGCGGAGCAGAGCGGCCGGGCCGGACCGAGGAGAACGCGACGTGGCACTCGTGGCGGGGTTCCCGACGAGGTAGGCACGAGCCGCGAACGGTACAGCGGCGACGTCCACGGAACCGGCGCGCCGCCCCCACCGTCCGATCCGGCTCGCGCTCACAACTCCCTGGCGACGGCCGGGGGCGGGCGCGGATGCTCTGACTCCCGCACGCCGCATCGGCGTTCGACTCCGTCCACCAGTACCCCCAGGAGCCCCCATGCGATCAAAGCAACTGATCACCGCCGCAATCGTCCTCTCCGCCGCGGCGCTCGCCAGCCCGTTCGTGCTGTCCGCGCCTAAGGCCGCGTGGTCTGCGCCCGAATCCGCCACCTGGGCGGGCGACACGGTCCACACCTTCGTCCTCTTCAAGATCAAGCACATGGGCACGAGCTGGTCGTGGGGCCGCTTCAACGACTTCACCGTGTCGGTCCAGGGCGACGCCGCTACCGGCGCGGTCTCGTCGGTCGAGTTCGCCGTGAAAGCCGAGAGCATCGACACGGGCAACGCGAACCGCGACAAGCACCTGCGCAGCCCCGACTTCCTCAACACGAAGCAGTTCGAGTCGATCACGTTCAAGAGCACCGGCGTGAAGACGATCGACGCCGACACGGCCGAGGTCACGGGCGACCTGTCGCTCCACGGCGAAACGAAGCCGATCACGATCAAGCTGGTGAAGACCGGCTCGGGCGAGATGAAGGGCACGCCGCTCGTCGGCTACGAGACGACGTTCACGATCAAGCGCAGCGACTACGGGATGACCCAGATGCTCCCCGGCGCGGGCGACGAGGTGACGCTCACGATCGCGACCGAGCTGGCGAAGAAGTAAGCGGGCATCGTCCGCGGCTCGGGCCTACCTCGTCGGGGACGTCCCTGCGAGCGCCGTGTCCCCTTCTCCTCGGTCCGGCCCGGCCGCTCTGCTCATCGCGAGCGCGTCGCGAACCGAAACCCAGATAGGCCCCAACCACCATGGATCCCGCGCGCATCGCCGTCCTCGCCGCGCTGCTCCCCGCAGCCGTGGCGGCGGCGGTGCTGTTCCTCCTCCGCTGGAGGGCGCGGGGCTCCGTCCCGCCGGGCGCGGCGCCTGCCGCGTCCGGCGGCGTCACTCCTCCCCCCGGCGTGCCCACGTGGCTCGCCGTCACGGCGGCCTACGCCGCGGGTCACCTCGCGCTGAACGGACTGCCGCGGGGCCTCCCGAAGGAGGCGTGGCAGACGCTCCTGCCGCTGGCGGTCGTCACGGGCGCCACGCTCGCGCTGGATCGCCTCCTGCGGGGTCGCATCCGAACGCGCCCCTGGTTCTGCGGCACGACGTTCGTGCTCGTGTTCGCGGCGTCCCTGCGCTTCGCCCGCGAGCCGGGCTGGGCCGTGACGCTCGGCGCCGCATTCGTGGCCGCGTGCACCATCTTCGACGCGAGCGCCGCCCGCGCCGCGAACGACGGGCCACGCCCCATGCGGGAGCCGACGCGCCTCGCGGGCCACGCGCTCGTCGCCGTGGCCACCGCCGGCGCACTCGTCATCGCAGGCACGCTCGTCGTGGGCCAGCTCGCCGGTGTGCTCGCCGCAGCGCTTGGGGCCGTCTTCCTGCTGTCGCTGCGGATGGACGTGAACTCCGACGGCGCCGCGAACGCCGCGTGCGTCCTGCTCCCCGCCCTGTGGCTCAACGGCGTGCTCTTCGCCGAGCTCCCCTGGTGGTCGGTCGTGTGCTTCGCCCTCGCGACGATCGTGCTGCGCGTGCGCCGCCGGGAACTCCGGACGCGGGCTGAGATCGTCATCGTCGGCATCGCCGCGCTGCTCTCAGCCGCCGCCGTCTGGATCGCGAAGGCGAGCGTCCCGCCGCTCGACTACTGAGAGAGGCCGCGAAGGAACCCCCCGCGACCCCGGTCACGGAAGTTGCTTCGGGCGACGCAGGGCCGACGTGGTTTGCGACGTCGCGGCCCGGGTGTCGTGCACCGACCCGCGCCGCCGCGCGCAACTTTCGCGCCGGCAAGCCGTTGCGCCCTGGCGGCCCGGGGCTGCGTTGCGGTCGCTTGCCGGCTCGCTCCGTGGAGTCGCCTGCGCGCCCGCGCCTTGCCCCGGGCCACCAGGACGCAACAGGGGCTCACGAGGGGTTCCTTCGCAACCTCTGAGCCGCGACGCGGCGCCGCGTCAGACTGTCGCCCCATGAACGACGCGACGCCGATCGACCTCGTCCTCGACGCCTTCCACGCCGCCGCCGCGCGCGCCGACGGGCCCGCGCTCCTCTCTCACTTCGCCGACGACGGCGTCTTCCTCGGCACCGACGCGACGGAGCGCTGGGCGGGCGCCGCGTTCCGCGAGTTCGTCGCGTCGCGGTTCGCCGGCGGGCGCGGCTGGACGATGTCCGCGAAGCGCCGTGACGTCGCGGTGCGGGGCGACGTCGCCTGGTTCGACGAAGACCTGACGCACGCTCGCATGGGATGCCTCCGCGGCAGCGGCGTGTTCGTCCGCGGCGCCGACGGCGCGTGGCGCATCGCGCAGTACAACCTGGCGGTCACCGTTCCGAACGAGCGGTTCGAGGCGGTTCTCGCGGCGATGTCGTAGGCGTTAGCCCGGGAGTTCCGCCATCAGCGCGTCGCCGAGCCGGTCGTACTCGGCCTCGGTGTTGTAGACCTGCGCCGAGATCCGGACGAACCGCCGCACCGGCGTGAACCACTCGATGATGGGCACCTGGATGCGATGGCGGTCGGCGAGCGCGATCTGAAGGTCCGTGCCGTAGTCGGCCGTGAGCGGGCGGCCACCCGACGACGCGCACGGGCCGGGGAGTGGGATCGTCGCCAGGCTGCCGATCATGTCGTCGGGGCACGGGAGCTCGGTACCGAGGCGCGCCGCGAGCTTCCTGCGCATCGTGAGCGTCATCGCGCGATTGCGGCGCATCACCTCGGGCCAACCGCCGGGGAACAGCGCGTCCATGAATCGGATCGCGTCCGGAACGCACAGAAACGGCGTCGGGTCGTCGGTCCCGCCCCAGTCGAACTCGAGGCGGAAGCGCGAGCGCTCGGTACGCGGCGAGTTCGTCCCGTGACTGATCGTGAGCGGACGGATCCCCGCCTGACGGTCGCGACGGACCCACAACATCGCTGCGCCCTTCGGCGCGCAGACCCACTTGTGAAAGTTGCCGGTGTAGTACGACATCCCGGCGTCACCGAGGCTCCGCAGGTCGAGCGGGACCATGCCCGGTCCGTGGGCGCCGTCCACCAGCACCTCGATGCCGCGCGACGCGAAGTCCTCGACGATCCGTCGGATCGGGAGAACGATGCCGGTGGCACTCGTGATGTGGTCGATGAGGAGGAGCTTCGTGCGCGGGGTGACGTGGCGGAGGAGCACGTCTGCGACGTCGTCGGGCGCCGCAATCGGGAACGGAACAGGCGCCACGACGACGCGCGCGCCGCTCCGTTCGGCGACGAACCGGAGTACGTTCCCGCAGGCGTTGTAGACGTGATCGGTCGTGAGGAGTTCGTCACCCGCCGCGAACGCGAGTGACCGCAGCACGGTGTTCACGCCGGTCGTGGCGTTCGGGACGAAAGCGAGGTCGGCGGAGTCGGCGCCGACGAACCGGGCGACCGCGCCGCGGGCGTCGTCAAGTGCCGGCTCGAGTTCCCGCACCATGAAGCGGACCGGCTCTGCCTCCATCTGCGCGCGGTAGCGAGACTGCGCCTCCAGGACGGTCCTCGGACACGCGCCGAACGACCCGTGGTTGAGAAACGTGACCGCCGGGTCGAGCGTCCAGTGGTTGCGAAGGGCGGGCGGAGTCGTCATCCGGGCGAGGCTACACCGAGCCCGCGCGGGCCCGTCGGAGACGGCGATCGTGCCGGATCGGCACGCAGGTTGCGCCCGCGGACAACTGCCGCCATGGGGCGTCCAATCGATCGGACGTCCCACCCTGCGGCCCCGGGGGGGCAGCGCCCCGGGTGATGCAGCAGGAGGTGGTTCGATGAGCCGTGGATGGACCCTTGGTGAGACGATCCTCGCAGTCGGTACGATGAGCATCGTCGTCCCGTACGCAGTTCTGTTCGCCGTCGTCATGTGGCGGCGGCTCCGGAGCGGCGTGGCGCAGACGGCGCCCCACGCCTTCGAGGCCCGGCTCGCACGGCCGCTCGCCCATCGTCAGGTCCGCGACGCGCCGGCTTCCGACGATGGGAACGCAACCCGCGACGCAGCGCACCGCGCCATCACGGAACGTGTAGCGAAAGCGGACCTGGTCGGCGTGTAGCGAGCCTCACTCGATCTCGCGGCGGACGTTGTCCACGGCGTTCGTCTGCCCCGTGCCCCACGGCGCGCGCAACACGCTGTCGAGCACCTCGCGAGCTTCGACCTTCTGCCCGGACTTCGCGAGCGACCGCGCGAGATCAAGCCATCCGGCCGGTTCCGTGGACCGGATGCGAACGACCTGGCGGAGTTGCACGACGGCCTCGGCGTGGCGCTTCGCGTTCGTGTAGACATCCGCCAGGCGGCGGTGCCCGTCGGCTTCGTTCGGCGCGTACTCGGCGAGCCCGGTGAGCGCGCGTTCGGCGTCGTCCGCGCGGCCGAGGTCGGTCAGCACCTTCGCGAGGCGCGGATAGAGATCCGGCTGCTTCGGCAGCGCCTCGATCGACGCCGCGAGCGCGTCGGCCACGCCGGCCGCGTCCTTCTTCATCTCCGCCGCGCGGACGATCTGCGCGTGGACGGTCGGGTCGTCCGGCGTGTGGCGACGGGCGACGACCAGGTGACGCAGCGCGGCGTCAGGCTCCTTGCGCTTCATGTGGACCTCCGCCAGCGCGAGACGGATCACCGGGGCGTCGAGTCCGGTCGCCGCAACGTCGGCCTCCCACTTCGCGGTCCACGCCGCCAGGTCCGGCACGCCCGCGATCGCGTCGCGCAGCCCCATGAGCGAACCCTGGCGGTTGTCGTCCGAGAACCCCCAGATGACCACCGCCGACGACGCCGCGTCCACGGCTTCGTCGTGGCGACCGAGTCCGGTGAACGTCTGTGCGAGCAGCCCGTAGAGACGTGACAGTTCGCTGTCGCCACGCCCGCCCCGCGTCGCGAGACGCCGCTCGCTGATCGCCTCGGGGAGGATCACCGCGGCTCGCTCGTGGTACCCGCACTCGACGCACACCTTTGCGAGCGCGGCAGCGACGCCGTTCCTCGACAGCTTCCGCGCGACGAGGTCCGCGAAGTGCGCGCGCGTCGCGTCCACGAGTGCCTTGCCGTCGGCGTCCCGATCGACGCCGTGCAGCGCGCGGATGAGCCGCACGCGGTAGTCGAGAACGTCCGGACGCTCCGCGACGAGTCGCTCGGCGTGCGGCAGCGACTCCTTCCAGTGCTTCATCTCCTGGTGCCACTGGACGAGCCGGTAACGCCCGTCCTCGCGCAGCGCCTTGCGCAGGTCGGCATCTTCCAGCGTCCGAATCGCCTCGTCGTTCAGGCCGAGACCGCCCCACTGGTAGCTCGCCACGTGCAGGAGCACGGACGGCGCCTCCGGGCTCGCCGCAATCACCTTGCGGGCGACGTCCGCAAAGTCCCCGGCCTTCTCGCGCCAGAACTCGCGGGAGTTCTTCGAACCGTACATGTGCCGCCAGTTGCCCTGCACCGTGGAGAGGTCGCGTTCCAGCTCGCGCAACACGATCGCGAGGAGCCGCGGCTCGATGTCGCCGATCGCCGGTTGCTCGCGACGCCACTCGGCCATCCGATACCCGTACGAGGCCCAGCCCCCCTGCCGACCGCGGCGCGCTCGCCACGTCGGCTCCGCCTCGATCCGCTCGACCATGTACGTGAGCGCCGGGAGCGGCCCTGCGATCTCGTGGATCGTCTCCGAGACCACCTGGACGAGATTCGTCGCCTGCTGCCCCACGCGAGGCATCGCCTCGACGAGCGCCCCCCGCGCGAACCGCAGGAGGTCGTCGCCGACGCCCGGGATACGGACGTGCTTGTGCGCCGTGCTGTGCAGCGTGCAGACGATGCGGAGGAGGTCGTCCAACTGGTCCGGCGCGTGAACGAAGAACGCGCGCTCCATCCGGTCGCGGGCCGCGCGATACAGGTCCGCCTTCGATCCGAGCGACACCGTGCCGTCGCCCGCGAGGCAGTTCGCCCAGAGCTGGAAGATGCGGCGCTCGTACCACTGGCGCTGCACGACGCTCACCTGACGCGCGGTCTCGGCCGCGAGCCACGTCTCGCCCGCCGCGTACCGACCGATGGCCTCGTGCCAGTCGGCGAGCACGTCCGCGAGGTCCACCGTCTGCGGCGGCAGCACGCCGCCCGTAGCCTGCCGGTACTCGTCGAGCGCGGCAACGAGGCCGTCGATCGCGTCGTCGTGGCGCCCGTAGCCCCACTGGGTCCGTGCGAGCGCAGCACCGATGCGGAGTCGGTCCACGCTGCCTCGCGTCTCGACGCGGTGGAGTTCCTTCAACTGGTCCACCTGCTCGGCCGCCAGCGCGGCGTCGGGCAGTTTGCCCAGAGACGCGAGGAAGTCCGCCATGAGACGGCGCTCGCCGGGCAGCCAGGTCCCGAGCCGCGCGGCGCGCAGATCGGCCAGCGCGCGCGCGGCGTGCGGTCCCCGCTGGTCCAGCACTTCCGCTGCGCGCGACTCCACGCGGACGAGCAGCAGCGCCAGTCCGCGACGGTCGGTGTCGGTCTTCGCCGACACGCGCCGCTCCTCGATTCGCAGCCGCATCTCGTCGCAGGTCGCCTCCTCGTGGACCTGTTCGATCGTCCCGCCCGCGGCCTCCAGGAACCCGTAGATGCCCTCGGGCGTGTGACCGACGACGCCGTCGCCGAACGCCGCGAGGATCCGGAAGTCCTTGGTCGCCTGGTAGAGCCCGGTGACGGAGTAGAGCACGTTCTGCGGGTGCGACGACTTGCTGAGAAGCACGCGAACCTGCCGCAGCACTTCGTCGTCCATCGTCGGCGGCACGCCTTCCCTGCCGCGCGACTGCACGCGCCACCGCTCGTTTTGGATCCACATGTTCAGCGTGTTCTCGTCCACCTGCGCGAGACGCCTGTCGAGAGCGGACTCCCGCCGCGCCTTCTCGTCGAGCACCAGGTACCAGTCCGCGAGCGTCGCGTAGCCGGGCGCGTCGAGTTCGTCGAGACGAGCGACCTCCTCGAACTGCTCCGCGGCGTCGCGCATCCGGCCCGTCTCGGCGAGCACGTACCCGAGCGCCGTGCGCCAGCGACTGTCCACCTTCGCCGGCTCGATCCACGAGCGGAGCGCCGCTTCGAGTTCGGGCACCCGGTCCAGCGCCACGAGCAGACGGAAGATGGCGTACCGCCAGTCGAGCGTCGATGGCTCCTTCTCCAGCCGGTCGCGGAAGAGTGCCACGACGCGATCTGCGAGCCCCTCGGGGGCGTCGCGTCGCACGGCTAGATAGGACAGCGTCAACACGCACCGCTCGCGCAGGATCACGGTCGCCTCGTCGCCGAGCGTGACGTCGCCGGTGTCGTCGGTCGTCGACAGTCCGGTCGTGGGCGGCGCGGAGAGCAGCAACTCCCGCGTCTCCGCCTCGACCGTCGCGGGTTCGGTGCCGAGTTCGGCGAGCAGGCCGAGTCGCTCGATCTCGAGCCAGGGGCGCATCGTCGCGGGGGCCGTCTTCGCCTCGACTGCGAGCCGCGCTGCGAACGCCTTGCGCGCGTCCGTGCGGACTGCGGCCTGACGCGACCGGAGATCCGCCCGCGGGAGCTTCTCGCGCTCGACCTGCGGCGGAAGCAACGACTCCGCGCGGATCGCGACGATTCGTGACGTCAACCAGCGGACGGCGGTCAGGAAGCGCGCGCGCTGCTCGGCGTCCGTTGCCTTCGGCCCGACGAGGCGCGGAACGAGCGCGAACGCTTCGTCCTCCATCGCCTGCGTCCAAGGCACACGCACGAGCCGCCCCAGCAGGTCGTTCGCGATGCCCGGAACCGCGACGGCGTCGGCGGACTTCATGTCCTCGCGGAGGACGTCGGCCGCTTCGAGCGGTTCGAGGTGGCTGTCGAGAAGCTGGAGCGTCCACCTGCGAAGCTCCGCGCGTTCAGTCGCGTCGGTCGCGGCGCGCCATCGGGCCTTCACGCGGTCCGTGACGTCGCGCCAGACCTTCGCGTCCACACTGCTCCGGTTCCACGTGTGCCACGAGAGGAGCCTGACCAGGTCGAGTGCTTTCGGCGACTCGATGCCGCCGGGCGCGGCGAGATCGCCGCGCAGTTCCTCGATGAGCCGGTGGTGTTCGTCCGTCCGCTGCCAGCGGTAGTTCTGCACGATCCGCGACGCGAGGTTCACGTTCCCGGCCGGGTCACGGGCGAGGCGCCGGGCGAGGACCGCCAACGGGCGCGCCCACTTCACGTCGAACTCGTCGCCCCACCAGCGTGCATTCCAGTATGCGCCGACGTTCTGGCCGAGCGCCTGGTCGATCGCCGCCGTGAGCTGCGCGGTCGCGACGGCGTCCTTGCCGGGCAGGTCCTTCGCCTCGACGCGCGCAGCGATCCACGCGTCGAACGCGTCGATCCGGTCAAGGGCGATGAGTGCCGCAAGCTGGGCCGAGTACGGCGAGGAGTCTTCCGGCGCGGCCAAGATCCAGCGATCCGTCGCGACGATCACTTCGTCGTAACGGGCGGCGTTCCCGAGCAGTCGCACGTACTGAGAAAGGAACATCGAGAGGAACCCGGGCTGCGACTTCAGCGCACCCTGATCCACCATGCGGAACACCTCGGTCGCGCCGTCCACGTCGCCGGCGTTCGTCAGCGCGTTCATCAGCGCCATGAGTCGCTGCACGTTGCCCGGTTGCGCATCCCAGAGCGTGCGCCAGATCGCGATCGCCTCGGGATGACGACCGGCGTTGGACAGCGTGTTCGCGCGCTGTTGCTGCCAGTGGACCCGCTGCCATGCCAGCTCGCCGCGACTCGAAGCGCCGTCACACGCTTGCTCGAGACGATCGATGAGCGTCAGTCGCTCGTCGGGCGACATTGCGTTCGACGCGAGTTGGAACACCTGCCGCGCGAGGCCGTGGGCCGCAGGGCCGCCGGACTTGACGACGCGCTCGGCCAGAGTTCGGAGGTGCGCAGCGAACTGCTCGCCGCGACGCGACATCGAGAGCAACGTCGCCTCGATCCAGTCGGCGCCGGGGCGCCGCGCGTCGGGAAGGTCCACGAGCGCGCGGGCCTTTGCCCAAGACGCCCAGGCGTCGTCCCAGCGGGAGAACGCCGCGTGGTCCACCGTGATCACGAAATGGTCCGCGAACGTGCCGTGCCCGTCGTGGACGGACTGCTTCGCCGCAGCCAGGCTCGGCTCCTCGACACCGAGGAAGATCGCGTCGGTTTGGCCGGAGAGGCCCGCGGCGAGGGCGGCGTCGAACTCGGCGGCGGCGACGGAACGAACGGACAACGCACGCCGCCACGTGACCTTGTCCTGGGCGTCGCTGAGCGACTCCTCGGTCGCGAACCAGAGTCCGCCGGCGAGGACGAACCCGCCGCGGCGCCGGACGTGACTGACCATCCCCCTGTCGAGCGCGCGCTCGCCGACGATGACCCGCTTCTCGATGTCGATCGTGAGGACAAAGCGCTGATCGGTGTCGCCTGGAGACTTCAATTCGACTACGACGAGAGCGCCCTCACGCGAGACGATCCGCGCGGTCCAACTCTTCACGTACCCGTGCAGGAAGTCGGTGCCCTGGCGGCCGACGATCTGCGACCACGTCGCCCGGTCGCTCTCCGCCGCGGCCCGACGCCGCCCGAGGCGCGTGCCGACGCCGAGCACGCCGCGATCCTGCGCGCACCACTGGTCGTACGGTTCCGCCCCGGCTGAACGCGTCGTCGTGAACCAGCGGTCCGGCGCGACGAGCGCCCGGCCTGTCTGCATGGGCCAGAACGTGTCGTCGTCCGCGCCGACGGCGCCGTCCTGCCACGTGATCTCGACGCGGGCATCCGTCCCGGCGGGGAGCGCCACGGGCTCCGCGGCGGACTTCAGGAGCGCGATGCTCTCAGGGTCCCACGTGGGTTCCGGCTGTGGGTCGGGCGGAGACTTCGGGGGAAGCGCGAGTCCGGGGAATCGCTGGAGAAGCTGCTGGCGAAGCCACGGCGCACCGTTGAAGTACGCAGCACTCGCGGGCCGCGATCCGCCGACGGGCTTGCCACTGGCCAAACTCCGATGCCCTGCCGGCGGCGGACCGCCGCCGCCGCCCTTCATCGGACCCGACGGGCCGGCCGGCGCATTCTCATCGAAGGAACGGTCGGCCAAGGACGACTCCGACATCTCGGCGCTCTTCAGCCGCTCCTCCAACTTCGGCGACTTCGCGTTCTCCGAGAATCCGTCAACGTCGCTGCCCGGCGTCGCAGGGCCGCCCAGATCGCCGTCGGACTCGTTGTGATCTGCGAGTTCGGACGGCATACCGCCCTCGGCATCCCAGTCGCCGCCAGGGGGCGCCGCCGGGTCCGACGCTTCCCGCGAGTCCGGAGGAACTTCGCCCCTCGGCCCGCGGTAGCCGTCTGAGCCAGCCTTTGCGCCGACCGCGCGGCCCGATCCGCCGCCGATGCCGATCGTTGCGTTCGTGCCCGGGCCCTCGAACAAGCGGTCACCGTCGAATCGCCGATCGCCGGACGACGTGCTGATCGCCAGCCCCCGCCCGAGCCCCGAGATCTCCGCGAGCATCGACCGGCGGAGCCCCAGCCGCCACGACCGCGCCTTCTGCATCTGATCGCGCAGCGCCGCGGTGTTCGCGGCCGTGCGGGCGTCGGTGAAGAACCGCTCGCCGTCGCGCATCGCAACGCGCCGCCCGACGCCGTAGCGCTCGCGGTCCTCGTCGTTCTCGAGCACGAGGAACGACGTGTACGGCGTGATGATCCCGTAGCTCTGGCTCATCGCGACGATCTCGTCCTTGATCGCGGGGGTGCGACCTTCGGCGAGCAGTGCGTCGAGGTGTCGACGGGCCCAGAGACGCGGCAGGAACGAGTTCCCGGTGCCCTCGGCGCCCGGCGCGACGGTCAGGTCGGCGTCGTACCGGACGGGCTTCCCGTCGAGCGTTCCGGTCACCGTGACGCGCCCGGACTGCGCAGCCTCGCCCTCGGGGAGGAACCGGCCGAGCACGATCTGTTGCGTCCCCGCCGCGAGATTCGGGAGACGCTCCGGGTAGACGCGCGCCGTGCGGATGCCCTCGAACGCCACCTTGAGGTCGCGGACGGCCGGTTGCGCGATCTCGGAGAAGAGCGCGTACGCCGTGCGCGCCGGGTCGTCGCCCGCAGCGCGGAACGAACCGCCGCGCGCGGCCATCGCTTCCATCACGCCCTGCTCGTAGCTCGCTCCGGTCGAGATCGCGTGGACGGACGCGCCCGCCGGGAACGCCATGCGGCCGATGCGCTGCGCGAGTGCCACGGGGTCGGCGTCGCCGGTTGTCCCGATGCCGTCGCCGACGTAGATGACGACGGTCTTCGGCGTGGCGCGCTCCACCGCAGCGGCGAGCGCGTTGTCGATGTCGGTCCAGCCGAGCGAGCGCCGGGCGTCGAGGAACGCCAGCGCGCGGGCAACGTTCGCCTCCGTCGCGGGGAGGGCGTCGTCGGCGAGGCGGACGGCGGAACGATCGCACGTGAGCAGGCGGAACGTGTCGTCGGCGCCCATCATCGCAAGGGCCGACTCGATGAAGCGCCGCTGCGTGGCGCGGTCCACCGACGACATCGACCCCGACGTGTCGGCGACGAACGTGACGTCGAGCGGCGTGCCCTCAGGGACGAGGTCGCGCTTCCATCCGCCCGATGCAGCGTCCGGGGGCGCGAGGAGCAGCGCGAAGTAGCCGTCGTCGTCGCGGCGGTGCGCGACGGCGCGGAGAGCGGTCGTCGATTCGAGGCCGAGCGCGATCTCGAAGTCGCGGTCGGGCGTGACGTCCGACGCCGAGTAGTCGAGCGTCGCTTCGTGGGCGGTCTGCGTCACCCGCACCTCGTGCGTCGGCGACGTCGCGGAGACGATCGGCGTGGCGGACTGCACCGCGACGTGGATGCGCAGTTCGCGGAGCGGGTGCGTGCGGAGGAGTTCGCTGCGGAGCGCGTAGCGGTAGCGGACCTGCGCGCCTTCGAGCGGCAGCACCTGCGTGTACCGAACACGGATGCGCTTCTCGCCGTGCGGGAAGATCGGGAACACGCTCGCCTTGAACAGGTTCCCGCCGCTCCACTCGAGCAGCCCCGGGTCCTTCTTCCGCGCGAGAATGTCCTCGTAGATGGCGCGGGCCCGCTCCCGTTCGATCAGGTCCGCCTCGACGAGTTCCTCGCCGACCCACATCCCGAATCCGCTGATCGACGCGCCGGCGGGCAACGGGAACGAGAACACGCCTTCGAGCGTGGCGCCGGTCGTGTTGACGAACGACTCCTCGACGGTCGTCTCCGCGATCTGGTCGCGGATTGTCACGCTCACCTTGTGGTATCCGACGTAGAGCGGCACGTCGCGCCCGTCCACCTTCGCGAGGAGCGAGCCCATCCACTCGTCGGTCGTCGAAGCGCGGTAGCCGGTGAGCCAGCGCGGCGCCGCTGCGAGGATCGTCGTCGTGCCCGGCTTCGCCCCGGACGCGGCGCCCGGCGCGTCCGGATCGACGCGGACCACCGTCGCCTTCGTCACCGACGTCTCGAATCCGCCCGGGCCCGACACGGCGATCGGGTGCCCCTCGGCCCCGGCGACCTCGGCGTCCCCCGCCGTGATCCGCAACCGGCCGCGCGATTCCAGCCGCGCCAGCGCGCCGGGCCCGAGGACGAGCGAACCGCCGTCGGCGAGGCGCACCTCGGCCGCGTGGGCCCCGCGCGGCATCGTGCGGAGCTCGTCGCCGGGCATGAGCACCGTGCGCTGCGCGACCGGGCTCCAGCGCGTCCGCCCCGACGGCCGGACGAACGCCGTCCCCTGGAGGTCCGTCACCGCGCCGACACGTCCGTCGTCCGAGAGCGTTCCCGCGCCCGCCTCCGACCGCACGGGCCCGGCGAAGAGAACGCTCAGCGCCAAGGCCAGAGCGGAGACGACGACACGGAACTGGAATCGCATGGGGGAACCTCCCGACATACAGACGCAAACGACCGGCCGCGGTTCCCGGTTCAGCGACGGAGCGACGCCAGGAACGCGCGGAACTCCTTCTGCATCGCGTCAACGGACTCGAAGCCGAGGATCGTGGCGGGGTCGACGTTCGCGTCGGCGCCGAGGCGGCCGCGGTACCGCAGTCGCAGGTAGCGCGCGAACGCCGCGGGACCCTCGGAACCGCGACGGTTCACGAGCCAGAACACGAGCGCGCCCGACTGCTCGTAGAAGAGCCCACGCGGATCGACGATCGAGATCCGCGCCGCGTTGCGCAGTTGCACCTCGAGCTTCGGCGCGTCGGCGAGCTTGGCGAAGTGGTTGTGCGACATCGCAAGGAGCGTCGCGAGCGGGATGATCGCGTTGCGGCCGTCGACCTGCGACGTCACGTCGAGCGACTTCACGGTGACGTCGTCGAGGCGCCCCGCGCGGCGCCCCATCTCCACGGACTGGTCCTCGACGAATCGGGCGACGCCCTCGACGCACCAGTAGCCGGGCGTCGTCGCGGACGCGGCGCCCTCGGGTTGCCAGCGCAAGTCGATCCACTGGTGCGTGAGTTCGTGCGCGAGGACGCGGAGGAGCCCGCGCTGCAGCGGGGTGTACGTCGTCTCCTCGCCGCTCGGGACGTAGAACCGGGACACACGCGACGTCGGCGAGTAGTAGCCCGCGCTCCACGTCTCGGCGCGGCCGTCCGCCGACGAGTCCTCGGCCAAGTACGAGGCACGATCTCGGTGCAACCTGACTTCCATCCCGCCAACGACCGACATCGACGTGAGCGGTGCGGCCGGGCCGAGAACGTGCTGACACGCCCGGATCGCGCCCTCTCCGTGACGCAGGCACGCGCCGACGACGGCGGGATCGTACGACTTCGTGACGAGCAGCACGTTGAGCGTGCGGAGGAGCAGGACGTCCTTGTCCCACGGCGCGTCGCGTTTGACGGCACGCTCGGGTGCGTCCGGCGGGACGAACTCGCCACCCGCCGGCACGATCTCCGTCGCCCATGCAAGCCAGCGCAGGGCGGCGTCCGTGCCGACGGGATCGGGGAACCCGGGCGGGATGAGTTCTCGGGCCGCCTCGAGCGACTTCGCGTCGTCGGGGCGCTCCTTCCGGAGACGTGCGAGGAGGACCGTCGCCGCGCCGGGCAGGCCCCGCGCCGAGCACCACGCCGACGCCGCGCGGATGCTCTCGACGAAGCCGTCGCGGAGCGCGATCTCATCGAGTCGAACGCGCTTGCGGCGCAGGTCGGCGTTCGGGTGTTCCTTCTTTCCAGCGATCAACCGCTCGAGTTCGCGCGCTCGTGCGTCGGAGATCCCGTCGAGCTTCCCGGCCGCGAGAGCACGCGCGGCGTCGGCGATCAACTGCGCCTCTGCGTAGGCGCGGAACACGGCGTCCCAGGCCGCGGCGGACCGGCGGTCGAGCAGATCCTCCATCGCAGCAAGGACGAGACGCTCCTCGGGGATGGTGACGGGTCGCCCCGCGGATTGGCCGAGAACGCAGACCTCGCGATCGAACTCCTGCGGGTCGCCCTTCTCGGGAATGACACGGACGCGGCCGCCGTCGAGCGCCTCGGCACGCCCCGCGACGAATCGGCCGTCCGCGAGGAACGCGCCGTCGGCGTCGCCCGGCAGATCCGGCGACGGCGTGGACGTGTCCTTCGCGGTCGGCCCGGCCGGGGCGGTGTCACCCCCGGCGCCGACGGGCGCCGGCCTGAGCCGTTCCGGCTCCGCGATCGACACGAGTTCGTTCGCGGTCGTCAGGAACACAGCCCGACCGTCGGCCACGGGAACGAGCGGCCCGAGCGGTGCCTCCCCGGCCAGGCACCAGAGCACACGTCCGCTCGCGATGTCGAGCGCCCAGTTGCCGAAGTAGACGACGTCGCCGGCCGCCGACGCGGAGCCGGTCTTCGCCCCTTTTGGAAGCTGGCCGCGCTTCGTTAGTTCCGAGTAGCTCCCGTCGCGAGACACAGCGTATGCCGTGCTATCGGTCGAGATCCCGTACGCGACGTCGCGGACGATCGTCGCGGGGTTCGCGATCGGCGTCGAAGCGCACGCCGCTCCGATGATCACCGACGCGCAGAACGAGTTGTCGGCCTCGGCCACGAACCCCGTCGGACTCGTCGCGAAGAATCTCCGCCCGAGCCGCATCAGGATTGGCGAGCGCGGGTTCAGTTCTTTCCTGCGGCCGATCGCGTCGAACACCGACCGAGTGATGCCGTGCGATCCGACGACCGGCGCGCGCGTGCCCAGGCCCGTCACGACGATCGAGTCGATCCACGTGGTGATCCCAAGGCGCGCGATGTCCAACTCACCCTTCGCGCCGGGCGTGACGCACACCGTGGCGAAGTCGTCCGAGAGGTCGGACGAGTCGCTCGTGACGATTGGCGGCACGAGGTCCCTCCCGTTCGCCGGGTCGAGCAGGTGCACGGTGTTCGCGTCCGGGACGACCAACACGCCGCCCGCGACGGCGGGCATGCCCGTCCAGGTCGTCTTCTGCGAGTACCAGGCCGGGGGACGCGCGCTCCAGCCGAGCGAGATCGACTTCCCGTCGAAGCGGTAGCTGCGGACCGCGTCCGGCATCACGGCGAACACGGTGCCGCGCCAGACGGCCAGGTGCGCCCACTCGCCCTTGCCGAGCGACTTCGTCGCGAGGATCTCGCCGTTCGCCGCGTTCACCGCGGAGATCACGAACTCGTCCTTCCCGCGCATCGTGGGAACGTAGACGATCCCCTGCCACGTCACCGGCGACGCCGACGCCGGGCCGGGAAGCGCGGTGCGCCACGCCACGACCGGCTGCGACCGGATCGGAGCGACGTCGACCCACGCGGACCGCTCGCTGTTGCCGCGCGGTTGATTCCACTCGCGGGCCGAGCCGTCGTCCTGGGCCCACGCTTGCGCCACGGCGAGGACCACGAGAGCGGCGGAGGTCCACAGTCGGCGGAGGAGTCCCATCGGACGCCATCGTACCCGCAGCACTGCGCCGCGCGGCATGCCGTAGAATCCCGGGAACGCTCTGCCCCCGGCGGCGTTCCGTACTTCACGATGACCGCCGACACGCCCGTCCCGATCGATGAACTCCTCGCCCACCGCGACTGGGTCCGGGGCCTCGCGCGCGCGCTCGTCCGCGACGCGAACGACGCCGACGACCTGGCACAGGACGCATGGCAGCGCGCGCTCCGGAATCCGCCGCGCGCGGGCGGCTCCGTCCGGTCGTGGTTCGCGACGGTGCTGCGCAACCGCGCGAGCGAACTCCGCAGGAACGACGCGCGGCGCGGCGCCCGCTCGGGCGACGGAACCGACCCGGACACCGTCGCGGGCCGCCGCGACGACTGCTCGCCCGCCGAACTCGCGGAGCGCGCCGAACTCGAGCGCCGCGTGCTGTCGATCGTGAACGACCTCGACGCGCCCCACCGCGACGTCGTCCTGCTCCGATTCTGGCGCGGCCTTGGCGCCGATGAGATTGCGGCGCTCCGCGGCATCGCACCGGCCACTGCCCGCACGCGACTCCACCGCGCTCTCGCGGAGGTTCGCGGACGACTCGACCGTGACCTGGGTGGCCGCGACGCACGGCACGCCGCGCTGCTTCCCATCGCCGCGCTCGAACATGGCGAGGGTGTCGGATGCGGCGCTGCGAGGTCACGGGCGACGTCCGGATCGCGTCTCGTCGC
Organism: Planctomycetota bacterium; assembly: GCA_021414065.1. Lineage (GTDB taxonomy): Bacteria > Planctomycetota > JAJSAM01 > JAJSAM01 > JAJVHW01 > JAIOPE01. The sequence goes on from JAIOPE010000178.1 coordinate 44,765, forward strand.
CGGGCTCGCGATCTGTGCGATCGTCGTCGCGGCGGCGTGTCTCGCGGCGGCGAGATGGCCGTCGTCCGGCGGGACACCGACGGGCGGCGTCCCGTCGGCGCGGTCCGCCGGGGCGTCGCCCCGCGCGACGGGTCCCGCAGCGCCGCGGGGACGCGCGCGCCCGGCGGCGGCGCCCGTCATGCCCGTCGAAGACGCGGCCGTGCCCGCCGCGGCACCGACGCCTGCGTCCATGACCGAGGACGTCGCGATCGTGCCGGCGCACGTCCACGTGCGCGTCGTCGACGCCGCGGGCCGGCCGGTCGCGGGAGCCCGCGTGGTCACGGCACGCACCGACGGCGGCAAGTCCGGGCGCGTCGTGACGATGACCGGCGAGACCGTATCCGGCGGCGAGGTCGATTTCGCTTGGGCCGGCGAGCCCGCGACCGTGCGGGCGCTCGCACAGTTCGGCGTCGCTGCGGGCGTGTCCGAGGCATTCGACATCGAGCCGGGCGCAACGGTGGGGACCGGGATCGAACTCGGCGACGCGAAACCCGTCGGCGGACGCGTCGTGCGCCCCGACGGCGCGCCCGCGCCCGGCGCGTACGTCATGCTCTACGGCTCTTTCGACGACACGCTCGAGGAGATCGCCGCGGCGACCGCCGACGCCGACGGCCGCTTCGACTTCGGCCCGATCCCCGTCGGGATCGCCGCCGGCGGCTCGATCGAGACCGCGGCCGCGGGCTTCCCGCGCGCGTGGACGCTGCTCCGCGAGGCGGGCGACGCCGGAACGCTGACCATCCGCCTCGACGAGCCGATGGTCGTGATCGGCCGCCTGATCGACGAGCGCGGCGCGCCGGTCGTGGACGCCACCGTGGACGTCAGCGGGTCGAACACAGCGTTCACCGACGCGCAGGGGCGGTTCCGCACGGAGCCGATCCGCCCGGCGAAGGCGCGGGCGGTCATCCTCCCCGACGGCCACGCGCCGCGCGCGATCGACCTCGGCGAGGGCGCGTCCGGCACGCGCGACCTCGGAGACGTCGTCCTCTCGGCCGGGCGACCGATCCGCGGGCAGGTGGTGTCGTCCGACGGGACGCCCGTGCCCGGCGCGTTCGTCTGGATCGACGACCGCGACGCCGACCA
>JAIOPE010000179.1 GCA_021414065.1 Planctomycetota bacterium
CGTCAGGGCACGTACGCCCAGGACATCACGAAGCTCGACGTCGCCATCCCGGTCATTCAGTACTTCGAGACGACCGGCATCTCTGACTCGGACGCGACCGCCCTGCAGACCCACTGGAGCCAGACGCTCACGCGCAAGGGCCCGTCGGCCGGCTACGGCGCCTACACCGTGACGTTCACGGAGGACGGCTACGACTCCGAGAACTCCACGATCACCGACAAGCAAGAGATCAACCCGATGCAGACGAACACGTCGGGCGGCTAGTCCAGCTCAGTCGTGGTGTGCGCGGCCGGTCCCTCGGGGACCGGCCGCATTCGTCTGTGCGCGCGGAGACGACTTCACGCGGCCGCGCGCCGACCGCAGCGCGCGCCTCGGTTGAATCGGGGCGGGTTGGACCGGAGACCGTCGTGACGAACGTGACGAAACCTCTGACGCTTGCCGGGATGCGATCCTGCTGGGCACGGTTGCGGCGCCCGCGACGTCCGGCGGCGCCCGCGCCGACCGCGTCACCGACGGGCGTGTCGCCGAACCCCGGAATGAACGCCGACCCGGATGACGCCGAGTCCGTGCGGCGGCTGCCTCCTCGCTACGAGATCGTGCGCCTGCTCGGCCAAGGCGGGATGGGGCGCGTCTACCTCTGTCGCGACACCGAGCTGAACGCCGAGGTGGCGTTGAAGGTCCTGCCCGCGGAGTTCGCCGCGACACCCGGCGCGATCGAGCAGATCCGCAACGAGGCGCGCGTCTGCGCGAAGCTCCGCGGGTGCCCGAACATCCTCCAGCTCTACGGCCTCGAGCAGTTCGACGGCCACCTGTTCCTCGTGATGGAATACGCCGCGCGCGGCTCGCTGCACGCGATGATCCGCGCCGCGGGCCGCCTCTCCGAGGCGGAGTCCCGCCGGATCGGCGCGCAACTCGCTGATGGGCTCGCAGCGGCGCACGAGGTCGCCGTGCTCCACTGCGACATCAAGCCCGCCAACGTGCTGATCGACGCCCGCGGCGAAGCGAAGATCGCGGACTTCGGAATCGCCCGATCGGTTGCCGAAGCAGCCGCGATGATCGCTTCGGCAGCAATCAAGGGCTCGCCGCCGTACATCGCGCCCGAGGTGGTGACGGGCGACACGGAGGACTTCCGTTCGGACGTCTACTCGCTCGGCGCCACGATCTTCGAGCTGGCGACGGGGCGGCCGCCGTTCACGGGCGGGATCGTCGAGATCGTCACGGCGAAAGTGCGGCGCGACGTGCCGCCGCCGGATGCGCACCAGTTCGCGCCCGAACTCAGCGACGCGTTCTGCGAGGTGCTCTCCCGCTGCCTCGCCGTGGACCCCGGCGATCGGCCCCAGTCCGCCGCCGAGCTCGCCGTGGCCCTGCGCGCGACGCTGCCCGCCGCGCTCCCCGCGGCGCTGCCGTTGACGCCGCCGTTGACGCCGCTGGTGACGCCGCTGGTGACGCCGCCGACGACCGGTGCCGTTGCGCCGACTCCGGCGCTCGCCGACGTCCCGAGCGAGCCGACCGGCGAGTGGATGTGCCCTCCGCCCGCGCCGGACTCGGATCCGCAGCCGGCACCCGCGCTTGGGCCCGCGACGCCGACGGCGCAGGCAATCGCGTCGCCTCTGCCGCTGCTCCGTGCGACGTCGCTCGCGGCGCCGCGGAAGCCCATCGCCCGACGCGGGCTCGCAGTCGCCGCCGTCGCGCTGGCCGCCGCCGGCGCGCTCGCGGTGGTTGCGCTGCCCAGCGTCTCGGACGGCCTGCCGTCGCTCGCCGCGATGACCTGGGGCTCGCAGGCCGAAATGCCTGCGGGCGCGACGAAGCGGGCCGCAGGCGAGCCCCGCACGACGGTTCCCCGGGCCAAGGAGCCGTCTCCGGGCGCCGCCGCGGTCGCGGGGCCGTCGAGCGCCGCAACGCCCGCGGCGGGCGCGGCCCCGTCCGATGCGCCGGCCGACCTCGCACCTCCGCCTGCGGCGGTGCTTGAGTTGGCGCGCAGCCTCGCGGCGCCCGCCGGCTTCCTGGCCGACGCGGGCAGAGTCCGTTGCGAGAAGGACGGCGCGGAGATGGTCGTCGTCGCGGGCGGCGAGTTCGTCATGGGAACCCCCGACGCGCGCGTGGACGCCGACCGCGACGAGAAGCCCGCTCACCGCGTGACGGTACGGCCCTTCCTGCTCGACCGGCACGAGGTGACGAACGACCAGTTCGCGGCGTTCGTCGAAGCCACGTCCCACCGCACCGATGCGGAGGTCCAGGGCGTCGGCTGCATCGTCCAGGGGAACGGGTGGAGCAGCGTGCACGGCGCCGACTGGCGGCACCCCGATGGGCCGGGATCCACGATCGCCGGCCGCGGCCGTCACCCGGTCGTGCTGGTCTCCTGGACGGACGCCCAGGCCTACGCGGCGTGGGCCGGCAAGCGGCTCCCGACCGAGGCCGAGTTCGAGTTCGTCCTGCGCGGCGGCCGTTCGGAGTGCCGCTACCCGTGGGGCGACGCCGCGATCCCGTCGCCCGGGGCGGGGAACTACCCGGACCTCGCGCTGAAGCGCGCCGTCCCGTCGTGGACGGTCGCCGAGGGGTACGACGACGGCCACGAGCGGACGGCCCCCGTTGCGAGCTTCGACGCCAACGCTTACGGGCTGTTCGACGTGTCGGGCAACGTCTGGGAGTGGTGCGCCGACTTCTACGATGCGAACCGCTACCGGAGCAACGCCGTGCCCGCGGGGCCGAACGGCCCGCTCACGGGCCGCACGCGCGTCGCCCGGGGCGGCGCGTGGTCGGAGGGGGGGCGCTACCTCGCCTGTGCCTTCCGCAATCAGTTCCTGCCGAAGTACCACGCGTCGCTGCTCGGGTTCCGCTGCGCGCGCTCGCTGCCCTGACGAGTGGGCCCTGCTCGCGCGCGGCGTCATCTCGAACTGGCGCAGCCTCGGTGTCGCGGAGTGCGACATGTCCACTTGCGCGACTGCGGAGCGGGCCGATCCGGCCTCGCCCACGTGGCACATCACGTGCGTTCCGACCGGCGTCTCCGCCGAGCCTGTGCGAGGCAGCTTCCCCGATCGGGGAGCGATCCCCGCGCGCGGCACGGTTGCGGCGGTCGCCTGGAGGCGGCCGGCTGGTCGCCCTGCCCGTGACCCGAACGAACTGAAGGAGCCGATGCGTCTCTCCCGTTGCTTCCGGATGAAGCAGGCGACCGGCGTAGCCGTCGGTGAAGGGCGCCTCGTGGCCGTGACGCTCGGCTCGATGCCGGCCGCCGCCCGCGAGATCGGCGCCGACGAGCAGGAGATCGGCGAGGGCGGGATCGCGACAGCCCTGGCCGCGCTCCACGAGCGCGGGGCGCTGGCGGGCACCGTCGTGGTCGGGCTCGACCCCCGCTCGGCGTTCTTCATGACCCGCGAGCGACCGGCCGGTGCGGAGCTCGACGTCACGCAGATGGTGGACAGCTACTTCGCGGCGGGGCGGCCGGAGGGCGGACTCGTCGCCGACGCCGTGCCGGTGAGCGTGCGCGGCGGTAACTACGTCGCGCTCGCCGCGTGCCGCCGGGTCGGGGCCGAGCAGGTGCAGGCCGGTCTCTCGAACGTCCCGCACACCAGGCGCGCGCTGGAACCGACGCCGTTCGCGGTTTTCCGGCTCGCCCAGCGAGCGGCGCCCGCGCCGTCCGGATGGAAAGCGGTCATCCGCGTCACGTTTGATGGGCACCAGGGGCTCGCGCTTCTCCAACGCGGTCGATCCCTCCTTGCGTGGCGACCCTTCTCCGCCGCGCCCGGCCACGAGCTCGACGGCATCGCGGAAGCCGTGCGCGGACTCGTCGCGCACGGCCGCTGCGACCTGCGCCTGACGGCGGTGGATGGGGTCCTGCTGCACGCCTCTGCAAACCTCGCCGGGGTCGCAGCGCAGGCCGCGGGTCCGTGCGGACTCGAGATCCGCCTCGTCGCCGCCGTGGCCACCGACCCGCGATCGATCGCGCAGGGCCTCGCACTCGGAGCGCTCGGCGGCGGGGCGTCCGCCCCGGACCTGCTGAAGCAGCTCCGGCCGCCTCCGACGGTTCGGGAGATCTTCCCCTGGGTCACCGCCACGCTGCTCACCGCCGCGGCGCTCGGTGCGTGGCAGAAGATCGCGGCGGAGACGGCCTCGTACGACGCGCGTATCCGCCGGGCGCAGACGACTCTGACTTCGGCGATGAAGGCCTCGCGCGTGAAGCCGAGCGAACTGAAAGTCTCGATGAAGGCGGCGACGCACGAGGCGGCGCTCGCGTCGCGGTTCATCGGCGGTCGCGTCCCGTGGGCGGCGCTCCTCGCGGAGCTCCCTGCGCATCTGCCCGAGTCCACCGTGCTCATCGGGATCATGGGACATGACCAGTGCGTGCTGCCCAGCCTCGATCGTCCGGACGAGAAGGTCTCCCTCGAGCGCGAGCTGTCGCTCCAGGGCCAAGTGCGCATGTCACGTGAGGCAGCGGCTCCTGCCGATGTGAAAGAGCTCCTCACGGGGATCACTGAGTTCCCCCTGCTCGTGACGAACTTCCCGCGCGTGGACGGCGCCGAAGTCACGCGTCACCCGCAGAAGGGCGAGGACACGGCCACGTTCATCGTCCGCTGCGGAGCGAACAGGAAGTGAACCGGTGGACACAGGACTCGACAGCCCGCAGGTCCAGGCGATGCGCAAGGCGCTCGGCAAGGCCGCGCACGACCCGGGCCGGCTCCGACTCATCGTGGCGGGCCTGATCGGCGCGATCGGGATCTTCGGGCTCTGCCGTCCGGAGACGGCGCGTCTGGAGGAGTCGCGGACCAAGTGCGAGGCGATCGAGGCCACCGCGGCGGAGGCCGAGCAGTTGCGCCAGCTCACGGCGCAGTCGGACACCTACGCCGCACGCCTGCCGAAGAGCGAGAGCCCGAGCGACTGGCAGGACTACATCACGCAGCACCTCGAAGCCTCGGGCGTGACGCTCCGCAAGATCGAGCCGCGGAAGACGCTCCAGTCCGCCGGGTTCCGCGTGGTGGTGGTCGAGGTCACGGTCGATGGGATGTACTCCGATCTCGTGGACTTCATCGACCGCCTGGAGCGCGGCGACCGGATCTGCCGGCTGGACCGACTCGCGTTCGAGAAGCGCGCCTCCACTCTCGGCCTCCGCTTCCAGTTCTTTGGATTGGTGAAGCCACGTGCGTGAACAGGTCGAACGGTTCGGACCGTGGGCGATCGGCGCTGCGTTCGGGTGGTGTGTATGGGCGGGCACGAGCTACGAGCCCGCTGAGAAGCCGGCAGCGCGTACGCGGCCCCCGGAACTGCCCGCAGCGTGCCTTGTCCGCCGCGGCGGAGCCGAGAAGTTCCTGACTCCGCGCGACCCGTTCCAGACCGACTGGGCGCCGTATGGCGCGAAGTTCGCGCCCGAGTACATCGCCGAGCAGCGGCAGCTCAAGCTCGACGCGGAGCGCGCCGCGACGCGCCGCGCCAACGAGGAAGCGATCGAGCGCCGTAAGAAGGCGGCGCTCGTCGTGGCGAAGCGCGCCCTCGTGGACGTGGGATTCACGCTGGTGCTCGACGCGGTCGCTCGCACGCCGGAGGGCGCGACCGCCCGCATCTGCGGCCGCACCGTGCGGGTTGGCGATCCGATTCCCGGTCTCAGCGGGGAACCGTTCCCGGTGCTGGTCCGCGCCGACGGAACGTCTGCGGACGTGGCCGGGCGGGGGACGACCGTCACGGTGACGCTCGACGGGCGGCCGGTGACGATGTCGCCGCCGCCCGCCGTCGCACCGGAGGCCCCGGTGCCTGCGCCCTTGGTCATGGAGGCGGACAAATGACGCGCGCGTCTGACGATCGGTCCCTGCTGCTCGCCCTGCTGAAGGAGTCGGGCGCGCTCGACGAGAAGCGCATGCGAGACCTCGCCAAGGCGCAGGCTCGGTATCCCGACTCCATGGAGGAGGCGCTCGTCCGCTCCGGCCTGGTCTCCGACGCGGTGGTGGCCGGGGTCTACGCTCAGTTCCTCGGCATTCCGCTCGTGATGCCGGACGACGAGCTGGTCGAGCGCTGCAGGGTGGTCGCCGACCGCATTCCGGAGGCAGTCTGCCGCCGACTGCGCGTCGCCCCGATCGCCTTCGATGACGGGACCCTCGACGTGGCGTGTCTGAACCCGTCCGACATGGCCGCACAGCAGGAGATCCACCTGTTCTGCGGAGTGTCGGTGCGGGTCCACGCATGTCCGCTCGGGGTGCTCGACGAAATCCACGCGGCCATGTTCGGTGCTCGCGACATGGTGCGCGAGATCTCGGCCGCCGGGCAGCACCCGGCACCAGCGGAGGTCGCAGCCGAGGCCGAGGACGGGGCCGAAGCCATCGTGAACCTCGACCGCGTGGTGGCCGACGGCAAGGACGGCCACGTCATCCGGATCGTGAACTTCCTGCTCGCGAACGCGATCCACGAAGGGGCGAGCGACATCCACATCGAGCCGTACGAGAACATCGTACGCGTTCGCTATCGGATCGACGGCGAGCTGCGAGAACAGACCCCTCCGCCCCGCGCGCTCTTCGTCCCGACCGTCTCCCGGCTGAAGGTTCTCTCGAAGATGGACATTGCGGAGCGCCGCGTGCCGCAGGACGGCGCGATCTCCGCGAAGCTCGGCGGAACGCGCGTGGACTTCCGCGTCTCCACTGTGCCGACTGTGTACGGCGAGAAGATGGTGCTTCGCATCCTCGCGAAGAGCGCCACGCCGGACTCGCTCGAGAAGCTCGGGTTCACGCCGAGGCAGGCGAAGGACTTCCGCGCGGCGGCCGAATCGCCGCACGGCCTGCTCTTCGTGACCGGACCCACCGGGTCGGGCAAGAGCACGACGCTCTACACCTGTTTGAACCTCGTGAACGACCCGACCGTCAACATCGTGACCGTCGAAGACCCGGTCGAGTATCGGTTCGAGGGACTGAACCAGTGCCACGTGCGTTCGAACGTGGGCCTCACCTTCGCCGCCGCGCTTCGGTCGTTCCTCCGGCAGGACCCGGACATCATCATGGTCGGCGAGGTACGCGACCAGGAGACGGCGCAGATCTGCCTGCGCGCGGCGCTCACTGGGCACCTCGTCATGTCCACGCTGCACACGAACGACTCGCTCCAGGCCGTGAACCGCCTGATCGACATGGGGATCGAGCCCTTCCTCCTCGCGCCGGCGCTCCGGCTCGTCCAGGCGCAGCGCCTCAGCCGCAAGCTCTGCCCCGACTGCAAGGAGGCCTATCGGCTCCCCGCGGACCTCGCGAAGGCCTACGGCCTCGAGGCCGGGATCGAGCTCTTCCGGCCCGGCCGCGGCTCGTGCGGGCGGTGCCGCGGTAGCGGGTACAAGGGACGCGTCGGCATCTTCGAGGTCCTCCCGATCGGCGACCGCCTGCGCGAGTTGATCATGGCGCGGTCGAACGCGACCGTGCTGCAGAATGCGGCGCGCGAGGAAGGCGTCGAGTTCCTCGCCGACAACGCGAAGGGCAAGCTCCTGGCCGGGATCACCAGTCTCGAGGAGTGCGCCGACTTCCTGCGCGTGCCGACCACGGCGGGCCAGGCTGCATGAGCGCATTCACCCCGGGCGGGCTCTTCCGCCCACGCGTGTCGAACAAGGCGCACTCGAAGATCTCGACGGGCGACGTGATGGCGTTCTTCCAGCAGTTGTGCACGGTCTTCAAGGCCGGCACGCCGTTGTGGGAAGGGCTCCAGATCGCCGCGACGCAGACGGAGAGCACGCAACTCGCGGTGATCGTGCGGCAGATCGCAGACAAGGTCGCCGCGGGCACGCCGCTGAACCAGGCGCTGCTCGACCACCCGAAGCTCTTCAAGCGCGAATGGACTGAGGTCGTGCGGAGCGGTGAGGACTCGGGGCAGCTCGGGAAGGTGCTCGAGTCGCTCACGGCTCAGATGGACGCGGCGCAGCAGATGCGCAGCAAGATCGTGAGCGCCATGATGTACCCGGCGATCATCATGGTCGTCGCGATCGGTGCAGTGTCGGTCATGCTCATCCACGTGGTGCCCACATTCGCCACGATGTTCAACGACTTCGGAAAGAAGCTGCCGGACATCACTCAAGCGGTCCTCGACTTCTCCGCGTTCCTGCGCGAGCGCTGGCCGATGATCGTCTGCGGGATCGCCCTGACGATCTTCCTCGTGCGGCAGTTCCTCGACACGCCGGGCGGGAAGCAGTTCTGGCACCGCCTGCTCGTCTCGTTGCCGCTGGTCGGCGACATCGTCGTGCAGTCCTGCATGCAGAAGTTCGCGCAGAACCTGGCCCTACTGCTGCGCGCCGGGCTCCCGCTGCACGACGCGATCGCGTCGCTCGAGGGCATCTTCGAGACCAATCTGGTCTACCGCGACGCAATGGCAAGCGTCGGTGAGAAGGTTGGCTCCGGCGGCAGTCTCGCGTCGGCGCTCGAGGGCACGGGCGTCTTCACCGCGTTCGTCTGCAAGATGACCCGCATCGGCGAGGAGTCGGGCACGCTCACGGAGGTCCTCGACCAGACCGACAACTTCTACCGTCGGCGGGTGGAGTCCGTGGTCCTGCGCATCACTGGGACTCTCGAGACGATCGCGATCCTGGGCATGGGAGTTGCGGTCTCCGTGATCCTGTGCGCCATCTACCTGCCCCTGTTCTCCATGGCCTCGGGCGTGTGACTCCTGCGATGGTTGCGGGCGTTCGCACGCGCACGCTCGCCGCCGCGATCCTGCTCGCGACCGCGCTCTGCGGTGCGGGCCGCGCCGACGACGCTCCGGCCGCCGAGGCCGAGCCTCAAAGTGGATCACCTGCGCCCGTCGCGTCTCAACCAGCGACGTCGCAGTCTGCGACGCCGCCCGCCGCCGAGGCGGAGCCCACCGGCTTCACGCGGACCGGAACGAGCCTCCTCGAGTTCCACGCGCGGGGCCTCGACGTGGCCGAGGCGTTCGCGCAGCTCCGGCGGCTCATGAAGAAGAACATCGTCGTGGCGCCCGAGGTCAAGGCGCACTTCACCGGCGACCTGTACGACGTGACGCTGCCGCAGGCCGTGGACGCGATCTGCCGCAGCGCCGGCCTGATGGTCCGCGAGGAGAACGGGTTCCTTTTCGTCGAGCCGGCCGCGATCCGCTCCCGCCTCTTCCGCCTGACGTACGCAAGGGCGAAGGACGTGGTGCCACTCGTGCAGCAGCTCCTCTCGGCGCGGGGCAAGATCAGCGCCACGGCCGCCGCGGAGAAGGGGATCAAGGCGAACCAGGACCAGGCCGGCGGCGACGACTACGCCGGGACCGAGACGCTCGTCGTCTCCGACGTGCCGCAGAACCTCGACGCGATCGAGTCGGCGATCCGCGGCCTCGACGCGCGTCCGCTCGAGATCCTGATGGAGGCGACCATCGTCGCCGCGAACGTGAACGACACCACGTCGATGGGCGTCGAGTTCCAGCAGTTGGAGGGCATCGACTTCCGCGGCGTCGGCGCGACGAGCAACGCCGGGCGGAACATCGCGCTCGGCCAGCTCCCGGCGGAGCAGTTCGACCATCCGACCGCGAACCTCGCGACCGACATGCTGAGCGGAATCGCCAAGGGCGGGCTGAGCCTCGGCATCCTGAAGAACGACGTGGCGGTGTTCGTTCGCGCGCTGCAGCAGGTGACCGACGTCCACGTGATGGCGAACCCGAAGGTGATGGTGCTGAACAAGCAGCGCGGCGAAGTGATCGTCGGCCGGCGCGACGGCTACTTGACGACGACCACGACGCAGACATCGACGGACCAGAAGGTCGAGTTCCTCGAGACGGGCACGCGCCTCCTGTTCCGGCCCTTCATCGGCGAGGACGGCATGGTCCGCCTCGAGATCCACCCCGAGGACAGCAACGGCGGCGTCACCACGGCGGGTTTGCCGTTCAAGGAGACCGTCGAGGTCACGACGAACGTGCTCGTGCCCGACGGGCAGACGATCGTGATCGGCGGCCTCTTCCGCGACCGCAGCGTCTCGACGACGAACAAGGTCCCGGTGCTCGGCGACATCCCGCTGCTCGGTCTCGCGTTCCGCAGCACGACCGACACGGTCCAGCGTCAGGAGATCCTGATCCTCCTGACGCCGCGGATCGTCGCCCCGAAGCGCGATGCGGCGCGCGGCAACGCCAGCGCGGACGCCAGCGCCGACGCGGCGCGCAGTGACGAGAACGGCGGCGGCGTGGTGGTCGTGGACGCCGAGAGCGTGCGTCAGACCCGGGCCGACGCCGCGGCGGCGAAGGCGCAGATCGCCGCGGAGCGGGAAGCCGCGGAGCGCGCGCTGCGCGCTGCGCAGGCCGAGCGTCAGGCGACGGCGGCGGAGGCAGCCCGAGCCGTGGCGGCCGCGCGGTCGGCCG
>JAIOPE010000075.1 GCA_021414065.1 Planctomycetota bacterium
GGGGTCATCGCCGTCCCGACGATCGTGCCCGCGCCCGCGAGCATCAGCGGGATGCCGACCTCGCTGAGGATGCCCGTGAACGTCAGGATCGCCCCGACGACGATCTCCAGGCCGCCGAGGATGTAGCCGAAGGTCTTGCCCATGGCTCAGCTCACCCTGAGCGCGCGCGCGTCGGCTGCAGTCGGGAACCCGCCGAAGCGAAGCGGCTCGCCCTCGAAGTGACGGCGGCAGTCCTCGCGCGTCTTGTCGCACGTCGTGAGGTCGCCGACGTAGCCGCAGTGGGCGCCCTTGTAGAGCCAGCGGCAGCGCAGCCCCTGGAGCGTGCGGTCCGGGATGCGGATCGCCTCGGCCGGGAAGACGCCGAGGTCGAACGCGACCGCCTCGCGCCCGATCCAGGAGTAGGCGTTCACGAAGAGCACCCACTCGATGACGAGGTCGGGCGGGTTCGTGCCGGTGAGCATCGTGCGGGCGGCCTGTCGGATCGTGACGCGCCAGCCGCGGAGGTCCTCGCCACCGGTGTCCGGGTGGACGAGAGGCCCGAGGACGCCATCCGCGTTCTGCAGCACGAGCTGCAGCGCCGGGATCTCGCGCTCCGCGGACTCCTGGATCTCGCCGAAGTACCCAGCGGTCGCCGTGAACGTCGAGCCGTTCCACGTGCGGGACTCCGTGTCGATCGCGTAGCGGAACGGCTGCCCCGACGTCGCGATCTCGACGAGCGCGACGAGGTCGAGCTGGTCGCCGTTCAGCAGCGCGAGGAAGGCTGCGCTCTTGGACCTCATGCGCCGTTCGGGACGGCGGCGTAGCTGAAGCCGGGTCCCGTCTCCCGCATCTGGACCGCGACGGTGCGGTCGGCCACGGCGGCGGCCCCGAGACCGCCCGCCTCCATCTCCTGTTCGGACGGCAGGTCGTCGCCCTCGAAGCGGACGGCGTAGAGGAACTCGTACGCGAGCGTCGGCCTGCGCCGCGGCGCACTCCGCGCGCATGTACTCCAGAGACTTCGTCACACCGAGCGACGGGTTCGACGCGTGCCACGTCCGCTCGAGCGTCCAGTCCGCCGCGGCATCGCTCTCGAAGATGACCGGCAGGTACTGCTCGTCCTCGATGACGCCGTCGCGGACCTTCTTCGCGTACTCGTACTCCTCGTAGCAGATCGACTCGCGGTCGTCGCCCGCCGTCGTGATGATGAAGACGACCGGCTGGCGCCGCGCCGACGTGCCCTTGTAGAGCGTGTCGAAGAGGTCGCGCGTCCGCTGGGTGTGGAACTCGTCGAAGATCAGGCCGTGCACGTTGAAGCCGTGCTTCGTGCCGACCTCGGAGGAGACCGCCTTGAACGTGGAGTTCGTCGCGGTCTGGACGATCGAGTTGCGCAGCACCGTGATGTCCGCGTCCTTGAGGAACTTCGGGTTCTCGCGCGCCATGACGGCGGCGTCGCCGAAGACGATCCGCGCCTGGTCGCGGTCCGCCGCCGCCGCGTAAACCTCCGCGCCGGGCTCGTCGTCCCCGAACGCGAGGAGGAGTCCCATCCCCGAGGCCAGGCCCGACTTCCCGTTCTTCTTCCCGACTTCGAGGAACGCCTTCCGGAAGCGGCGCGTCCCGTCGGCGCGCTTCCATCCGAAGAGCGGACGGACGATGAGATCGCGCTGCCACGGGAGGAGTTCAAAGGGCTGCCCGGCGAAGTCGCCCTTCACGTGTCGCAGGTACGCGGGGAAGAAGTCGCACGCCTGGTCCGCGGCCCCCGCGTCGAAGTGGTACCGACCGCCGCAGTCGTGGAGGCGGAGCGACGCGCCCGGCCAGCGCTCCCACGGCGGCGGGCCCTCGCCCCACCAGCTCGCGGGAGCGCGCGCGTGTCCGCGGGCGCCGCGACGACGGGGGCTCATCGGCTTCCCGCGACGCGGCACGCGCTGCGCCGGCATGCGTCGTCACCGTCGGCGACGCAGCCCGGCAGGAGCAGGAACCCGAGCACGACGAAGACCATCGCGAGCAGCGCTCCCCAATCGGCCCAGAGGACGAGAGCCCGACAACGCAGCGCGTCCGTGAGAACGCAGCGCGCGGCGCGCGACGTTCTCGGCACGGCCACGTGGCGGATCGGCAGTCCCAGCGTCTCGGCCGCGGCGATCTCCGCGCGCATGCCCTCGGTCGGTTCGCCGACGACGAGCACCTCGTCCGCGACCGCGAGCCATGCGAGTCCGGCGCAGAGTCCGCGCGAGCGCTCCGCGGCGTCCGCGTCGTCGAGGATGTCCGGGTAGAGGAGATGCGGCGCGAACGGCGCGTCGCCGTCGAGGACGACGTCGCGGCACGCCGCGCGCGCGACTTCGACGTTCCGCTCGACGTCGCCGCGGTACGGCGAGCAGACGAAGACGCGCCTCAAACGGCGCATCGCTCCGCCTTCTTCCCACTGAGCCGCTCCCACCTCGCGACGATGACATCGACGTACTTCGGGTCGAGTTCGATCGCGAAACAGCGCCGTCCCGTCGTCTCGGCCGCAGCGATCGCGGAGCCCGACCCGCCGAACGGCTCGTAGAAGCACTCGCCCGGCTCGAGGTGGTTCTCGATCGGCCGCGTGTACAGGGCGACCGGCTTCTGCGTCGGGTGGTCGACCTTCTCCTCGCGCTCGCCGACGGGGTTCATGAGCATCTTGGGCGAGGCCGCGTCCCAGATCGTCGACTGGTCCCGGCTGCCCCGGAACTTCGCGGACCCCTCCTTCCGCGCGTACCAGCAGGGCTCGTGCTGCCAGTGGTAGTGCTGGCGGCTGAGGACGAAGTGGGGCTTGCGCCAGATGATCTGCTGCTTCAACTCGAAGCCGATGCGGCGGAGCCCCGCGCCAACCTCCACGGAGAACGAGGAAGCGTGCCACACGTACGCGGTGTCGAGCGACGGGACCAGCTCGAACGCGTCGCTCCAGTCGGCCTTCGTGTCGCCGGAGATGGCCGTGTTCTTGTGGCCCGCGCCGCGCTGGAGGTACGAGGTCTCCGCGGGCCCGAGGCCGTTCAGCCCCGCACGGTCGCGCCACTCCATGTCGAGCGACACGCCGTAGGGCGGGTCGGTGAGCAGCAGCCGCGGCGTCGCACCGTCGAGCACGCGGCGGACGTCGTCCGCGTTCGTCGAGTCGCCGCAGAGGAGACGGTGCTTCCCGAGTAGGAAGAGGTCTCCGCGCTTCGCGGTCGGCTCCGCGGGCGGCTCAGGCACCGCATCCGGATCGCCGCCACCGCCGTTCGCCGCCTTGCAGAGCCGCTCCAGCTCCGCCGACGAGAACCCGCACGCGGCACGGAGCGACTCGTCGATCCCGGAGAGCGCCTGCGCGAGGAGGTCGTCGTCCCAGGAGGCGAGTTCGCCCGCGCGGTTGTCGGCGATCGCGTAGGCCTTCGCCTTCTCCTCGTCCTCGAACGTCGCAACGGCGATCTCCGTCCAGCCGAGCGACTTCGCGGCGGCGAGCGTGCCGTTCCCGGCGATGACGGTGCCGTCGGCGAGCGCGACGATGGGCTTCCGCTGCCCGAACTCCGACAGCGACGCGGCGATCGCGGCGAGGTTCCGCTTGTCGTGCTTGCGCGCATTGTGCGGATCCTCGCGCAGCGACGCGATCGGCCTGGCGAGCGGGAGGAGGTCGGGCGCGATCACCGGCGCGGCCCTCGGATCGTCGACTGCACCTGCGCGCCGATGTACTGCTCGGCGAGAGGGTCGATCGTGCCGTCGTCGCGGCAGATCCCGTGCGACCGGAGGACGGGCGCGAGCGCTTCACCGCCTCCGACCGAGAGGACATCGAGCAGGACCTCGCGCTGGACCTCCTGGCGCACCTGCCCCAGTACGACCCTCGACGCGCGAGCGCCGAGGCCTTCACGACCCACGTTGTCCGCAACGCCGTCCGCACGCTGCTCCGCCGGCGCTGCGCCGAGCGGCGCGACTGGCGGCGCTGCCGCGCGTCGCTTGACAACGACGTCGCCGCGAACGACGGCGCCTTCCTCGGACTCTGCGAGACGCTTCTCGCGGAGGCGTTCCTCCGGCGCACGGGCCGGAGCGACGAGAACGAACCCGGTCGCCGCGACCTGCGGATCGACGTCGCGGACGCCGTCGCGGATCTCCCGCCCGCGCTGCGGCGGATCGCGGATGGGCTCTCCCGCGGCAACCCGACCGACGTCTCGCGCGCGGCGGGCGTCGGCCGCGACGCGGTCTACCGCGCGATCCACGAGATCCGCGCCGAGTTCGCGGCTGCAGGCCTCCTCGCGTACCTCGACCGCGCCGACAGTTCCGCGCGGCGCTGCGTAGGTAGTCCTTGGGACGACACGAGGAACGCATGACCAGGACGACCTACCACTTCACGTTCGCGAGCGCGGTCCCGATGGACGCCGTCGAGGACGCGCTGCTTCTCGCGGCGATCGCCGCGGACGCCGTCGCCGGCGATGCGGACGGCGCGCGCCGGACGACGCACGTCCTCGACGACCGCAGCCGCACCTGCGTGATCGACGCGCGGACGGCGGCGGGCACGGCGCTCGTGCGCGTCTTCTTCGCGTACATCGCCGTGGCGTTCGGGCTCCGCGCCTTCCGCGTGGTGACCGGCGAGGACCTCGTCCGCCCGCGCCGCGAGCGGCGGAAGGGAGCGCGCCGATGAGCGAGCGCTCCGTCACGACGTACACCATGTGGTCGCTCTTCCGGAACTGCCGGAAGGCGGCGCAGTGGCGCTACGTGCTGGACCTCGTCCCGCTCGAGCGCGACCGGAACCTCGCCTTCGGCTCCCTCGCCCATGAGTGCCTGGAGATCTGGCACCGGACGCGCGATCTCGCGGCGGCGCTCGACCACGTCGACCGCGCGTGCGCGAACCGGGCGCAGCACGAGGAGCAGAGGAAGACATGGCACCTCGCGACCGCGATGCTCCGCGGCTACGCGGCGCGCTACGCGACGGAGCCCTTCGAGGTCGTCGCCCTGGAGAAGAAGTTCGAGGGCGAGATCGTCAACCCCGCGACGGGCGCCGCGAGCCGTAGCTTCGTCCTCCAGGGCAAGGTCGACGGGATCGTCCGCATCGGGAACGACCACTTCCTCCTCGAGCACAAGACAGCGTCGGTCCTCGACTCCTCCTACCTCGAACGGCTCTGGACCGACTTCCAGATCACGCTCTACGCCTACTACGTCGAGCAGGCGCTCGGGATCAAGATCGCCGGCGTCCTCTACAACGTGCTCGTCAAGGCGCGCCTGCAGCAGAGCGCGGGCGAGACCGAGATGGAGTTCGAGGCGCGCCGCGCCGAGCTGATCGCGAAGAGCAAGTCCGGGAAGTCCTCGGCGCAGCGCCGGATGCCGGAGAGCGACGCCGACTTCCAGGCGCGCCTCGCAGAGAAGTACGCCGAGCCCGCGATGTTCCACAGGGAGACGCTCTACCTGTCGCGCGAGCAGTTCGACACGCTCCGCGCGGAACTCTGGGAGCTGACGCAGGCATACCTCGACGCGCGCCGACGCGGCGTCTTCTACCAGAACACGTCGTACTGCTTTCAGTACGGGCGTCCCTGTCCGTACTTCGCGCTCTGCCGCTCGGGCGGGAGCACGAATGTCATCGAGAACTTCTACGAGAAGGTCCCGCCGCACCAGGAGCTCGCCGCCGCGGAGACGGCCGAGAGCGTGCCGTTCTGATGTGCGAGCACGCCGTCACCGTCGTCGTCGGTCCCGCGGTGCGCGTCTGCACCGCCTGCGGACAGCCCGTCGAGAAGCTCCCCGAGCCCGCGGGCTGCGAGAGCGCGCAGTGCGAACAGTCGTGACTGTGCGAGCAGCCCTGAACCCCCGCAACCAACTGAAGGAGACCCTCATGCTTCCGACCACGAAGACCCCGCCGCGCACGTCGCTCGCGGACCTGACCGTGCTCGTCTACGGCCCAACGAAGATCGGGAAGACGACCTGGTGCTCTCACGCCGAGGGCGCCCTCTTCCTCGCGACCGAGGCGGGCCTCAACAACCTGGAGACCTTCCAGGTCGCCATCTCGACCTGGGAGCAGCTCCTCGCGGCGTGCGGCGAGATCGCGGCGGGAAACCACGCGTTCAAGACGATCGTGCTGGACACGGTCGACAACGCGTACCGCATGTGCGCCGACTACGTCTGCGCGAAGCACAAGGTCGAGCACGAGAGCGACCTCGCGTACGGCAAGGGCTACGCGCTCATCACGAACGAGTTCTATCGGGTGCTGAACAAGCTGGCGCTGCTGCCGTACGGCCTCTTCCTCATCAGCCACGCGCAGGAGCGCGAGTTCGAGACGCGCACCGGGAAGGTCATGCGCGTCGTCCCGACGCTGCCCGACAAGGCGAGGAAGGTCGTGCTCGGCATGGCCGACATGGTCCTCTTCTGCGACCTCGACAGCGCGCCCGGCGCGGACGGGAAGCAGGTCATCCGCCGCGTCATGCGGACGAAGCCCTCCGCGGCATACGAGGCGGGCGATCGCACCGGACGCCTGCCCGAGACGATCGACCTCGACTACCGGAAGTTCATCGAGGCCTTCAGCGGCGCGAGCACCGCCTGCGTGAGCACCGTGCGCTCCGCACCGCAGACCGCGCCGGCAGACTCCGCCGCGACGCCGCCCGCGACTCGGAAGAGGACGACGGCGCCCAGCTCGACCTCAACTTGGTGGCGGTGCACTAGTTCTGGTACAATTTTTTCGTTGCGCCGATTTGATACAGCTTGCGGGCGC
>JAIOPE010000001.1 GCA_021414065.1 Planctomycetota bacterium
GGCGGCCCTCTGTCCCAGGGCTTCGACCCGCACCGTCTCCGGCACGAGCCGCCTGGTAGCTACCGAGTCGAACCGTCAATTCCTCGGACAGGACTCTCACCTGCTGGATGTGGACACCCTCGTGGCGCACTGAATGATCCGTGTTAACGTCCTTTCCCGCGGTCGCGAGCCCCCCGCCCGCGCGAACGGTCCGATCCGGCGAACCGGAGGTCGGCGCGGCGGTTATCCTCCCAGTCGCCCGGCTCGGGGCCACACGGAGGTTGCACGATGGGACTCTTCGACGCGATCAAGCACGAACTGATCGACATCATCGAGTGGATCGACGACGACCGCTCGACCCTCGTCTGGCGCTTCCCGCGCTGGCAGAACGAGATCAAGAACGGCGCGCAGCTCATCGTGCGGCCGGGGCAAGTCGCGGTGTTCGTCTTCGAGGGCAAGCTGGCTGACGTGTTCCAGCCCGGCCGGCACCAGCTCACCACGAACAACATGCCCGTGCTCTCCACGATCATGGGCTGGAAGTACGGTTTCAACAGCCCGTTCCGCTGCGAGGTCTACTTCGTCCGCACCACGCAGGTCACCGATCTGAAGTGGGGCACGCCGAACCCGATCATGCTCCGCGACGCGGACTTCGGCCCGATCCGCCTCCGCGCGTTCGGCACGTACACGATGCGCTGCACGAACGCTGGGGCGCTCATCACGCAACTCGTCGGCACCGACGGCAAGTTCGAGGCCGACGAGGTCGGCGAGCTCATGCGCGCGCTCATCTCGCAGTCGTTCGCCGAGGTGCTCGGTCAGTCGCAGATCGCGGCACTGGACCTGGCCGCGAACTACCGGAGCATGGGCGAGTCGGTCCGCAAGCAGGTGCTCGAGAAGGTCGATGACGAGTTCGGACTCGACGTGCCGCTCCTGACCATCGTGAACGTCTCCTTCCCCGAGGCCGTCGAGAAGGCGCTCGACACGCGAAGCTCCATGGGCGTGATCGGCGACATGCAGAAGTTCCAGCAGTTCCAGATGGGCCAGGCGATCCCGGAGATCGCGAAGAACCCAGCGGGCGGCATCGCGACCGCCGGCATGGGAATCGGCCTCGGCTTCGGCGTCGCGCAGCAGTACACGCAGGGCTTCGGCGCCCCGGGCGCGGCTCCCGCCGGCATGGGCGCTCCGATGGCGCCCCCGCCTCCTCCCCCGCCCGCCGGTTGGCACGTCGCGATCAACGGCCAGACGCAGGGCCCGTACGCCGCCGAGCAACTCGCGGCCGCCGGAATCACGCCGGAAACCCTCGTCTGGACCTCGGGGATGGCGGCCTGGGAGCCGGCCGGCAGCGTTCCGGCGCTCGCTGCGGCGTTCCGTCGCAACTCGCCGCCGCCGCTGCCGCCAATGATGCCGCCGACGCCGCCGGCGTCTTAGTCAGCAGAGCCCCGCCCCGTGGACTCGCGCCGCGCCAACTCGCCATCGCCTCCGCCGCCGCCGCGTCCGGTCCCCCCGGACGCGGAGCTCGGCCCCGGGGAGTCGTTCGCGCCGACGCCACCACGGCCCGCCGTCGATCGGTCGTCGCCCCCGCCGGTCGCCGCGCCTGCGGAGGGCCCGGGAACCACGCGGGGGGCCGGCCGCCGCATCGACGACGGTCGCGGGCGCAGCTTCCCCTGCGGGCAATGCGGAGCGGACGTCGAGTTCGACATCCGCTCGCAGTCGATGAAGTGCCCGTACTGCGCGTTCGTCACCGCTCTGCCGAAGGACCCCGACCGGCGCGTGGACGAACAGGACTACGAGGACCGTATCCGGTGGCTGGCGAGCATCCGCTCCGGCAGCACGAAGACAACCGTCGAAGGTCTGAGCGAGGTCCGGTGTGACGGGTGCGGCGCGAACGTGGCATTCCACGGAACGCTCACGTCCACCGACTGCGCGTTCTGCGGGGCGCCGGTGCAGCGCGACAAGGTCCACGACGCGACGGATCGCGTGCCGGTGGACGGCGTCTTCCCGTTCCAGGTGGAGCAGTCCCGTGCGAAGCAGGTGCTGCGCGAATGGGTCGCGTCGCGCTGGTTCGCTCCGGGCGAGTTCACGCGCCGCGGCGTAGACGGCCGTTTCGCCGGCGTCTACGTGCCCTACTGGACCTTCGACGCGTTCACCGTCAACCGCTACACGGGCGAGCGCGGCGAGCACTACTACGTGACGCGTCGCGTCGGCAACAACACGGTCACCGAGCGGCGCACGCGCTGGTACCCGGCCGCAGGCACGTTCGATCTTCCGTTCGACGACGTACTGGTCGTGGCCGCGAAGAACCTGCCGACCGAGTTGCTCGACAAACTCGAACCCTGGCCGCTGAAGAAGTGCGCCCCTTTCGATCCGCAACTCATGGCGGGGTTCCTCGCGCAGACGTACGACGTCGAGCTTCCCGACGGCTTCCGCGACGCGAAGGGCCGGATGGACGCTGGAATCGACGCGGAGACGCGCCGGCAGATCGGCGGCGACGACCAACGCGTCCACTCACTCCAGTCCGTGTATGACGCCATCACGTACAAGCACTTGCTGCTGCCCGTGTGGTTGCTCTCGTACAAGTACGGCGACACGACCTACCGGGTCGTGGTGAACGCGGTGACCGGCGAGGTCCAGGGCACGCGCCCCTGGAGCGCCTGGAAGATCACGGGCTTCGTGCTGCTGTGTCTCGCCGTGCTCGGTGCGATCGTGCTCCTCGCGAACAAGTGACCGCGGCCGCCGGAGCGGCCCCGCGGCGCGCGCGTCAGTCGTTGCCCGACAGCGCCTCGATGATGTCCATCTCGAGGTACGGGTTCTCCGGGTTCATCTCGCGCGCGAGTTCGATCATCTGTTTCGCCTCGTCGCCGCGACCCATCGCGTTCAGCACGTACGCCTTCTCGGCGACCACGTCCGCGTCGAGCGGATCGTTCGCGAGCGCCTTCTCGAGGACGTCGAGCGACGCCGCCAGGTTGTCGTCGCCGCCCTTGAAGCGCAGACACTTCGAATAGAGGATGTAGACCTCGGCGTTCTTGCTGCCGCGGTCGATCGCCGCCTTGAGTTGGCGCGGCGCGCGGAACTTCGTGGCGCCCCGTCGGTACGCCGCGATCCCCGCCTCCTCCATCCCGCGCACGCCGGCCCCCTCGAGGCTCAGCTTGTCGATGTAGTCGTACCACTCCTTCTGGAGCACGTCGGTGTCCTTCAGGCCGAACCGCTTCATGAAGAACCGGAGACACTCGTCGCCCGAGACCTCCGTGAAGTTGAAGCCCCCGACGTCGCGCTTGACCTCCTTCGACTTCGCGAGATCGATGAAGAAGTCCCTGAACTTCTTCTCGTAGGCGGGCGTGGACATCATGAAGTGCACGAACGACCAGCCCCAGTAGTAGTGCTCGTACGCGTCGTCGCCCTTGCCGATCAGGTCCGAGAGCGAGAGCTTCTTGCCCGCCTCGATGTCGGCCTTCAGCTCCGCGAGGCGGCCTTCCTGGATGCGCCCGACCTGCATCTTCTTCGACTTCGGGTCCCACTCGCTCGATCCGTAGTACTCGGCCATCGCCTCGTTGACCCAGTGCGGATACTGGAACTGCTCGTCCACGAGGTCGGTCAGGTAGTGGTTCGCCTCGTGGAACATGCAGTCGAGCGTGCCCCGCGGGGACTTCGGGTCGTAGAAGAAGTTCAGCTCGCGGGGCGGCACGAACCGGTAGTAGGCGAGCACGCCGCCGCGGCCGCCGCTGATCTGGTTGAACGCCTTGCGCTCGTTGTAGAAGCAGACTTTCAGCTTGCCCCAGTCCTTCGGAACCTTCACGCCCCACGACTTCTTGAACTCGGTGAAGTAGGTCTCCATGAGCGCCGAGTACTCGTCGTTCAGCCGCGGCGGCAGCGTGGACTCGAACGTGAAGTTCGTCGAGGCGAACTTGTACCGGTTGCGCCACTCCTGGTGCGCGCGCACTTCGTCCAGTTCCGCCTGCCGCTTCGCCGCGATCGCCTTCAGGGCCTTGTCGCGCTCCTCGATCTTCACCCACTTGCCGTTGTAAGGCACGAGACCCTCGGCTCGCTTCGCCTTCTCCTCGTCGGTCTTCGGCTCGAACGGCGCGGCGCCGGCGATCGCGTAGTCGGCGACGAGCGTGAGCGG
Organism: Planctomycetota bacterium; assembly: GCA_021414065.1. Lineage (GTDB taxonomy): Bacteria > Planctomycetota > JAJSAM01 > JAJSAM01 > JAJVHW01 > JAIOPE01. The sequence goes on from JAIOPE010000001.1 coordinate 4,097, forward strand.
CACGCGGACCTTGCCGCTCTTGTACTCGAGCACGATCGCGTCGGCTTCGAGCTTCATCGGCACGCCGTCGATCGTGCGGCCGTCTTTCATCTGAATCAGGTCGGCGCGGGCGGACAGGGTGACCGACACTGTCGCCGCAGCGGCGATCAGGAACACGGCGGCGCTCCGTACCAGTTTCGAGCGGTGCATCACTTCACCTCGGCCCAGTACGACTTCGTCAACTTGTCCCACTCGGCGAACGTCCAGCCCTCAAAGACCTTCGCGACGAGCTTGTCGAGGAACTCGCGCTCGCCCTTGCGGAAGTCCGTCTGGCGCGCCTTCAACTGCGCCTCTTCCTCCTGCTCGTTCTCCGGAGCCTTGCGCTCCTCCCCCGGTTCGACCGCGCGCCCCTCCTTCTCCTTCCGCCGGTCCTCCTCGACCGCGAGCGTCAGCTCGACCATGTAATTGCGGAAGATGTCCTTGAACTTCGCCTGTTTCTGCGCGCCGCCGAGCATCAGGTACTGCACGAAGTAGGGAGCCTGCTGGTAGCCCTCGCCCTTGTAGAGCTCGTCGCTCGTCATCGTGAAGAAGCTCTTCGCCTGCACGAGCTTGCCCTCTGCGCCGGCGCGCGCCATCGAGACCCGGTCCCAGGCGTCCGGGCGGAACTCGATCTTGCGGCCCTTGCTCACGGCGTTCCGGACCATCGACTGCAGTCCGCCGTCGATCCAGTTGGGCATCTTGTAGGAGAAGTCCTTGTCCTTGTCGCGCAGCCAGATGTCGTAGATGCCGCTGTTCACCTGCGACATGGTGTTGTTCGACCATCCCTCGCGGTCGCGATACGTAACGATCTCGACCCGGTCGCTCGACCAGAAGCCGCCGGTGCCCTGGAGCGCGCTGTACTCGTCGTTGTCTTTGCAGATTCGGATCAGGATCTTGCCCGGCTTGCCGCGGCCGACGTAGCCGAGTTGCTCGTCGAGCCACGCCCGGAGCGCCTCCGCGTGGTCGAGCACCGACTTCGTGTACTTCGCGTCGGCGTGGGAGATCGCCGTGAAGTTGTCCGACTCGCGGGTGATCCACTCTTTGTCGCCGCTGACGCTGTCCTGCACGCGACGCAGGCGGCGGTCGAAGGCGTCCTTGCGCTCCTTGTCCGCCTCGGCGCCGGTCTTCGGCTTGCCGTCGAGGACCGTGATGTCCTCGCCCGTCGTCGCGGCGTTCGGCAGTGCGCCGGTGCGCGGGAACGCCTTGAACGACCGGAACGCGCCGAGGATGTCGCCCTTCAGCTTGTCCTCGTAGGGGATCTGGGCTTCCGAGATGAGGCAGAAGTAGGCGTCGTCCGTGGCGTAGGCCCAGGCGTACACGCGCTTGGGCACGGCCACCAGTTTCTCCACCGTGATCTCGTACTGCTGGACCTTGTACCCGTTGACCGTCGCCTCCTCCTCCTTCGAGAAGTAGAAGCCGCCCGGCTCGACCTCCTGCAATCGGATCTCGAGGTACTCCCGCAGGTTGGTCCACTTCACCTCGCTGCGCGACGTGATGACGCCGCCCGGCCCGGACTCGACGGTGGCCTTCTTCTTCTGCTTCGCCAGGTCGAGGGGGAGGACGACGACGTCCATCCACGGGCGGAACCGATCGAACATGCCGGTCTTCTTGTCCGTGGACTCGTACTCCCGGTCGCACTCGAACTTGCCGACGATCCAGCGTTCGTCCACAGCAACGGGTCGCTTCAGCCAGCCCTTGGGATAGCTGAGCTGGTAGCCCAGCTTCTCGTCCTTGAACTGCTCGGCTCGGGCCGGTCCCGCGACGACGACCACGAGCACGGCGACCGCCGCAGTGCGACCGACCAGCGAGTTCCAGTACGCCATAGACACCTCCCGCAGCGCGTGGGGACCTGACCGACGACTCCCAGCCGGCACCCCGTGTGAGACGAGCGAACCGCCCCGAAGTTCCCGCTCCCACAGCGGTCGCCCGGTCGGTTCCCGTCCGAAGTAGGCTACCTCGCCGCGGCACCCCGTCCAGACGGTGAATCCGATGAATCTGGCGATCCGGGCTTCGATGATCGATCCGCCCGTCCCGTCCTTCGAGCCCAACCGCCCCCGCCGGCGATACCATCCCGCGGCTCCGCCATGACCAGCCTCCTCCTCTGCGTCCTGCTCGCTGCGTCGTGCGCGCTCGCTGCTGCGTCGCCGCGACTGCGCCTGGCCGCGCTGATCGGCGCGGCGGGCGTGCTCTCCGTGTTCGCCTGGCGGTTCGCGATCGTGCCTGAGGACACGTTCATCTCGATGCGCTACGCGCGCCACCTGGCCGGAGGTAACGGGCTCGTCTACAACGCCGGCGAACGCGTCGAGGGGTACACCAACTTCTTGTGGACGTTGGTGCTCGCGCTCGTCGAGGTCGTCGGGACCCCGCCGCTCAAGTCGGCCGTGGCGCTGTCGATCGCCGCCGGGGTCGGCGTGGTCGTACTCCTTCACCGTTCCGTGCGTCGCCTCGCGGACGGCGCCGACGTCGTCCCGTTCATGCCCGCCGCGCTCATCCTGCTCCCGGCCTTCTGGGACGGCGCAGGCTCGGGCCTCGAGACGGCGTTCTACGCGCTGTTCGTCACGTGGGCGGTGGCGGTGCAGACGGTTGCGATGAAGAACGGCCGGGCGCCCGATCCCTGGCGGCTCGCGATCCCGCTCGTCTGCGCCGTCCTCACGCGGCCCGAGGGCGCGCTCGTCGCCGGACTCGTCGTCGGCGGCGCGCTGCTGACGGGCCCCCGCGACGCCGCGTTCCGCAGGCGGCAGCTCGTCGCCCTCGGCGTGGCCGCGTTCGTCTGCGTCGCCCACTTCACCTGGCGGAAGGCGTACTACGGCGAGTGGCTCCCCAACACGTTTCACTGCAAGGTCGGGGCGACGTCCGCCCAGGTGCGGCGCGGCTTCGAGCAGTTCCTTCAATTCCTCCGGACGGGCAACGGCCTGCTCCTCCTGCCGTGCGCGGCGGCGCCGTGGCTCCTCCGGAAGCGCCCCTGGCTCGGGCCCCCGCTCGTCGTCGGCACGGTCTACACCGCGTACGTGATCGCGGTCGGCGGGGACAACTTCTGGCGGCACCGGTACCTCGTGCCGGTCCTGCCGTCGCTCTTTCTGGTGTCGGAACTCGTCGCGCGCGACGTGCTCGGCACCGCCCTAGCCGCCCTGCCCCGCGCCGCAAAGGGTGCGACCGCCGCCGCCGCCGTGTTCCTGCTCTGGGGCTCCGTGGACGGCATCAAGATCGCACCCAACCCGCAGAGCCACGACGCCCGTTTCGCGCCGCTCCGCGAGCTCGGCGAGTGGCTGACCGCAAACACCCCGCCGGGCCGCTCGATCGGCGTGCTCGCAGCCGGGGCGACGCCGTACTACACGGATCGCCCATGCATCGACATGCTTGGCCTGAACGACCACCACATCGCGCGCGTCGTCCCGCCGGACCCGGTCGGAACGCGAAACGCCGGCCACGAGAAGTACGACTTCGACTACGTTCTCTCCCGCGATCCCGAATTCGTGCTGATGGCCTTCTCCGACCGCGCCGACCCGAACAACCTGCTCTGGGTGTCGGAGCAACGTGACCCAACGCTCCGCACGCGGTGGCTGTCAGCGTACGAGCACTTCACGATCAAGACGCCGAGCGCCGAGTGGCGCGTGCTGCGCAAGCGGCGCTGAGGCGGGATCGGCGGAGTTAGGGTCCGGCAGGCAACAAGTGGTCCATCTGGCTGTGTTCCAGCGAGCCTCCTGCAAGGCGGGCGAGGTCGATTGACTCCACGGAGCGAGTCATCGGCCGAGCCCAACGCAGCAGGAGGCCGCTGAAGCGCAGCGGCGAAGCCGGCGCGCAGGTTGCAGCACATCCGTCGGCGTTCAGACCTACGACGTCTCAGCAACCTGCGTGACCAGATGGACCAGTTGTTGCCTGACGGACCCTTTGCTCCCCCGGACCTCCCGCAGGGTTGGGACCGCTCTCCCCGTAGCATCGGCCTTCCCCCATGTCCCCGCCCGACACGTCGTCTGAGGAAGCACCGCACGCCACAACCGACGGAATCGTTGCGGGCCTGACGACGGTCGTCGCGGCCGCCCCCGCGGCGCACGACGTCACTGCGCCGATCCGGCTCCGCGGGGTGCGGCAGAACAACCTGAAGTCGATCGACGTCGAGTTCCCCTACGACAAGTTCACGGTCGTGACGGGCGTCTCCGGGAGCGGGAAGTCGTCGCTCGTGTTCGACACGCTCTACGCGGAGGGGCAACGCCGGTACGTCGAGAGCTTCTCGGCCTACGCGCGGCAGTTCCTCGAGCGCATGCCGCGCCCCGCCGCCGACTCGATCGAGGATCTGCCGCCAGCGGTCGCCGTCGAGCAGGCGAACCCGGTCCGCACGTCGCGGTCCACCGTCGGCACGATGACGGAACTGACGGACCACCTGAAGCTGCTCTTCGCGAAGGCGGCCACGCTCTTCTGCTCGAAGTGCGGCCAACCGGTCGAGATCGAGCGCGCGGAGACCGTCGCGGACGCCATCGAGTCGCTCCCGGCCGGGACGAAGGTGCTGCTGACGTTCCCCTGGCCGATCGCGGGCAGCCTGCCGTTCGAAGAGCAAGTCGCCGGTCTGCGCGCCGCCGGCTACGTGCGCGGCGTGTTCGAGGACCAGGTGCAGAACCTCGGGGACATTGGCGCGAAAACTGGGGACAGGGCTCAGTTGAGCAGTTCTCCGTCACCGGGAGCCGAGGCTCCGCCTCCGAGCGACGCCGAACCGCCGGCGAAACCCAAACCGTCGAAGCGGGCGCCTGCGAAACGGGCAGCCGCCGCGAAGTCCACGGCATCCAAGAAGGCCGCCGCAGCGCCTCCCCCGCCGCCGACCGCGGTCGCAGCGCCCGCCGCGGCCGCACCTGAGGTCCTCTGCGACCGATTCGTCGTCGGTCGCACCGAGCGCACGCGACTTCTCGGATCCGCGGAGCAGGCGCTCCGACACGGACGGGGCCGCGCGGCGATTCGAATCCTGTCGGACGACCCGGCTGCGACGGTCCCGTCGGTGGTCGTGCGGCGGTTCTCGTCGGAACTGCACTGCGCGGGATGCGACATCGCCTTCCGACCGTCCACGGCGAACCTGTTCTCCTTCAACTCGCCGATCGGCGCGTGCCCGTCGTGCCGCGGGTTCGGGCGCACGATCGAGCCGAACTTGTCGGCGATCGTCCCCGATCCGCACCGTTCGCTCTCCGGCGGCGCGATCAAGCCCTGGACGACGCCGCGCACGCGCCCGGAACGCCGCGAGCTGGAGCTCTTCTGCAAGCGCCGCGGGATCGACACGTTCCGCCCGTGGGACCTCCTCCCGCCGAAGCACCGCAAGGAGATCCTGGAGGGCACGAAGGACTTCTTCGGGATCGCCGGCTGGATGAAGTGGCTCGAAGGCAAGAGCTACAAGATGCACGTTCGCGTGCTACTCGCCCGGTACCGAGCGTACGTCGAGTGCGCCGAGTGCAAGGGCACGCGCCGACGCGCCGAGTCGCTCGCCTGGCGCGTCGCCGGGCTGAACGTCTACCAGTGGGAACTTCTGCCGATCGCTGACGCGCTCCGCACACTTCGCGGGCTCGTCCTCTCGCCACAGGCAGAAGAACTCTCACGGATCATCCGCGAAGGCATCGACTCGCGACTCGCGTATCTGGACGACGTCGGCCTCGGCTACCTCACGCTCGACCGCGCGACGAAGACCCTCTCCGGCGGCGAGTTCCAGCGCGTGAACCTGGCGACCGCGCTCGGTGCGGCGCTCGTCAACACGCTCTACGTGCTCGACGAACCCTCGATCGGGCTCCACCCGCGCGACACGGGGCGCCTCCTCGGCATCTTGAGCAAGCTGCGGGATCGCGGGAACACCCTGGTGGTCGTCGAGCACGATCCGGAGACGATCCTCGCGGCGGACCACGTCGTGGACCTCGGCCCCGGCGCCGGCACGCGCGGCGGCGAAGTGCTGTTCCAGGGGCCGCTCTCGGCGCTGCGCGACTCCCCGACGTCGCTGACGGCGCGGTTTCTCCGCGGCGAAGAGTCGGTGCGCCCGCGCGCCGACGGTCTCGTCCGCCGCGTGCCCCGTGGATGGCTGTCGCTGAAGGGGTGCCGCGGGCACAACCTGCAGGGCGTCGAACTTCGCATCCCCGAGGGAACGCTGACCGCAATCTGCGGCGTGTCCGGGTCGGGGAAGTCGTCGCTGCTGCTCGGAACGCTGCTGCCGGTGATGCTGCGGCGGCTCGGACGCACGTCGGAGGAACCGCTCCCCCACGACGCGCTCGAGGGAGCGGAGCACTTCAACGACGTCGTCCTCGTGGACCAGAGCCCCATCGGACGCACGCCGCGCAGCAACCCCGTGACGTACACGGGAGCGATGACGCATCTGCGCAACCTGCTCGGCAAGACGGACTCGGCGAAGCGGCTCGGCCTGTCGCCGAAGGCATTCTCCTTCAACTCGCGCGGCGGACGCTGCTCCGCGTGCGACGGCGCCGGCGCCGAACTGCTGGAGATGCAGTTCCTCGCCGACGTGTACGTTCCCTGCTCCGAGTGCGACGGCAAGCGGTTCAAGCCGGATGTCCTGGAGGTGCGGTTCCGCGGGCGGAACGTCCATGAGATCCTCCAGATGACGGTCGAGCAGGCACTCCAGTTCTTCGGTGGCGGGCAGCCGGCGGAGTGGCGACTCCGCGAAGCGCTCACGCCGCTCGAACAGGTCGGCCTCGGCTATCTGCAACTCGGGCAGAGCGCGGTCACGCTCTCCGGTGGCGAAGCCCAGCGGCTCAAGCTCGCATCGCATCTCCCGAAGGGGCCGCAGGGCCGCGCGCGTCGTGGCAAGCCGACGCTCTTCCTCTTCGACGAGCCGACGACGGGCCTGCATCTCTCGGACGTGCGCACGTTGCTCGGGTGAGGGCCGCGCGCGTCGTGGCAAGCCGACGCTCTTCCTCTTCGACGAGCCGACGACGGGCCTGCATCTCTCGGACGTGCGCACGTTGCTCGGGTGCCTGCATCGGCTCGTGGACATGGGGCACACGGTGGCGGTCATCGAGCACCACTTGTCGGTCGTCGCGTCGGCCGACCACGTCATCGAGACGGGTCCCGAAGGCGGCGCGGCCGGCGGACGCATCCTCGCCGCGGGGACGCCGGAGGAGGTCGCCGCAGGATCGACCGTCACCGCGCCGTTCCTCCGTCACGAACTCGCCTCCGGGCCCGGGGGCGCCCGTGGATGAGTCACCTGTCGCGCCCGGCGGAATCACGGGCGACGCCGTCCGGCCTCCTGTGCGCACGCCTGCGCGTACGACAGCCCACGTGGAAGTGGTCCGACGCCTTCGCTCGATCCGCATCGAGGGCTGCCACGTCCACAATCTGAAGGGCGTGAACGTCGAGATCCCGCACGGGAAGCTCACGGTCGTCACGGGCGTCTCCGGGAGCGGGAAGTCGTCGCTCGCGTTCGACACGGTGTTCGCCGAGGGGCGCCGTCGCTACCTCGAGAGTCTGTCGGCCTACGCGCGGCAGTTCGTCGAGCAGGTGCCGCGCCCCGACGTGGACCGCATCGAAGGCCTCCCGCCCACGGTGTCGATCGACCAGCGCACGACCCGCGGCGGGATCAAGGCAACCGTCGCGTCGATGGCGGAGGTGCTCGAGTACCTGCGGCTTCTGTGGGCGCGGCTCGGCGTGCGTCACTGCGAACGGTGCGGCGATCCGGTCACCGCGATGTCGGTGGACCAGATCGTGGACCGGCTGATCGACCTCGCGGCGCGGCGCAAACGAAAGCGCGTCCACCTGCTGGCGCCGCTCGTGCAGCGTCGCAAAGGGTTCCACAAGGACGTCTTCGATCTGATCTCGCGACTCGGGATCGACGAAGCGCGCGTGGACGGCGTCCGCGTTGGGACCGAGCCGCCGCCGGAACTGTCTCGCTTCCACGAGCACTCCATCGAAGCACTCTGCGCCACGGCGAACGCCACGCGCGAGACACGCGAGTCGCTGCAACGCGCCGTGGAGATGACGCTGGACCGCGGCGGCGGCACGCTCTTCGCCGCGACCGATGACGCGCTCGTCACAGTGGACGTGTTCTCGTCCGTCGCCGCGTGCGTCAAGTGCGGCACGGCGTACGGTCCGCTCGACCCGGCCGAGCTCTCGTGGACGATGAAGGCCGGCATGTGCCGCACGTGCAAGGGCACCGGCATCCGCGAGACGGACGACGACGACGCCGACCCCGAGATCTGCCGCCAGTGCGAAGGCGCGCGTCTCTCCCCCGCCGCGCGCGCGGTGCAGTTCCGCGGGCTCGGGCTGCACCAGATCCTCGCGAAGTCGGTGGACGAGGCCCGCGCTTGGCTGCTCGCGACGACCGGCGAGTCCGACCGCGAGCGCGCGGTGCTGGAGCCGGTGCTCGCAGAGGTGACGTCGCGTCTCGAATTCCTGGAGCGCGTGGGCCTCTCGTATCTGTCGCTCGACCGCACGGCACGGTCGCTCTCCGGCGGCGAGTCGCAGCGCGTGCGGCTCGCATCGCAACTGGGAACAGGGCTCCGCGGCGCTTGCTACGTGCTCGACGAGCCCACGATCGGCCTTCACCCCGTCGACAACGAGCGACTCCTCGGAACGATCCGCGCGCTTTGCAACCGTGGCGCGACGCTGCTCGTCGTCGAACACGACGAGGACACGATTCTCGCGGCGGACCACGTGATCGACGTGGGCCCCGGCGCAGGCAAGTTCGGCGGGATGATCGTCGCCGAAGCGACGCCCGCGGTGCTGGCGCGGGACGGTCTCGGGATCACGGGCCCCTGGTTGTCCGGCGCGAAGCGAATCGAGCCGCAGGCAGAGCGCGTGGACTGGCGCGCCGCACCGGCGCTCGTCTTGCGCAACGTCACAGCGCGGAACCTCAAGGGGATCGACGTTTCGTTCCCGACGGGCGCACTGACGTGCGTCACGGGCGTCTCCGGCAGCGGCAAGTCCACGCTCGTCCGCGAGGTGCTCGGGCCGGCACTGCTACGCGCGCTCGACCTCGTCGGGCCGGAGCCCGGGGCACACGGGAAGCTCGAGGGGGCCAAGTACGTCCAGGGCGTCCTCGAGATCGATCAGAGTCCGATCGGGAAGACGTCGCGCAGCGTGCCCTCGACGTACACGGGCATCATGGACCCGCTCCGCGACCTGTTCGCGGAGTCGCCCGACGCGAAGATGCGGGGGTTCACGGCTTCTCGCTTCAGCTTCAACTCGAAGTCCGGCCCGTGCACGTCGTGCCGCGGCCAGGGTCGGGTGACGGTGGAGATGAACTTCCTCCCCGACGTCGCGGTGCCGTGCGACGCCTGCGGCGGTCGCCGCTACGACGAGGAGACGCTCGCCGTCCGGTTCCTCGGCCGAACGATCGCGGAGACGCTCGCCCTGACCATCGCCGACGCGCGGCCGGTGTTCGCGTCGTTCCCGAAGATCGCGAAGATCCTCGACGTGCTCGACGAAGTCGGGCTCGGGTACCTCGAACTGGGCCAGCCGTCGCCGACGCTCTCGGGTGGCGAGGCGCAGCGAATCAAGCTCGCAACGGAGATGGCGAAGCGCGGCCGCGGGCGCATCGTCTACCTGCTCGACGAGCCGACGACGGGTCTCCACTTCGCCGACGTCGCCCGCCTTGTGCAGGTGCTCCGCGGACTCGTGAAGCTCGGAAACACGGTGATCGTGATCGAGCACCACCTCGACGTGATCGCGGCGGCCGACGTGGTCGTGGACCTCGGCCCGGGCGGCGGCGGCGCGGGCGGGAGTCTCATCGCGTACGGCAGCCCCGAGGATGTGGCTCGGACGCCCGGCAGCGCGACAGGCGTGTGTCTCCGGCGGAAACTCGGAATGACCGACCCATTGCGCACGGACAGGTCCGAGGCGTAGCCTCGTCATCGCACGCCAAGGAGGGCGCTCGGATGACGCAGGCAGACACCACCCCGGCGACGGACCGCCGCCGTGACGCTCGGCACGAAGTAGACCTTGCGGCGCGTCTCACGCTCGTAGGGCTCACCGTGGACGGCCGCCTGAGGAACGTCGCCTCCCGGGGCGTGTGCTTCGTCACGTCCAACGATCAGGTGCGGGTGGCGGAGTCGAACTTCGTCCGGATCGAGTTCACCATGCCTCTGGACGGAGTTCCGACGCAGGTGAGCCGCTACGTGAGGATCGTGCGGATCGACAGGACGTCCGTGGACGGTGTCGCGTCGAGGCGGATCGGTCTCGCGTGGGACGAGCCCCTGGCGGTCAGCGCCGACCGCGGATGAGACGCGGTCGCGCGCCGCGCCCGGTCACTTCCCGGCAGGTGCCGTCGGCGGCGTGATGGGTGGAGTCGCGGGCGGCTCCCCGCCTCCTCCGGCGCGGCCCCGTGGGGCGGTAGTCTGACCGTCGGTTGCCGTGGCCCCGTGATTGCGGGTGCATGCGGAGTACCGAGGGACGGCGCTCGAGTCGTCCCCCCGAGGAGACACAGATGTCCGACGTTTTCCCGCCCGCGGGCAGCCAGCCGCCGAAGAAGCACCGCGCCCGGAAGGCCGCGAAGTGGACCCTGTACCTTGCAGGCGGACTGGCGGTCGTCGTTGCAGCGGCGCCGTTCATCCTCTCGACGGGGTGGGCGAACGACGCCATCCGTGGCTGGCTGAAGGACAACGTGGACCGCCCGGTCGAGTTCGCGACTCTCGACGTGAGCTGGACCGAGGGCATCCGGATGACCGGACTCGTCGTCCACGACGACCGTGAAGGGCAACCGCCGCTGTTCGAGGCGCCGTCCGTCATCCTGCGCGCGCCGATCCTGCCGATGCTCCTCCGCGACATCCAGGTGAAGGAGTTCGTCGTCGAGAATGCGTCGTTCCACGTAGCCCAGCGCGACGACGGAATGAACACGCGCGGCGTGGTGAAGCGCAAGGGCAGGAAGGGCGCCCGGCAACCGAAGGACGGGGCGCCGAAGTCCGGAGGGACGCCGGCCGAATCGAACCCTGCGGAGCCGACGATCTTCCCGGAGATGACCGTGCCGTTGAGCGTCCGCAACCTGACGCTCGTGTTCCACGATGCGCAGGGCAACGAGGTGCGACGGCCGGGGATCGAGTTCAAGGGGCAACTGACGACACGCGGCGCCGCGAGTACGTTCGACCTGCACCTTCCGACGGGCGGCGGCAGCGGCACCGTCGATGTGAAGGGGACGGCGACGCTGTTCAGTTCCGAGGGAGAACTGCTCGCACCGGCCCAGATGCTGGTGGACTCGGACGTCGTCATGCGCAACGTGGACGCGGAGAAGAGCGCCGACGTGCTGCGGCTGTTCCTCCCGCAGAAGCCTGCGGCGGGCGTTCTCGACGCCACAGCAAAGGTCCACTGGGGCGACAACGCCGCCCGCGGCGCGGTGGACATGCACGTGAAGGGCATCGCATATGACACGGCGGTCGGCTCACGCGGCGCTGCGTCGGGCGACGACCTGTCGGTGACGGGCCGATGGGAGTTCGGCGACGGGAAGATCGCGATCGATGCGCTGAAGGTCCGAGCCGACGGTCTGTCGCTCGACGGGAACCTGCACGGAACGCTCGAGTCGCTCGAGGGACGGATCGATCTCGACGCCGACCTGGCCCGCATGACGACCGCTTTGCGGACGTTCGGCATCGTGCAGAGTGCGAGCGTCTCGGGACGTGCCAAGGGCGAGATCGTCTTCACGCCGCAGCCGTCGCGCGGCACGGGACGGATCACGCTGACCGGCTTCCGCGCGGAGGGAATCGCCCCAGCCGACGCGACATCGGGTGTGCGCCCACCCGTCGTGGTGGACCAGGCCGAGATCGCGTTCGTCGCGTCACTCACGAAGGAAGTGCAGAAGCTCGAATCGCTCGACGTGCGACTCGCCGACGTGACCGCACACCTCTTCGGCACGCGCGCTGCCGACGGCTCGCTGGATGCGCACGTCGAAGCGAAAGGCGACCTCGGCGGACTCCTGGCCCGCGCCCGGGACCTCGGAATGCTCCCGGCCGGGTTCTCCGTAAACGGCTCGCTCGACGCGTCGGTGGATCTGCGCGGGCGGCCCGGCGCGACGGGCGCCGATGCGCTCACCGCCACGATCCTGAAGTTCGTCGTCGCTGAAGCCGACGCGCGAATCGAAGCGAAGGGCACTGCGTCGGCGTCCGGCATGGTCGATGTGACTGCGTTCGGATCGGGCGACCTCGGGAAACTGCTCGGTCGGGCACAGGCAGCGGGTGTCGGCGGCGGCGTTGGTGGGAACGTCGGCCTCAACGCGGTCCGAGGTCGGTTCTCCTTCGAGGCGAGCGCGAAGGGTCCGGCCAAGTCGGTCGTCGTGAAGCTGCCGAGCTTCCGACTCGACGGCGACCTGACGGTCGAAGCTTCCGGCGAGTACCGCGCCGGCGTCGATGCACACGGAGGCGGCGGAATCGACGCGAAGCTGCACGCACAGGGCAAGATCGACGACGCGATCCTGCTTGCGAGACGGCTGGGTCTCCTCGACCGCGAACTGAAGCTCGACGGAACGCTCCGCGCGGATGCCGTGATCTCCGGTACGCAGTCCGCGCCGGTCGTCCCGGAGTTCTTGCTCAGCATCGCGAGCAGCGTGCTGCAGATCGACGCAAGCGGGTCGGTCTCCGCGAAACACGAGGTGCAAGCGAGCGCAAAGGGCGGCGCCGACCTAGCGCGGCTCATGGAGTTCGCGACCGGCGCCGGGTTCATCGAGAAGGGCGCGATGCCCCCGCTCCGAGGACGGCTCACGTTCGAGGCAGACGCGGCGGGTGCGTTCGACAAGATCGCGGTGCCCCGGTTCGTCGCGACGCTCCGCGACGGCGTGGCCAACGTCGATGCGACGGGCTCGTACTCGGCCGCGGGCGCGATCGCCGGCACGGTCTCCGCCGACGCGGCGCTGCTCGACGTCTGCCGCTTCGCGAGAGACGCCGGCTACATCGAGAAGGCGCTCACGCCGGCGGGACGGCTCGCGCTCCGGGCCAATGTCTCGGGCACGAAGGCTGCGATCGTGGTCCCGGACGCCACGGTGCGCGTGACCGGGCTCGTCGATTTGACGGCGACGGGCTCACTCGCCGCCGGCAACGTCGTCCAGGGCAAGGCCAACTTCCGCGGTTCGCTCCAGCCACTGCTGGACCTCGCGGCCCAGTGGACAGGCGGCACGGCGCGGCGCGTGGACGGCACGATCGAGGGCTCCGCGACGGCGTCGGGAACGAAGGAGACGTTGGCGATCACGGCGCCGCGGATCGCAGTCCGCGCGAACGGTCTCGCGCTCGACGCCAGCGGGGCGCGCGACGACAAGGGCGGCGCGACGGCGAAGGCGACACTCCGCGGGCCGGTCCCTGACCTGCTCAACCTGCTGCGGTCGTTCGACCTCGCGAAGGACGTCAACGGGACCGGCACTCTGGATCTCGCGATCGACGGCGCGCTCGTGGGGCGCAGTGCCACCGGCTCCGTCTCCGCGACGGTCAACGATCTACTCCTCGCGGACCCGAAGATCGGTTCCGGAGGCCCGTTCCGTGAGCCGCGCGCCTCGTTCACCGTGAACAAGTTCGCGTATGACCTCGACCGGTCGAAGCTTGAGCCGGTGCATGCGCTCGTCCAACTCGACGGAGCCAGGCTCGAAGCGACGCTTGAGATGCAGCAGGGCCCGCCGAACCGGGACTTCACGGCGTCGAAGATCGTGACGGCGACGAACGGATCGCTTCTCGTGGACGAGTCGTTCGTCCGCAATCACCCGGAGCTCTTCACCGACTTCAAGTTCACGCGCATCGAGGGCCCGTTCAGCTTCGCGGGCGACGTGTCGCAGGGCCGCGCCGCTGCTGCGGGCTGGACCGGCGGCGCGGACCTCACGATCTCGAACCTGGTCGCGCCGCACGTCGCGGCGGACAAGGCGCACGCAGTCGCCAAAGTCCAAGGTGGTTTCGTCGTGCTGGACCCGATCGAGGGAACCGTCAACGGCGGGCCGGTCACCGGCAAGGCGAAGATCGGCCTCGTCGGGGAGTCGCCCGAGCACACGTTCGACTTCACCGGGAAGGACGTCGCGATCGCTGCCGATCTGGCGCCGCTGCTCGCGCGGGCGTCGCCGGTGTTCGCTGTCGGCGAGCACGGGAAGACCGGCGGGAAGTCGAACATCGACGTACACCTCGCGGCTCGCGGCTTCGACGGCGATGCGATCAAGAAGTCGCTCACCGGCCAGGGCACGCTCGGGCTGAAGGACGCATTCGTCGAGTCCGGCGACTGGATCGGGATGCTGCTCTCGGTCGTCGGGTCGTCCGGTCGTATGGACATCGCACCGGTGGACATCCCCTTCAACGTGAAAGACGGCAAGGTGAAGACGGGCGACGTGGCCCTCGACGGCGTCGGGCTTCTCCTCCGCCTCGCTGGCGAAGTCGCGCTCGACGGCAAGCTCGACTACGGCCTGCGCGTGAAACCGAAGTCGGGCGGCGGCGCGTTCGAGAAGTACGCATCTCTTCTCGATCCCGATGGGTTCCTGCCGCTCAAGCTCGGTGGCCAGATCTCGAAGCCGAAACTGAAGCTCCCGGACGTGAAGGACATCCTGAAGGGCAAGCTCGACGACTTGCTCGGCGGCGTCCTCGGAGGGGACAAGAAGAAGGACCCGAAGACCGACGAGAAGACGGACACGCCTCGGCCGCCGAAGCGCGACGGCACGCAGCAGGGCGGCCCGGGTGCGCCGTCTGCACCACCGCAGGATGTTCCGCCGCCGCCGCCTCCCGCGCGTCAGGCGGACCCAGTACCGCCACCGCCGCCGCCACCGGCACGCCAACCGGACCCGGTGCCTCCCCCGCCCCCGGTCCCGCCGCCGCAGGACGACCCGCCTCCGCCGCCGCCTCCTCGCGGGAAGTAGCGCCTACTTCGCGAGGAACGACTTCCCGTCGGGGTCGTTCGGCTTCACGCCAAACAGTCCAAGTACGGCCGGCGCGACGTCCTCGACCGACGGCGCGGCGCCGTTCGGCAGAGGGCGGTTGCAGAACAGGACGGCCGGAACGAGTTCCGGGTCCACCGAGCAGTGATCGCCCGACCATGGCTGGGTGTTCGGCGTGATCACGTCGGCATCGAGGGCGCCGAGGCACGACTGCCAACTGACGCGGTAGCCCCACTCGAAGCCGACGACGAGGTCCGGCGCCTCACCGGATCGAGCGCCGTGGTAGAGGTCCTTCCCGCGGTACACCTTGCGCGCGACCTTCTTCCCGTCGGTATCGCGTAGGTCCGCGATGTCCTTCGCGATCGCGTCGATCACCGCATCTGCTTGGTCCACGGGCACGCTTCCGTTCGGCTCCCGTCCCGCGAGGTTCAGGTAGACGTTGCCGAGCCCCATGCCGTAGGCCTTCGTCCGACTCCAGTCCACGTCCTTGAAGTAGAGGCCGCCGCGGCCGAGGGTATCGACGCCCTGCTGCTCGGACGCGCCACTGCCCGTCTGCCAGCCCTTCGCGCGCAGCAGGTTGTTCAGATTGACGCCCCTCCGGAACGGTGCAAATCCGTGGTCGGAGACGACGAGGACGACGTCGTCGGGCCCGGTTCGGCGCAGCGTCTCACCGACGATCCGGTCCGCTTCGAGGTAGACGCGGTCGATCTCGCCGCCGAAGGTACGAGCAGCCGCGGCGTCGTACGTCGGGCTCTCGGGATCGACGTGACGGTAGAGGGCGTGCTGGACGCGATCGGGTTCGCTGAAGAGCGTGAAGATGCAGCGGAAGTCACCCTTGTCGAGTTGGCTGAGAAATCGCCGTTCGCGGAGGGCGAGCAGGAGATAGGTGTGGTCGATGAACGCCTTGTCGGACAGGAGGCGGTCCTTCACCGGGTTCGTCATCTCGGGCCAGCCGATCGTCTCGGTCGGTCCGCCCGCGGCGAGTTCCTTCGCGAACGACGCGGGTGACGTGAGCTGCACGTTCGGCGGGACGTTCGCAAGGTCCCACTGGACCTGGCCGACGAACACGCGGAACGTCCGGGACGCCGGGTCCGCGGGGTTGAGCGGGTTGCCCGGGTCGTCGAGCAGGAGTCGGACGCGCCCGTGGAGCTTCACGACCGGGTTCGCGTGGAACACGACAGGGAGCAGGTCGGTCCAACGCCCCGGAGCCAACTCGACCGACGAGCCGTCCTGCAGGCGCACCGCCGCCCCGGGAGACGTCCGCCCGCGGTGGATGGAGACCGGGAACCTTGCGACGAGGCTCGCGCCGAGGCGCAACACCTGCTCGGCCGTCTCGCTCTCGCGGCGGCGGGACTTGGTCCACTCGAGAGAAACGTCGCGCCGCGCGGCCTCGGCGTCGGCGGCGGCGCGGATGCGGTCCTTCGCGGCCGCGTCGAGCAGCGGGTTCGGAGGCCCCTCGACGAGCAGTTCAAACTCCGTCGCGGAGGGCCCGTTCGTCCGAGGCGCGACGTAGTACCCGCGCCCGGCCGTCTCGGTCTTGGCAGGCACCATCGGATCGTCGGTCCACACAGAGAACGAGCCCCAGGTACCGGCCATATCGGGCACGCCGAGTCCGGCGAGGCAGCACCCCGTGTTCATCTGGTCGGGCGGGAAGCAGAGGGGCGCCTCGATCGCAACGGTGCGGATGCCCGCCTTGTCGAGTGTGACCCAAAAGGGTTCGCCGCTCCGCAGGTTGACGGCCGTCGGCACGGTCTCGGGAACCCACCGCAGCACGCCGAACGCGGCGCACGCAAACGCCGCAGCCCCGAACGTCAGCGAACCCTCGAACTTCAGCCCCTTCCGCCACTCGCGACGCGACGCACCGATGGCGTACGCGATCCCGCCACCCGTGATCCCGCCTAGAAGGGCCGCCACACACACGAGAAGCACGCGCATGCCCTGGGAGAGGGGTTCCGTCGAAGAGCGGGCCGCGAGGGCGATGTTGATCGACCGCGGGTCCATGTCCTCGCGGCGGAGGAAGTCGTAGATTCCGGTCTTGCCGGGGTTCCAGCCGGTCGTCACGGACGCCCACGACACGGGGGACTGCGCTGGGTTGCTCGGACGGAGCCGCGCGTAGCCGCCGCCGTCGCGGAGCTTCGCGAAGTTCTTCATCTTCCCCGCAGCCATCAGGCTCTCTACGCGATCTGCCGCCAACCCGTCGAAGCCGACGACGATGACTTTCCCGACCTGCGGCGCGTCAGGCGCGGCCAGCGCCACGCCTGCGACGCACGCGGCAGCAGTCGCGAGGGCGACGGCCCGAGTCCAGCGAACAGAACGCCTGGCGGTTGGATGGTGCATGGAGCTGGCCAAGGCTAGCCGCCGCTGTCACGGCACCGTCTTTCCCGCTACCGCTTGTCGTTCTTGTGTCTCGCGTACCAGGCCTTCCACGCACCGATGTCCGCGGACGAGATCCGTTCGCCGGTCATCTGCTGCAGCAGGTATCCGGTCCACTGACGCGTGCGCGCGTCCGCCAGTGCCGGAAAGAGATACGGGATCGCGGGGATGCCCATGCCCTTGATCACATCCATGGACTTGCCGCGGAGGTTCTGGACCTGACTGCCGTCGCCGCGGAGGAGCAACGCCGAGAGCCGCGCAGCGCCCGGCACGTAGTTCACCCGGCCGATCGCGTCGATCACTTGGAGGCGCTTGTCGTCCATCCGCGACTCCATCGCCTCGACGAGGCCGGGACCGCCGTCGGGGCCGAGCTTCGTCAGGGACTCAAGCGCGCGCCCGGCGATCTCGCCGTCGTTCGAGAGGACAAACCGCCCGATCCAGAAGCTCACGGACTTCGCGTCCACCGATCCCTTCTTCGCGATCTGCTCGATCACGCCGAGCGCGACCGCCTGCGAGTCGCCGGAACGTTCTCGATACTGCTTCGTCAGCGTCTCCGCCGTGCGCCAACCGCCGATCTGGACGAGCGACTCGGCGGCGAGTCGCGCGACCTCCGCATCGGAGTCGCGAAGTACGCCGGCGAGGGCGTACGACGCCGCGCCGGAGCGGGTCATCCCGAGGAGCTTCGCGGCGTTGCGCCGGAGCTCGGGCTCCTTGCCGGCGAGGTCGCGCTTCAGGCGCAGCATCACGATCGGCGTGGCCGCCGAGTCCGCGTTGTTGTCGAGGGCCTCCGGATCACGGCCGACGACCTTCTTGAACGTGGCGTTCAGGTCTTCGGTGAGCTGACCAAGTCGAAGCGCGGCCTTCGTGTACTCGGGGAGCGAGGGGTCGGGATGGTCCGCCAGGAACTTCTCGAATGCGTCCTTCAGCGCGGGGATGTCGGCCTTGTTGGCGTCCGCGAACGCGGTGAGCGCAGCGTAGTCGTCCTTCGCCTGCTGGCCCGGATCGGGCGGCGGCGCCGCGGGCGTGGCGCCGGGAGACGGGTTTGCGCCGGACCCGCCGGCGGGCGGGGACGCTGGCGGAACGGCGGGAGTCGGCGAAGGAGCTGGCTTCGACCCGCCTCCGGTGACTTCCCCGATCGAGGACATCTTGTTCACCCAGTAGAGCAGCTTCCCGATCTCGACGCCGACCTGATCGTCCTTCCCCGGGTTCTCGTTCTGCCACGCGTTGTACTCGTCGCGCGCCTGCTTGAGGAGCGTCCGAGCCTCCTTGCGCCCCGCCTTCCGTTCGGCGTCTTCGATGTCAGGGTCGTCTCCCTGGGCAGCAAGCGGTTCGGCCTTGGCGAACAGCGACCGCGCTAGCTCAAGGTGCTCGTCGCCAACAGCGTGCGCAACGCCCAACGACGCCAGCAGCACCCACAACGCACCCGCGACTCTCATCCGGTGAACCGTACCCATGGCTGGATTATGCTCCGGATCACTCGCCGAGGGAAGCGCCCCGATGGAACTCTGTGACGATGCACAAACCATCTTCGTCGGCATGCGCCTTGCTACAATCCGGCTCGCCGTTGACTGATCGGGCCGACCACAGCTTCCGTTTGGGGGTTCGCTCGTTCCACCAGGGAGATCCGACCATATGGCCACCTCATCCAACCACCGCTGGCAGTTCGCACGATCCGGCGGCTTTGACCAGGCCCGCATCGAGTCCGCGGCGGACTTCGCGAACCTGGAACACCTCGACCTGAAGCTCTGGGCCGCGCTCGCGTGCCCGGTGAAGGGTCTCGAGTTCGACGAGCGCACGCTCGCCATGATCGACGCCGACGGCGACGGCCGCGTCCGCGCCCCGGAGATCATCAACGCAGTCCAGTGGTGCGAGGACCACCTCCGCGACCTCGCCGCCCTGAAGAGCGGCAGCGACTCGCTCCCACTCGCGCAGATCAACGACCAGACCGACTCCGGAAAGGCGATCCTCGCCTCGGCGCGACAGCTCCTGAAGAACGTGGGCAAGGCCGACGCCACCGCCATCACGCTCGCCGACGTCGCCGCGCTCTCCGCCGCGCTCGCGCAGACGAACTTCAACGGCGACGGCGTCATCCCCGCCGACGCCGCGTCCGACCCGGCTGTGAAGTCGGTCGTGGAGAACGTGATCGACTGCATGGGAGGAGCGACCGACCGGAGCGGGAAGCCCGGCCTGAACGAAGCGACGCTCGAAGCGTTCTTCACGCAGATCGCGGCGCTCAATGACTGGTCGGTGAAGGGCGACGATGCGGCCCTCGCCGCGCTCGGAGCGGGCACCGCCGCGGCGGCGGACGCAACGAAGGCCGTTCGCGCCAAGATCAACGACTACTTCGCGCGCTGCTCGATGGCCGCGTTCGACGCTCGATCGCTCGGCGCCGTCAACCGCCAGCAGGAGGAGTACCTCGCGATCGCGTCGAAGGACCTCTCGTTGACAGCACAGGAGATCGCAGGCTTCCCGCTGTCGCAGATCACGGCAGGCAAGGCGCTCTCACTCGTTGACGGCGTGAACCCGGCTTGGGCGGGCGCCATCGCTGCGTTCCACAGCGCCGCCGTGACGCCGATCCTCGGCGCGGGCAAGACGTCGATCACGGCGGCCGACTGGGCCGCGATCAACGCGAAGATCGCGGCGTACGAAGCTTGGGCCGGATCGAAGCCCGCAACGGCGGTCGAGAAGCTCGGCGTTCCGCGCATCCGCGAGATCCTCGCCGGGCAGTCGAAGGCTGCGATCACCGGGCTCATCGCGCAGGACAAGGCGCTCGAGAAGGAGTTCACCGCGATCGCGCAGGTGGAGCAGCTGATCCGCTACTACCGCGACCTCTACCGCCTTCTGAACAACTTCGTGAACTTCTAGGACTTCTACTCGCGCGACAAGAAGGCGGTATTCCAGGTCGGGACGCTCTACCTCGACGGCCGCGCCTGCGAGCTGTGCGTCCGCGTGGACGACGGCGGCAAGCACGCGTCGCTCGCCGGGATGGCCAAAGCGTACCTCGCCTACTGCGACTGCTCGCGCCCGTCGGGCGAGAAGCTGACGATCGCCGCCGCATTCACGGGCGGCGACTCCGACTTCCTCATGGTCGGGCGCAACGGCATCTTCTACGACCGCAAGGGCCGCGACTGGGACGCGACGATCACGAAGGTGGTCGAGAACCCGATCAGCATCCGCCAGGCGTTCTGGGCGCCGTACAAGAAGCTCGTCCGGCTCATCGAGGAGCAGGCCGCCAAGCGCGCCGCCGCGGCCGACGCCGAGGCGGACGCGAAGATCGCGGCAGCGGCGGCGACTGCGGCGAACGCCGACAAGGCGGTGAAGCCCGCCGAACCGAAGAAGATCGACATCGGCACGGTAGCGGCGCTCGGCGTCGCGTTCGGCGCGATCGGTACGTTGGTGGTCGAGCTCGTCGGCGCGCTCATGGTGCTCTTCAAGCTCCCGTTCTGGG
>JAIOPE010000043.1 GCA_021414065.1 Planctomycetota bacterium
CGCCGACTCCGCCGACGCCGCGCTCGCGATCTTCCGGCGCCTCGCCCCGAGCCACGCGCCGCTCGACGGCACGCGTGCCGCGTCGTGCGTCCACGCCGGGTACCGGGGGACGGTCTCGTCGTCGCTCATCGCGCTGGCCGATCGCGGTCCATCGACGTTCGTCTATGCGGACGGAGCGCCGTGCGTGGCGAAGTACGTGGACGCTCTGCGCGGCTGACCGTCAGCCGCCGACGCGCCGCGCGGCCCACGACGCGGCGAGGCGGATCGCCGCTGCCATGCTTGCGGCGTCGGCGATTCCGCGGCCCGCGATGTCGCGCGCGGTGCCGTGGTCCGGCGATGTCCGCGGGACGGGCAGACCGAGGGTGACGTTCACCGCGTTGCCGCCTTCGACCGCCTTCAGCGCGGCGAGTCCCTGGTCGTGGTACATGGCCACGAACCCGTCGAACGCGGCGCGGGCGCGCGGCGCAAACGTGCCGTCGCCCGGCAGCGGTCCACGGCAGTCGATGCCCTCCGCAGCGCACGCGACGACGGCCGGACGCACGACCGCGTCGTCCTCGGGGCCGAAGAGGCCCTCTTCACCGGCGTGTGGGTTGAGTCCAAGCACGGCGAGACGCGGGCGCTCGATTCCGTACGCCTCGCGAAGCCCGGCGTGCAGTCGGCGGATCGTCGCCATCACGCGTTCGGTGGTGACGACGCGGGGCACGTCGAGAAGGCGGACGTGCGTCGTGACGAGCGCCACGCGGAGCGTGTCGCCGGCGAGGAGCATCGTGGTCTCGACGCCGCCGAGTCGGTCGCCGAGGAACTCGGTCTGCCCCGGAAACGTGAACCCGACGCGCACGAGGTCGGCCTTGTGGATCGGTGCCGTGACGATCGCATCGACGCGGCGCGGCGCGCCGTGCGCCGGTCGCGCGAGGCGGCACGCTTCCTCGAGCGCCCACAGTGCGGAGGCGGGGCCCTTCACCGGCGAATCGACCATCCGGTCAGGCATCGCGAGTCCGAGACGGCGCGCGGTCTCCGCGAGGAGCGCTTCGTCGGCGAGGACGATGACCTCGGCGTGGCCCGCCGCGCCGTCGGCGAGAGCGCGCAGCAGCACCTCGGGGCCGATTCCGAGCGGATCGCCCTGCGTGATCGCGAGGATCGGTCTGAACGTCATCCGCGCACTCCCCGCCGCAGCGCGGCATCGACGATGAGCAGCAGCGCCGCGGCGGCGAGAAGCGGCGGCGCGCGGTCCTCTCGATGCTCCAGCGGCGGCCCGTCGCGTGGCGTGGGGACGCGATCGATGAGCTTCGCGCCCGAGCGCGACGCCAGCTCATCGGCGAGCGCGTTGTCGTCACGCGGCGGTGCGCCGCGACTGCCGGTCGCGATGGACGACGACTGTTCGGCATCCGTCGCTGCGAACTCGCCGATCCACACTCCGGCGGCCGGCATCGTGGCGAGAGCTGCGACCGAGAGGTCGCCTGCCGGACGACACACGGCGCGGAGCTCGTCGCCTCCGCCCGCCGGACGCAGTCGCAGGAGTCCGCCACCGGGCGACCCGACGATCGCGGCCGCGGTTCCGTCGGCGAGGGCGACGAACCGCACGTCGGGGGCGTCGTCCGTCGAGGCCCGTGCCGGAGCGAGGCTCCGCACGAGTTGTGCGACGGCGCGCCCGCCCTCCGACCAGAGCCAGAGTTCGCGGGCGTCCACCGAGAACGCGTCGGCCGCGAGCACGGCGCAGCGCCCGGTCGACGCGCGGCCGATCACGAGCGCGGGCGTGCCGTCGGCCCAAACCAGCGGCGCGATGCCGAGGCCGCGCACGCTCATCGCCTCCGGATGCGCGAGGTTCGGCCACGTCGCAGACTCGAGTCCCGCGAGGAACGGTGCGGCCGTCGCCACGCGAGGCGACCGCGGCGGCGTGCGCTTCGGTGCTTCAGGGGGATCCGGCACGCGGGCCGGCTCGTCCGCCGGCGGCGGGGGAGTGTCGGACGGAGGGACGACGTCCGGTGCGTTCGGCTGGTCTTTCGCTGCGTCACGCGGCGCGTGGACGAATCGTTTCGCGTCGAGGGTGATCACCTGCGGCAGCCGTTCCGGATCGGTGGCCGGATAGAGACGTCCCTGGCCCCATTGCGCGAGCAGTCCGAGCAGGCGCGTGTCCGCGCCCTCGCCGACGGAAACGGCGCTCAGCGTGATGCCTTGCGCGGCCGCACCTTCAACGATGTCCCGGAACACGGCCGCGCGCGTGGCGCCGTCGGTGATGAGCACCACGTGTCGCACGCCGCAGGGCTGCATCGCGATCCGCGCGAAACCGTCCTTCAGCGCCGGATAGAAGTTCGTGCCGCCGCCGGCGTCGAGTTGCTGCACGCGCCGGACGAGCGACGCCATCTCGCGGGCGTCTTGGAACGGGGCGATCCAGTCCGTTTCCTCGTCGAATGCGATCACGCCGACGCGGTCGTCGGGGGAGAGCGTCCGCGCAGCGGCGATCGCGGCTTCGCGCGCCATCGCGATTTTCAGCCCCGCCATGCTTCCGGACTGGTCGATCACGAGGAGGAGCGCGACGCGCATCGCCTTCCGCTCCGCGTCGTCGATCACGGGTTTCGGCTGCTCCGGATCCGGCGGCCGGCGCGCGTCCGGCGGCTTCGGTGGGTTGGGCGTCGCGTCGGGCGGCGGCGGCGGCGCCGGGAGTTCCACCGGGAGCAACGGTTCCAGCGCGGTCCCGCGGAGCCGCGTCAGCCCGCGGGGCCCTTCGCCGCCGATCACGAGGAGGCCCGTCCCCGCGGCGACGCGCGACGCGACATCGTCGGCGCAGCGGGCGCCGGCGCCCGGGCCGAGCACGACCACGTCCACCGGCGGCGCGAGGTCGCACGTCGCCTCCGACGCGATCTCCACGCGGACGCCCTGCGCCTTCAGGCGCTGCGCAAGCGGCGGCTCGATTCCGGTGACCGAGACGAGCAGGGCGGACGGCGGTTCGGCGATGTGAATCATCGTCGCCGCGACGGGGCGCTCGCCCGCGTCGTTCGACGTCGGCACGCGAAACGTGACGACGTGCGAGCCAGCGCGGGCCGCGACGCCGGGTGACGTCAGCCTCCGCGCGCCGCCGGGGATCACGACCGGTTCGTCGTGTCCGTCGAACGTGAAGAGGCCGCTCCCTTGCGTGAACGGCGTGTCGCCTGAGTCGATGACCACGTGGAACT
>JAIOPE010000033.1 GCA_021414065.1 Planctomycetota bacterium
GTGTCGGAGCAACCAGCGTGACCAAATGTGTCAGTTGTTTCGACACGGCCACTAACGCGCCCGGCTGCGCCGGGTTCGAATGGAACGGTCGCCGGGCTCCGGCTCGGTGGCCTCCCGCAGCGCCGCGACGACGCCGGCGGTGATCGCCGCGAGATCCCCTGGGTGACCGTCCGGGGCGGGAAGCGGGAGATGGATGAACGCCGCGCGCACGCCGAGCTTCCGGATCTGTGCGTGTCGGAGCGTCTGGTAGCGGAACTGGTTGCAGAGGAACGTGCCGGCGTGGGACGAGACCTGCGCCGCGACTCCCGTTCGTCGGATCGCGGCCGCGAGGGCTTCCACGGGAAGCGTGGACTCGAGCGCCGTCGGGCCCCGTGCGTCGATGCGTTCGCCGGCCAAGACGATGCCGGCCTCGTCGGCCTGGGCCCCGCCGCGCCAGTTCAACGCGAACCTCTCGACTTCGACCGCGGTGCGCGTCGCCGCGACACCGAGGTGGACGGCGACGTCCACGCGACCCGATTCGAGCGCCGAGCGAACGGGTTCGAACGCGCGGCCGTACTCGACCGGCAGCACGATTGTCTCGATCGCGACGCCATGCGGCGGGTCGGCGGCGATGCGACGGACAGCGTCCTCGGACGGGTTGCCTCCGAGACCCCCGAACTTCTTGAAACCCGAGAGCAGGATGCGCAGCGGCATGACGGACATGCTACGAGATCACGCCCGTTTCCCTGGGCGGGGTCGCCAAGGATCGCTAGGCTCATCTCCATGTCGGTGATCCGGTTCTCCGCGTCCGAAGCCACGGCGAGGCTCGTGTTCGTCGCGCCCGCGGCGACCGAGGCGACGGAACTCGCTTCGAAGCTGCGCGCGGCGCAGGTCACGTACGAGGCCGAGAAGCGCCGCCCGCTCGCTTCGCAGGCGCTCCTGAACGACACCCGCCGCTCGATCGAGTTGATGCGACGGGAGATCGCTGCGTGCGTGGCCGACATCGCCCTCGCGGGTGCGGTCCTCGACGATCCGGCCCGCGGCACGGTGGACTTCCCCGGCGTACTCGACGGGAGGCCGGCGTGCCTCTGCTGGCGTGCCGGCGACGAGCGAGTCGAGAACTGGCACGCCGAGGGCGAGAGCCACGACCGCCGCCGAGCCCTGCCCGTCCCGGTCGCCGCGGACGCGGCTTGACCCGGATCACTCACGAAGCTCCGCGCCTGGACGAGCCCCCGTCGTCGACGACTGGCCGACCGCTGCGTTGGGACCCTTGCGTGGCTTGACGAAGCCGACGCTGCGGCGCGTCGGCGAGACCGTCCCCCGGACGGTCTCGTACGGCCCCGACGCGAATGCCTTGCGGTCAGCTCCGCGGATCTCGTCCAGGACAGTGTGTTGTCGTGCGAACGACCCTCGGATCGTCGTGCACCGCAAGCCCTTCCTACGTTGCACGCCGTTCTCCCGCGGAGCTTCGTGAATGATCCGGGTTAGCAACCTCCGCAGCCTGATCAGCGTGGTCCGGCGATGCGGCGGACGAGGTGGTCCTTCACCCGAACCTGGTCCGCGACGTCGAAGGGCACGCGCGCGTCGTCGCTGATGAAGACCGGACCCTCGCCGGGGCGGGCGGGCGGCAGGCCGTGGGATCCGCGGACGAGCGACGTGTCGAGCGGGATCACGTTGAGGAGTGCGCGGAAGCCGAGCTTCCGCAGGGCCAACTTTGCCGCGGCGCGGAGTCCGACGAGCGGCAGGTGCGGATCGAAGAACAACTCGCGAGGGTCGTAGCCGGGCTTCCTGTGGATGTCCACGGTGCGCTGGTAATCGGGGGCGCGGGCGGCGTCGGTCCACCAGTCGTGGGCGAACC
Organism: Planctomycetota bacterium; assembly: GCA_021414065.1. GTDB lineage: Bacteria > Planctomycetota > JAJSAM01 > JAJSAM01 > JAJVHW01 > JAIOPE01. The sequence continues at coordinate 1,838 of JAIOPE010000033.1, forward strand.
AGCGGTCACGGGCTGAAAACAGGACCAGGTCGCCCGCGCGCTCGTGGTCGAGGCCGAACTCCGCGCGCTCGGTGCCGTCGAGGACGCGCGCCACGCCGTCGAGCGACGCGAGCACTTCCTTCGCGGCGGCGTGCGATGCGGCGTCGCGGCAATGGACGTGCGCGATCTGATGATCCGGCACCGCGAACGCGGCGCTCGCACCGTGGTCGAGCAGTTCGCCCGTCGCGTCGTTCCGGAACGTGCAGAGGCCCGCTGATCGCAGCGCGCGATTGGGGAACACGGCGTCGCTGGTTTCGACGATTCCGTACTCAGAGAGCACGATGACGCCGTACCCCTCCGCGCGGTGCGCGTCGATCAGGTCGCCCGCGATCGCGTCCACGGCGGCCACCTCGGCCGCGATGCTCGGGTGCGTCGGGCCGACCTTCTGGAGCGGGTAGTCGAGGTGGGGCAGGTAGACGAGATGCAGCGTCGGCCGGTGCCACGCCAGGACCCGCTTCGCCGCCTCCGCGATCCACTTCGTGGACGAGATGCCGGCCTTCGGGCCCCAGAACGTGAAGAGCGGGAACGCGCCGAGTTCCGACTGGAGACGGTCGCGAAGGTCCGCGGGGTGTGCCCAACAGTCGGGGATCTTCCGACCGTCGGCCGGGTACGCGGGGCGCGGCGTGACGGACACGTCGTGCGTGCCGTACATCGCGTACCACCAGAACAGGTTCGCCGTCGTCGCCGCCGGGTCGATCCGCCGGAGAGCGTCCCAAACCTTCTCGCCGCGGACGAGACCGTTCGCCTGCTTCCAGAACGCGACCTCGCCGCGCTCCCTGTCCCACCATCCGTTGCCGACGACTCCGTGCCCCGACGGCGGGAGCCCCGTGACCATCGACGACTGCGCCGTGCACGTGACGGCCGGAATCGACGGTCTGAGCGGCACGCAGAACCCGTCCTTCGCAACCGCCGAGATGCGCGGCGCGAACCGCAGCAGGTCAGGAGTGAGGCCGACGACGTCCAGGACGAGCGTCGGCCTCAGGTTTGACATCGCGTTCGGGCTAGCTCTTCATGTGCGCGTCGTCGAGACGCCGCACGATCTCGACCATGAGGCCGACGCCGTGACCCTGGCCGCGTTCGCCGCGGAAGGCCGGGCCCGCGATGTCGAGGTGGAGCCACGGGCGGTCGAGGTCTTCGATGTGATTGTAGATGAACTGGCCGGCTGCGCTGGACTGCGCGTTCATGCGGTCCTTCACCGAGTTCTTCATGTCCGCGACCTTGCTCGCGAACTCGGCCCGGAAGAACTCCGGCGCGAAGATCAGCGGGAAGGTCAGGTCGCCGACGGCGCGGCCGCACTCCACCGCGAGGCGTTCGACGCCCTCACGGTTGCTGATCGTGCAGGACGTCGCGTTGCCGGTGCAGATCTTCGCCGCACCCGTGAGCGTGGCGATGTCCACGACCAAGTCGGCCTTCATGTCGCGCGCGGCGTACGAGACGCCGTCCGCGAGGACCAGACGGCCCTCGGCGTCGGTGTTGTTGATCTCGACCGTCTTGCCCGAGTGGAACGTGAGGATGTCGTCGGAACGGTACGAGGCCGGTCCGATCGCGTTCTCGGCCATGCAGCAGAGCGCGACCACGCGGTCCGGGCAGTTCGTCTTCGCGAGCACGAGGAATGCGCCGAGCACCGCCGCCGCGCCGGACATGTCGCACTTCATCTGCGGCATGCTGCCGCCGACCTTCAGGTCGAGACCGCCCGTGTCGTAGATGATGCCCTTGCCGACGAGCGCCACGGTGCGGCGGGCCTTCTTCTTCGGCGTGTACTCGATCACGACGAGGCGAGGCGCGACCTCGGCACAGCGGCCGACGCCGTGGATGCCGCCCATGCCCTCGGCGAGCAGGGCGTCGCCGACGATCGAACGGATCTTCACGTTCTTCATGCCCTTGACGGCCGCACGCGCCTCCTCCTCGAAGTGCGACGTGCGCATCTGGTCGGGCGGCGTGTCGATCAGGCGGGACGAGAACCGGATCGCGTCCGCCAGGAGCGCAGCGTCGGCGGGGACGGCGATCGCCTTGCCGTCACGGTCGCAGACGACCACCGTGCAGCGGGCGGCGGACTTCTTCGTCTTCTTGTCGTCCTTCTTCTTCGTGGCCATCGAGAAGACGGGCAGAGCGCGCGCTGCGGTGATCGCGACGGCCGCGTAGTGCGCCGCGTCGTCCACGCAGATCACGACCGCCGACGTGCGCCCACCGAGGCGGGCCTGGTCGAGGCAGCTCTTCAGCGACTCCGAGCGGGTCGGGCTGTTGTGGCGCGAGACCGTGTCGGGAAGCGCCGCGACGATCAGGCGGCGGGGCGCGCCGTCGGGACCGTACGTCGAGGCGAGGCCACCCATGTCGCCGGGCTTCGCATCTTCCACGGCGCGGTCGAGACTCGCAGCCCAGGGCGTGCCGAGTGCCGTGCAGTGGAAGCCAGCGTCGAGCGCCTTCTTCGGCGCGGCGACGACGACGATCTCGGCGCCCTCGATGGCGCTCTTCACGTCGGAGGCGAAGACGAGTTCGGTCACGCGGTCGTTCAAGGCGGACTCCTGCGGATAGTGGTGGGGCCGTCGCTGCGGAGTTTCCAGCCCGGTTGCCGACGGAGGGGCGGAGTCTACGGAGGCCCGCCCGGTGCGAGGAGAAAGCCCGCGCGGAGCATGGGCCGGGGCGCTCTTGACTCGGGTCATTCGCGAAGCTCCGGGCCAGCAGCCAGTCGGAGTAGTCGGCCGATGCCGGATGCGTCGTGGCGAGCCGGCTGCAAGGCGCTCGGTCGGAGGCAAACTCCATGGACCGAGTTGCCTCCGACCGAGCAACGCAGCAGACGGCCGCCAGCGCGGCGACCAGTTGATCCGCGTCAACGAGAGTTCCCCGCGCCTCCCCGACACTCCCACGGGTCGAGGCGCACGTCCGGCGCCGCGGCGGAAGAACCACCACCCGGACGCACGGAGCCCCACGATGCGCATGCTCGAACGTCCCCTCCACTGCGACCAGTGCGAGCAGACCGCCCACGGAAAGGTCTGCGAGATCAACGGGAAGGCCGGTGTCTGCGGCAAGGACGCAGACATCCAGTCGCTGCAGGAGATCCTGCTCTACGGCCTGAAGGGCATGGCGGCCTACGCGCACCACGCGCGGCGGCTCGGGAAGAGCGACGAAGCGGTGTCGTCGTTCGTCGAGGAGGCGCTCTTTGCCACGATGACGAACGTGAACTTCGACTTCGCGACGCTGTTCGAGATGGTCCTCGAGTGCGGGCGGATGAACCTGCGTGTCATGCAGATGCTGGAAGAGGGGCACATCGAGGCGTTCGGCGCACCGGCTGTGGCGCAGGTCCGCGAGGGCACGCGCAAGGGCCCCGGCATCCTCGTCACGGGCCACGATCTCCCTGACCTGATGGCGATCCTCCGCAAGTGCGAAGGCACCGACGTGATGGTCTACACGCACGGCGAGATGCTCCCGGGCCACATGTACCCGAAGCTCCACAACCACCCGAACCTGGCGGGGCACTTCGGCGGCGCGTGGCAGAAGCAGAAGGCCGAGTTCGAGCAGTTCCCCGGCGCGATCGTCGCGACCACGAACTGCGTGCTCATCCCGAAGGACAGCTACCGCGACCGCCTCTTCACCACGCGCGCCACGGCGGTGCCCGGCTGCGTGCGGATCACGGACGAGGACTTCACGCGCGTCGTCGAGGCGGCGAAGCGTCTTCCGCCGTGCGAGGACCGGTTCGTTAAGGAATCCACCGTTGGGTTCCACCAGTCGGTGATCCTCGCGAACGCGGGGGCGATCGTCGGCGCGGTGAAGGGCGGGCAGATCAGCCGCTTCTTCCTGATCGGCGGATGCGATGGCGCCGAACCCGGCCGCAACTACTACAGCGACTACGCGCAGGGCACCCCGGCCGACTCGTTCATCCTCACGCTCGGATGCGGCAAGTACCGCATCCGCGACTTCGAGTACGGCACGCACCTCGGCCTGCCGCGCCTCATGGACATGGGGCAGTGCAACGACGCGTACGGCGCGATCAAGGTCGCGTCGGCGCTCGCCGGGGCCTTCAACTGCACGGTGAACGATCTGCCGCTGACGATCGTGCTGAGCTGGTTCGAGCAGAAGGCCGTGGCCGTGCTGCTGACGCTCCTCGCCCTCGGCGTGAAGAACATCGCCATCGGCCCGAACCCGCCCGCGTTCGTCTCGCCGAACGTGTTCGCCGCGCTCCAGGAGAAGTACGGCCTGAAGCTGATCGGGAAAGACGGCCGGGCCGACGCTCTCGCCGCGTGCGCCGCGACGGCGTAGCTCGCGACTTGGACTTCCCGGCGCCGCTCGCACCTCGTGCGGGCGGCGCCGCTGTCATTCCCGCAATATGCGGACGCGCAACGCCTCGATCTCGCCGGGCTCGGCTCGTACCACCACTTCGCAGGGCTCGCCGTCTTCGCCGACGGTGACCACGTTCTCGCCCTGGTGGGGGACGGTCGCGCCGTTGGCGCCGCCGCCGCGGTCGTGCATCAGTGAGAGCACGGCGCGCCAGCGGCCGGGCTCGGTGACGAAGACCGTCGCGCTGCGGGCGCCGCCCGCGAGTTGGATCGGCGGCCGCCCGTTGTTCCGCGGGTCCGACGGGTTGGGGATCGATGTCGCCGGAGCGTCGTCGTCGAGACGCCCGAGCGCGATCTGGAAGCGGAAGGGCGCCGCAGGGAGCTCGATGCCGTCGGCGAGTCGCACGGTGACGGGAATCTCGCGGGCGGGTTCGGTGCGAAGCGTGGCGTTGCCCGTGACGCGCCGGGCCTCGGCGAATCGCGATCCCTGCCGCCGCGCGAGTACGCGGATCGGCCGGAGGACCGGCACGCGCGCGGCGCCGTCCGCGTCGGCCGCGATCTGCTGCCACTGCGCGAACGCGTCGCCGCGGTCCGCGGTCCACCACACGCCTGCATCGATGGCGGGCTTCCCTGCGGCGTCGGTCACGCGCACGGTCGCGACGGGGACGACCTTCGACAGGTCGATCGTCCCCGCGTCGGTCCGTCCCGCAGCGGTGATCTCCACGTCGTCGATCCGCGCGATCGCCGTCGCGTCGTCTCCCGGCGCACGCACGACGATCGATCCGACACCCGGCGTGAGCCGCTCGAACGAGTACGTGCCGTTGCCGAACATCATCCCCGCGGCGCGGCTTCGGCCTCGGACCGGCGGATAGGCGGCGAGTGTCGGCTCGCCCTCGAACTCAGGCCAGATGGCGCCCTCCGCGAGACCCTTCGGAAGGACGATCCGGACGAACGCGGTTCCGGCGCGTGCCCCGCGGACCGTCACGTCCGTCGCGCCGCGCTCGAAGGCGACGGGGGCGGCCATCACGGACTGGTGGTACCCGAGACGCACGTCGAACGGGCTCGGTGACGCGGGCGTGCCGCGGATCGTGAACGTGCCGTCTTCGGCGGTGTACGCCTGCAGGTCCCGCTGCGGCAGAGCGAGACTGCCGCCGCTCGCGTACACCTGCATCAGCGCGCCGGCGACCGGCTTGCCCGCGTCGTCCGTCACCCGCCCCGACACGACGAGCGGCCGCGCCTCGGGGCGAATGTCGCCGAGGTTCACAGTCCCACCGGGCGCCACGGCGTCGGCGCGCCGGCGCATCACCTGCGCCGCTTCGACCGTGATCTCCGCTCCCGACAGACGCTCCGCCGCGAGGTCGATCGTTGCGCGGAACGACCCGTCGTCGGACGTCGTCGCGGTCGTGCTCGCCTGCGGCATCCACGGCGAAGCGTCGGACGTGGCGGCCACGTAGATCGTCACGAATCCGCGCGCCTGCGGCGCGCCGTCCTCCGTGAGCAGGCGGCCGGCGAACACCGGGCGCAGGCCGCCGAGCGGCAGATCGATCGCGATGGGGCGTCCCGGTGCCGCGGGGCCCTGGAACTCGACCCGCGTCGTCACCTCTTTCGGTCCTGGCGTGAGCGACGCGGCGAAGCGCAGGCCAACGCCAACGCCGACGCCGACATGCGGGAACTCCGCGACGCCGTCCACCACGCGCGCGCTGGCCGACGGCGTGAACCCGGTGGCGTGCGAGCCCTCCATCAGCGGGTTGAGCGCGACGACCGCGCTGTCCGCGAGTCCAGCTTCGACTCCGCTGCCGACGACACGCACGCGCACCGCGCCGGTCGGCGGCAGACGGAGCACGAACGGCCCTGGACCCTCGGGCGGCAGCGGCGCAGCGACCTGCGGGACGATCGGAAGCTCCACCTGGACGACGGTGGCGGGCGCGGGGAGCGGCGGGCCGCCACGCTGAAGTCGCGCGCCCGGTCGGCTCACCAGCACGAGCCCATCGGCGTCGGTGAAGTTCAGGTAGGGCGTATCGCCGACGTGCGACCTGACCTGGCCATCGGCAGCGACGAGCGACACCCGCACCCCGGCGACGCCGACCCCGGTGTGATCCACCACGCGGACGAGCGTTCGGTCGCCGAACCCTGGCGCAAGGGTCGGCGCGTCCGGCGGCTCCAGTCCCGATCGCCACCATCGCTCGCCGGCTCGCGCCGTCCAGCGGATGACGGAGTTCACGTCCGGGACGCCGACCGTCGCGACGCCGTCGGCGTCGGACGTGACCGTGACCGGGCCGATCACGCTGCGCCGACCGGGGGCGCTCTCGTCGGCGACGACGACCCAGACATCGACCGCAGTCCCCGCGAACGGATGCCCGCCGGCGTGCTCCGTCAGCGGCGGGAGGCGGAAGGGGACGGCATTACCGGCGACACGTGCCGCGACCGCTGCTGCGGACACGTTGCGGTCGGGGCGTGCGGCGGCCGGAACGGCGTCCACGGATGACTGCGATCGCGGGGGGCCGGGGACTCCGGGGGGATTCGTGGAGTCAGGCGAGTCGGGCCCGCACGCCCCGGCAACGAAGCAGGCAGCGGCCGCGAGCAGTCGTCGCCACGGGCGGGAGTCGACGGCCCGTGCGACGTCCGGCGGGTCGCGGCGGTTCGCGTCACGCATGCACCGAGGGTATCACGCGCGTGTTGCCCGCCGGACGCATCCACGAAAGAACGGACGGCGTCACCGCCGTCCGTCTCGAAGCTCAGGGATGGGGGGCGGAGGCTCGACGCACATGGCACTTCGCGTCGCGCATGCGCGGAGCAGAGCGGCCGGGCCGGACCGAGGAGTACGCGACCTAGCGCTCGCCGCGACGCTCTCGACGAGGTAGGCACGAGTCGCGGATGCGAAAACTACCGCTTGGCGATCTTGCCGGCCTTGAGGCAGCTCGTGCAGACGCGGGCGCGGATCGGCTTGCCGTCCACGGTGCGGGCCTTGATGTTCTGGATGTTCGGCTTGAAGAGGCGCTTCTCGCGGCTCGTGATGCGGATGCCGATGCCGCCCTTCTTCTTCGAGATACCACGACGGCAGAGCTGGTTGCCGACCTCGGTCCTCTTGCTGCAGATGTCGCACGTGCGGGCCATGGTCGTATCCTCGTGTTCGCGAACGCTGCCGGAGACGGCTGACTGAAGGACTTCCGGGTGAGCCCGGAGGCGGAAACCGAGGAGGATACCCGCGTGCGGCTCTGGCACAAGGAAACCAACAGGACTCCCGGCGGCACGGACGGCGGGCGACGCGCCCAGCCCTGGGCCCTGCCGGCGCGACCGGCGGGAGCCCGCTCGGGGGCTCCCGTCCCGTCGATCCGGAGCGCCCGCCACGCGGCGACGTGGCTCGTCGCGGCAGCGTGGCTGACGGCGTGCGGCCCGTCCTCCGACCCCGTACACCCGGCGTCCGGACCGCAGGGACCGGTAGCCCCGGTCGCTGCGGGTCCGGCGGGCGCGGTCGAACAGCGGGTCATGGCCACGACCGAGCCCTCGCTCGTGCTCGCGGCGGAGATCGACCGCCTGAACGCGATGCAACTCGCCGTGTTCGTCGGCTCGCCGGACCCCGCCGATCGCCGGATCGCTGCCCGCGCGCTCGGCCGCATCGGCGGCGACGCCGCCGCGCAGGAGGCTGCCCAACTCCTCCGCGACCCGGACGAATCGGTCCGTGTCGAGGCGTGCTTCGCGGTCGGGGTGACCGGATCGCCGTTGGCGGCCGCACTGCTCTCGCCGGTGATGGAGGGGAATCCGTCCGCAGCCGAGATGGCTGCGATCGCCCAGGGCATTGCGAACTGCACCGACGACTCGGCGGCCGGCCTGCTGGTCGGTCTCGCGTGCCGGGAGGACATGCCGGTGGATGCGCCGGAGGCGATCTTCCGGCACGTTCGCTGGCGCAACCGTCCCGCCGGGGCGGCGCTTCCGAACGAACTGATGCTGCGCTACGAGGGGCACCCGACGGCTCGCGGCCGGGCCGGGATCGGATGGCTCGGCCGAGTCTGGAAGGACGCCCGGCTCCTCGATCCGCTCGTTCGGCTCGCCGCCGACCGCGACCCGGAGGTTCGCCGCGCGGTGGCGATGGGGCTCGCGAACGGCCGCGAGGCGGCGGTCCGTTCCGCCGGCGATTCGGAACGCGCAGTCGCCGCGCTCGGTCGCCTCGTCCGCGACGCCGACGCGCGCGTGGCCTCGGCCGCATGCCGCGGGCTCGGCACCTACGATCGCGAGGACGCGGTCGGTCACCTGCTGGTCGCGCTGGAACGCAACGCCGGGCCGACTGACTTCAATGTCCGCGTCGCCGCTGCGGAGGCACTCGGCGGCCGCAAGGCCGCATCGGCCGCCGACGCACTCGCGAATCTCGCGCGGAAGGACCCGTCGGTCTCCGTGCGCTACGCGGCGGCGACGCAACTTGCCGAGATCGACGCGAAGGCGGCGGCCGATCTGATCGACGGCCTGCTGGCGAGCCCGTCCGAGTACGTGCGCAGCGCCGGCGTGGAGATCCTGGCGAAGACGGAGGGCGACGCCCCGGCGGCGCGGCTCGCGAAGCTGTTCGCCGACGACCCGCACCTGCGCGTGCGCGAGGCGGCCCTCGACGGACTGAAGGACCGGAAGGGCCCCGAGACGTTCGCCGCGGTCAAGGCGGCGCTCACGGGGGCCGACCCCGGCCTCGCCGGCATCGCGACCGATGTCGCCGCGAACAACGGACTGAAGGAACTCCTCCCCGAGATCCGCGCGGCCTGGCAGCGCTTCCAGGGGACGCCCGGAGCCGACGCCCGGGAGGGCATCGTCGGAGCGCTCGCGAAGTTCGCTCAGCCGGAGGACGACGCACTGATCCGGGCAGCCCTCGACGATCCCGACGCCGGCCCGCGGACGGCCGCCCAGATGGCCCTCGCTGCCCGCGCGAAGGAACCGCCGCCGCCGCCCGACCGTCGTCCGACGCCGACCGGCGGGAAGTTGCCCGGGGGCGCGCCGCTCCTCGCGAACGACGTGGATCTGGTGATCGAGACCGACGTCGGCACGATGCGCGTGCGACTCTTCACCTCGGACGCGCCGATCCATGCGTCGCATGTGGCGCACTTGGCGGCGCAGGGGTTCTACGACGGCCTCACGTGGCACCGCGTGGTCCCCGACTTCGTGATTCAGGGCGGGTGCCCGCGTGGCGACGGCGCCGGGAACGCAGGCGTCAATCTGCCGCTCGAACCGACGCGTCATCCCTTCGAACGGGGAACGCTCGGCATGCCGCGGTCGTCGCATCCGGACACGGGCGGTTGCCAGTTCTTCTTCTGCCACGCGCGAGCGCCGCACCTCGACGTGCAGTACACGGCGTTCGGGCAGGTCTACGAAGGGCTCGACGTGATCGACCGGATCGACGTGGACTCGAAGATCGTGCGCGTCCGGGTGGTCGAAGCGAAGTGAGCGAGGCGACTTCGAAGACGCCGCACGCGGAGCCGACGCCGCGGCCATCTGCGGGCGCGATTGCCGCCGGGCAAGCTCGAGGACTGGGCCGAGCCGACACGCGGGGACGTCGTCGCGAACGCAAACGGGCCATTCGGCGGGTTCTTTTCAGCGGCGCGCGGGCGCTCGTCCGCTGGCTGCCGCTTCCCGTGGCGACGGCGGCGGGGCACTGCGTCGGCGTCTTCGCGTGGTATGCGGTCCCGTGGATGCGTCGGCAGACGCTCGGGAATCTCGAGATCGCATTCGGTCGCGAGAAGTCGGAGGCGGAACGCCGCCGGATCGGGCGCCGGTGCTACGCGCTCGCCGGGCGGGCGATGTTCGCGTGGCTCGTGCTGCACCGGATGGGTCCCGAAAGGGCGCTTCGTCGGATGGTCGCCGAGCCGTGTCCCGAGGCCGAGGCCGTGTTCCAGTCGGGCAAGGGGTTCATCATCGTCGCGCAGCACTCCGGGCTGTTTGAGTTGCTCGGCGCGTGGAGTGCGAAGCACATCCGCGTGAGCAGCGTCGGGCGCGACGCCGGCGGGGACCCGGGCACCGGGATGCTCATCACGATGCGCGCCGAGATGGGCGTGCGCACCATCGAGCAGGGCGGCGCGCGGGAGATCGTCCGCACGCTGAAGCGCGGCGACGGCGTCGGGATGCTCGCCGACCAAGACATCCGGCGCGTGAACGGAGCGTTCGTGCCGTTCTTCGGCCGCCTCGCACACACGCCGATCGGCCCCGCGACGATGGCGGTGCGTCTCGGCGTGCCGATCGTGTGCAGCGACGCGCAGTGGCGCTCGTTCACGACCCACGCCGCGTGCTTCCCCGAGGTGCTGCACCCCCGTCCCGACCTCTCCGACGACGAAGCGATCCTCGACCTGACGTTGCGCTGCTCCGAGGCCATCGAGCGCGCGGTGCGCCGTCGGCCCGAGGAGTGGTTCTGGATGCACGACCGCTGGCGGACGTCGCCGGCGGACCACCCGGACGCGCCGATCTGGCCGCCGGAGGCCCGTCCCTCGATTCCTCCCGGAGGTGCGTCGTGAAGGCCCTTGGCGTGGACGCCGTCGAACTCGAACGGATCGAGGCGACGCTCTCCCGACACGGGCAGCAGTTCCTCGACAAGATCCTGACTGCGGCCGAGCAGGCGCTTGTCGGCCCGAAGTCGGGGCCCGGCGCAGGCGAAGGTCCGCTCCCGTTCGTCGCGGGCCGGTTCGCGGCGAAGGAGGCCGTGCTGAAGGTGCTCGGCACCGGGTGGGCGAAGGGGCTCGGCTTCCGCGATGTGGAGGTGCTGCGCGACGCCGACGGCCGTCCGCACGTCGTGCTCCACGGCGTCGCTGCGGAGCGCGCGGCGGTGCTCGGGTTCACGCAGATCCTCGTCTCCATCACGCACACGCGACGCGACGCGATCGCCGTCGCGGCGGCGGACTGACGTGGCGGCGCCCGCGCCCGCCAACGTCCCGAACCTGCGGCACCCGGTCGTGCTGGCGCACGGCCTGCTCGGGTTCTCGCGCGTCGCCGTGACCCTCGGGTTCGGCGCCGTCGGAACGTCCTACTTCCGCGGCATCCCGGAGCGACTCGCCGGGGCCGGCGTGCGCGTGTTCCAGACGTCGGTGCCGCCGACCGGTTCGATCGCGCGCCGATCGGCCGCTCTGCGCGACGCGATCCGCGCCGAGTTTGGCGCCGCGCCCGTCCACATCGTCGCCCACAGCATGGGCGGCCTCGACGCGCGGCACGCGATCACGCACGGCGGGCTCGGCGGGCAGGTCGTCTCGCTCACGACGCTCTCGACGCCGCACCGCGGGAGCCCCGTCGCCGACCGCGGGACGGACGTCGCGCGGCGACTTCGCGTGCTGGACATGCTGCGCGAGATCGGCGGCGACTCGGCCGCGTTCGAGGACCTGCGGACCGACGCCTGCGCGGCGTTCAACGCGGAGACGCCCGACCTCCCGGGCGTCCGGTACGCGTCGGTCGGCGCCACGATGCCGCGGCCCGGCATCGCGATGACGCTGCGGGGCACGTTCGACCTGATCCGCGAGGTGGACGGCGACAACGACGGCCTCGTCTCCGTGAACTCCGCGAAGTGGGGCGAGGCGTTCGACGTCGTCACCGCGGATCACTTCGACCTGATCGGCTGGACCCCGCCGGTCGCAAGCCCACTCGGCCATCCCGCGGACGTAGCGAGCATCTGGGACGGCGTGCTGGCGCGCTTGGCGGGGTGGGAGCGGGGCTGAGTGGGCGGGGCGCGTTCGCGGTCGCTCAGAGGCTGTGAAGGAACCGCTCGCGAGCCCCGGTTGCGTCCTGGTGGCCCGGGGCAACGCGCGGTCGCGCAGGCGACTCCACGGAGCGAGTCGGCAAGCGACCGCAACGCAGCCCCGGGACGCCAGGGCGCAACGGCTTGCCGGCGCGGAAGTTGCGCGCGGCGGCGCGGGTCGGTGAACCACGTCCGGGCCGCGACGTCGCGAACCACGTCGCACCTGCGTCGCCCGAAGCAACTTCCGTGACCGGGGCCGCGAGGGGTTCCTTCACAGCCTCTCACTCGCCGGGTGCGACGATCGCCACCTTCACCGGCGGATCGCCGGAGCCGCCGATCTGCAGTTCGCCTTCAAGCCCCTTGCCCCAGTGTGACAACTCCAGCGTGTCCGGCTCGAGCTGCAAGAACTGCCCCGTCGCCTTCACTCGCGCGACCTTCCGCAGCCCGGCGCACATCATGAAGTTCATGAGTGCGCGCCCCTCGAACACCTCCGTCACCTCGGCCTCGATGGCCGAGCCGTCCTCCGCCGGGAGCGCGCCGGCGAAGCGCAACTCGACGAGGAATGTGCGAGCGTCCACCGCGGCCGCGACGTGGACCTGCACCGGGACGAGACCGCCCGCCGGGTCCGCGAGCGCCCGCGCGTGCCGCCCCGAGAATCGGGCGACAGCCTCCTCCTGCATCTCCGCGATGTGCTTCTGCTTCGTCGGATCGATCTTCTCGCGGAGCAGCTTGCGCTCCACGAACTCGGGCCCGACCGGCGGCAGCTCCGGGCACGAGACGCCGTGCGTCCATTCGTGGCGGAGATCGACGAGGACGTGCGGACCGCTCAGCGCCGCGCCGAGCTCCCGCGCGCCGTAGAGGAACACGTCGCCGAACGTGGCGGCGTCGGCACCCATGCGACCGCCGCCGCCGACGCCGGTGACCTCGACCGCGGCCAGGCTGCCGTCCGGCAGGCCGATCACCGGGAAGCAGTGGCCGGGGACGACGCACAGGTACGCGGGCATGCCCGTGGCGTGGGCCATCGCCGCGTAGAGGATCGCCAGGTCGATACACGTCCCTGAGCGGTCGCGGAGCACGTCGCGCGGGTACTTGACGTTCTGGATGCTCCCGTTGTTGAAGCTCAGGGTCGCGTCAACGAGCGACGGCGGGTGCTGGTACGTGATGTCGTTCGCGACGAGCGTTTCGTACAGCCCCTTCAGCGTCGCGATCGCCGGGAAGACGCCGTCCATCGCCGCCGCGCCGCCCGCGCGCTTCGCGCCGAGCGCGGCGACCTCGCGCACGATCGCGTCGTCGCGGCTGACCCACGCGGCGAGGAGCGGCGCCTGGTCGAACATCTCCTCGAACGAACCGCCCGTTTCGCGCGAGCGGCAGAAGATGAACTCGTTGCCGCCGAGGAGCGTCAGGCGTGCGCCGTCGGAGTCGGCGCGGTCGGTGCCGTCACCGTCCACGTAGGTCCACTCGACGAACAACTGCGCCGGCGTGTCGCTCTTCAGTTGCGCCGTGGCCGCAGAGAGCACCGGGTGGAGACACTCGACGAGCGTCTCGCCCGGCGAGATGTCCGCGAGCTTCGCCCACGGGCTCCACTCGGAGTAGCCCTCCACGCGGTGGCGCACGCGGACGTTCGACGCGCGGCCGGGCCCCGCGTTCGAGATCGCGACCCGCCCGATCCAGTAGCGACCGCCGAAGGCGTACGCCTTGTACGCGCCGGAGAGCACTCGCTCGGCCGGAGTGATGCGGAACGACAGCTTCGCCGGTGCCGTCCCGGTACCGAGACGCACGGGGGACCAGCGGAGCGTCCGCGTCGCGGCGTCGTACGCCGTCTGCGTCGAGAGCTGCGGCGCGTAGACCGTCTGACGACCGTCGAACGACAGGCCGAAGAGAGTGCCGGATTCCCGGAAGACCGCGGCGGGCCGGCCGGCGATCCCTCGCTGCTCGACGAACTCCAGGCCGTCCTCGACCTTCAGCGAGCGCATCCCGTCGCCGTCGGCGCGGACGTCGCCCGTCTCGGTGCGCTCGAGGACCAGCGCGCACTTCACGTCGTCGAACACGGCGCGCGGCGGCGACTTCTCGATCGCGACGGGCGAAGCGGGCAGGAGGCGGCGGAGGACCTCCGCCGGGTCGCCGAGGCGCGTCTTGTAGTCCGCGTACTCCGACTCGGAGAACGTCGCTCGGACCTCGGTCCGCACGGAGCCGTCGAGCCCGATCCAGCGATCGGTGCGCAAGTCGAGGTGGCCCTCGGCCGGACGGGGTGCACGGAGGCTCAGGCCTCCCGCGCGCGCGCGCGGCGGAGCGTCCTGGCCCGATGCGCTGCCGCAGAGACAGGCCAATGTGAGAAGCAGTGCAAGGTTCGTTCGGAGTCGCATCCGAGCAAGGGTAGCGCGGTCCCCGCCGACCCGAGCGTGTGTCCGACGCGCCACCGCGGACTCGCGGACGGGGACGCTCTGCGCACGGGGACGCCCTTGCGCACGGGGACGATCTTCACTATTCACTTACCGTCGGCGCGCGTTGGCGTGTCCACGACCGTGGAAGGTAAGTGAATAGTGAAGAGCGTCGCCTGGGGCGAGACTTCCCCCGTGATGCGAGTTCGTCGCCGGGCCGTCTTGGTCGCAGCGCTTCTCCTCCTCGCGGGGGGCATCGCCGCGTTTCTCGTGCCCTCCCGCCAATCCGGCCGCGGCGCCGTCCCGGCCCGTGATGACGACGCCCGTCGCGTCCTCCGCGACCTCGCCGCCTGGGACGCCGCGACGCACGACGAGCGCCGCGCCGCCGCCGCTTGGGTTGCCGCACGGACCGACGGCTTCGCGTTCGACGGCACGGAGACCTTCGGCTTCGACGGCCACCGTCACGAGATCGCTGTGTTCGCGCACGCAGCGACGGGGCTGGAGTTCAGTCTCGTCCCCGGCGGGACGTTCCTCATGGGGTCGCCGGAGGGGGAGTGGGAGCGCGAGTCCCGCGAGGGCCCGCAGCACAGTGTGACGATCCCCGGGGCGTTCCTCCTGTGCCGGACGGAGACGACGCAGGCCGCGTGGGAACGTGTGATGGGCACGAACCCGACCACCGGGACGATCGGCGCGGACCAACCGGTGGAGAACGTGTCGTGGGATGACGCTCACACGTTCTGCGGGAAGACGGGGCTGCGGCTTCCGAGCGAGTCTGAGTGGGAGTACGCCTGCCGCGCAGGGACGACGACGCCGTGGTGGTCGGGCGACGACCAGGCGGACCTGGCGCGCGCGGCGTGGTACCGCGGAGACCAGAATGCGTGGACGCGGTTCGTGAACCGCGTGCTCGGCTGGGTGGGACGACCGCCCCCGGCGACGGGTCACTTCGCGGTGGCGCAGAAGGACGCGAACCCGTTCGGACTCCACGATGTCCACGGGAACGTGTCGGAATTGTGCGAGGACGCCTGGCACGACGACTACGACCGCGCACCGACCGATGGCGCTGCGTGGCGGCGGAAGGAGGGCGGTCGCATCGCCCGTGGCGGGAGCTGGCAACACTACGCCGACTACGCGCGTTCGGCGTTCCGGTCCTGGGTCGGTCCGGGCGCCCGGTACGCCTACGTGGGCTTCCGCCCCGCCAAGTCCGTCGCGCCGTAGTCGCTTCGCCGCGTCACGACGTCGTCCCCCGCGAGCGCGGCGTCGCCACGAGATGCCACCTCCGGCTGAAAGCCGGTACTCCGAACGAGGGCACGGCTTCGGCGACGTCGCGGCCCCCGTGCGCAGCCGGGAACGGCCCCGGAGCGGCGCCGACGAGATCATCGTGTCCGCTCGTCTGCTCGCCGACGCGACGACGCGGCCTCGGCGACGAGACAGCGTCCCTGCGGGCGGAGAACATGGTGCGTTGCCGGCCATGAACCTCTCCGAGCTCCAGTCCATCGTCTCCGCCGGTGAAGGACCGTGCCTTGAGCTGAAGCGCTCGACGGGCGAGCTACGCCGAGGCGTGCAGACGCTGTCGGCGTTCCTGAACGACAACGGCGGGCGCGTCGTGTTCGGAGTCGCGCCGAACGGCAAGGTCGTCGGCCAGCAGCTCTCCGACCAGACGATCCGCGAGATCGCGCAGGAGCTGTCTGCCATCGACCCGCCCGCGAAGGTGGCGATCGACCGAGTGTCGGTCGCGCCCGGCCGCGAGGTCCTCGTGCTGGCGGTGGAGGCGGGTTCCGACCTCGTCCCATTCACCTGCGACGGCCGCCCGTACGAGCGGGTCGAGAGCACGACGCGTCGGATGCCGCGAGAACGCTTCGTCGCGCTCGTCCTCGAACGAGAGCATCCCACGCATCGCTGGGAGAACCAGGTCGCGGATCGGACGACGATGCGCGACATCGACCGGCGCGAGGTGCTGCGCGTCCTTGCGATGGCGCGCGAGGCCGGACGTCTCGACGGCCCCGTCGGCCGGAACGCGGAAGCGGCTCTCGAACGGCTCGGCGTCGCGCGAGACGGCCGCATCCTCCGCGCCGCGGTGGTCCTCTTCGGGAAGCGGTTCCTGCCGGACTACCCGCAGTGCGAACTGCGCATGGCGCGGTTCCGCGGGACCGACAAGGAAGCGTTCATCGACCAGAACCAGATTCGCGGGGGAGCCGTGCATCTGCTCGACGAGGCCATGATCTTCGCCGGCCGCCATCTGCCCGTCGCCGCCCGCATCGTGCCCGAGCGCGTCCAGCGCGTGGAGACACCGCTGATCCCTCGAGACGCTCTGCGCGAGATCCTCGTGAACGCACTGATCCACCGCGACTACGGCATCGCGGGCGGAGCCGTGGCGCTCGCGATTTTCGATGACCGCGTGGAGGTCTGGAGCCCGGGCGCGTTCCCGTCGAAGATCACGGCCTCGTCGCTGTCGCGCGAGCACGGGTCGTATCCCCGGAATCCGTTCATTGCGGAGGTCTTCTACCGCGCCGGGCTCATCGAGAAGTGGGGCCGCGGCACGAACCGCGTGATCGAGATGTGCCGCCGCCATGGGATCGCGCCGCCGGAGTTCGAAGAGGTTCCGCCGTCCGTCGTCGTTCGATTCCGGGTGAAGGTGGGGACGACGCGGGTGATCCTCGCCGCCGACGGGACCCCCCAAGTCACCCCCCAAGTCACCCCCCAAGTCGCAGAGATGCTGGCAACGGCCCGCACGGCCGCCACGCGCGAGGCCCTGCAGAACGCCGCCGGTCTGGCGGATCGCAAGCACTTCCGTACGGCGTACCTCGACGCCCTGCTCCGGGCAGGTTGGCTCGAACGCACGATCCCCGACAAGCCGAACAGCCGCCTGCAGCGCTACCGCACGACCGAGGCCGGGCTCCGAGTGCTAGCCGAACGGGGGTCGTGAGCGGGGACGCCCTTCGCGACCGGGGACAGCCTTGCGCCAGCGGCGCGTCTACCCTTCCCCCGTGATGCGAGTTCGTCGCCGGGCCGCGGTCGTCGTCGCGTTGCTCCTCCTCGCGGGGGGCATCGCCGCGTGGCTCGTTCCCTCACGCGAGTCGGGCCGCGGTGCGGTCCCCGCCCGTGACGACGACGCCCGCCGCATCCTTCGCGACGTCGCCGCCTGGGACGCCGCGACGCACGACGAGCGCCGCGGCGCCGCTGCTTGGGTCGCCGCGCGGACCGACGGCTTCGCGTTCGACGGGACCGAGACGTTCGGTTTCGACGGGCACCGTCACGAGATCGCGGTGTTCGCGCACGCGGCGACGGGGCTGGAGTTCAGTCTCGTCCCGGGCGGGACGTTCCTGATGGGGTCGCAGAGGGCGAGGCGGAACAACGTCTCTCCCGGGCGGGCCCGCAGCACAGCGTGACGTTCCCCGGGGCGTTCCTCCTGTGCCGAACGGAGACGACACAGGCCGCGCGGGAGCGGGTGATGGGCGCGAACCCGTCCATCGCCACCATCGGCGGAGACCATCCCGTCGAAGGCGTATCGTGGGACGACGCGCAGGCGTTCTGCGGGAAGACCGGGCTGCGGCTGCCCAGCGAGTCAGAGTGGGAGTACGCCTGCCGAGCTGGGACGACGACGGCGTGGTGGTCGGGAGACGGCGAGGCGGATCTGAAGCGCGTCGCGTGGTACGGCGCGACCCCGAGCGCGTGGTCGCAGTTCGTGGACCGCGTGCTCGGCTGGGCGGGACGAAGGCGCCCGGCGACGGGTCACCGCCCGGCGGCGCAGAAGGACGCGAACCCGTTCGGGCTCCACGACATCCACGGGAACGTCTGGGAGTGGTGCGAGGACGCGTGGCACCGCGACTACGACGGCGCACCGGCGGACGGAACCGCCTGGGACATAGAGGTCGCCGCGTACCGCGTCGCCCGTGGCGGGAGCTGGGGCAACACCGCCAGTTACGCGCGTTCGGCGACCCGGTTCAGGTTCGATCCGGGCAACCGGAACAGCAACCTGGGCTTCCGCCCCGCCAAGTCCGTCGCGCGGTAGCTGGTCCACCGCTTCACGGCCTCGTCCCCCACGAGCGCGGCGTCGCCACGAGATGCCACCTCCGGCTGAAAGCCGGTACTCCGAACGAGGGCACGACTGCCGCGAGGTCGGGGCCGGGGGACACTCCGAACGAGGGCACGGTTTCGGCGAGGTCGGAGCGTCGAGTTCGTTCTGCGGTTCGTTCGGAGTACCGGCTCTCAGCCGGACGTCGCTCGGACGGAGTCGGACTCTCTGCGATGACCGGCGCGCGGTCGGCGACGGCACGGGGCACGGCGCGAGGCGTGACACTCCCCCGAGCCTGCGTCCGTCATGCCCGCGACGCGTCTACACTTCCCCCGTGATGCGAGTTCGTCGCCGGGCCGCCGTCGTCGTCGCGGTGCTCCTCCTCGCGGGGGGCCTCGCCGCGTTCCTCGTTCCCTCCCGCCAGTCCGGACGCGGCGCCGTCCCGGCGCGTGACGTTGACGCTCAGGATGTCGCCCCGTTCCCAGGCGCGTCGTGTACGCGGCACGCAGATGTCGTTCGGGAGGGGGCGGAGTGACATCAGGACGGCGAAGAAGTACGAAAGTCTGCCCCGTCCCAGAGGGCCCAACTGGGGCCGAGCCGTCTACGCACCCTCGCCGCCACGGAGTCCAAGGCGCGCAAGACAACCTGCGTCGATCGGATTGCGACGCGAGAGGCCGCGCTCCAGCGCACGCGCGAGCAGGGCATCGCGGCAACGTGCGTCGCCCTCGAGGTGCGCGCAGATCGCCGCAACCAGCAAGCAACGGCCAGCGCTTCCCGGCCTCTCGATGATGAGCGCGCCGGGCCCGGGGTGCGGACCGGACGCCGGAGTCCAACGACCCGCCCACGGCAGCGCGGAGAATCCGTCCAGCACTTCGATCAGCGTTCGCTTCGATGTCACCCGCAGCGCTAGCGCGACCAGCTCGCGATGGACGAGTTCGAGCAGCGCTGCGTCGATTCGTGGCGAGGAGCCGTCGCCCGGCTCACGCGGCATCTTCCAGGTTTTGGCCCAGCCGTGTCCGCCGATGTCGCGACCCTCCAGCGCGACAAGGTCGAATCTGCCGTCTCCCGGATCTCCACCGGGGTCGCCTGAGTACATCTCGTACGCGAGTTCGACGTGGAAGCTCAACACGAAGCGCCACCACCATGCGTCCGGTGGCGACCCGCGCTCCGGTGTGACCAAGAGCGACGCGGTCACACCTCCGTGGGTCTGCGTTCTCCAGCCATGCCGCGTCTCAACGAACCCTGCGGCGCCAAGCGAGGGCCCCAAGGCCGATCGAACGATCGACATCAACGTCGGCCTTGGGACCAGCCTCCCTTGCTCACTCGGTGGCATCGCGCGGCTCGGGTCTGCTTGTCGTGGCAACCATATGGAAGCACCTCGTCAGATGGGGCTCGCTCCGGAGGTCAAGAGTCACCGCAGCTCCATCATGGACCCATCCCGCCGAGCAGCCACCCGCTGAACGTCTCGGACACGACCGCGGGCTGCTGATCGGACCCCAGCTCGTGATCCCAGAACACCACGGGCGGGTCAGCGGACGGGCTCCGGAGATCGACGCAGTAGTGATCGCCGCACCCGTTACTCACGAGCGGAACCAGCGTGGTCGGCATCCGGGGCTCGACGTCGCTGCGCTCGCTCAGCGTGTTGCGGACCAAGTCGAGCTCCCGCGGCACGCCGTCCCCCAGCCCATAGGTGTCTTTGCCATAGGACTCTTGCCCAAGTCCGCGGCCTACGGGAAGCCCCGCGTAGCCGAGGTCTTCGAACAGCGCGCGGACCACCTCCGGCAGGCTGATTCCCAGCGCCGCCTCGGCTGCGTTGACCGCCTCCGGAGCCGCGCCGACTCCCCGGCGTGCCTGGGGATTCCGTGCCAGCAGCTCACACATCACCGGGTGCATCTGTCGGCGTCGGTGTACGCCGCGGGACGGGGCGAACTCTGTCACGTGCTTCACCTTCGCATGTCGGCCACGGTCTGAAACGCCATCTTACCGCCGCGCTGCGCCGGTGGACGCACGGGGACGCGAGTTCGTCCCCGTCCGAAGAGCGTCACCGTGCGTCCGTCCTGCCAACGACGCGTCTACACTTCTCCCGTGATGCGAGTTCGTCGCCGGGTCGCGGTCATCGTCGCGTTGCTCCTCCTCGCGGGGG
This sequence comes from Planctomycetota bacterium, assembly GCA_021414065.1. Classification (GTDB taxonomy): domain Bacteria; phylum Planctomycetota; class JAJSAM01; order JAJSAM01; family JAJVHW01; genus JAIOPE01. The sequence continues at coordinate 22,371 of JAIOPE010000033.1, forward strand.
GCCTCGCCGCGTGGCTCGTTCCCTCCCGCCAGTCCGGCCGCGGCGCCGTTCCGGCGCGTGACGACGACGCGCGGCGCATCCTCCGCGACGTCGCCGCGTGGGACGCCGCGACGCACGACGAGCGCCGCGCTGCGGCCGCGTGGGTCGCCGCGCGCACGGAGGGCTTCGCGTTCGACGGCACGGAGACGTTCGGCTTCGATGGGCACCGCCACGAGATCGCGGTGTTCGCGCACGCTGCGACGGGTCTGGAGTTCAGCCTGGTGCCGGGCGGGACGTTCTTGATGGGGTCGCCGGGGAACGAGGTGGATCGTGACTACGACGAGACGCAGCACACGGTGACGATCACGAAGCCGTTTCTGCTCTGTCGGACGGAGACGACGCAAGCCGCGTGGAAACGGGTGAAGGGCAAGAACCCGTCCACCGGGACGATCGGCACGGACCATCCGGTCGAGACAGTCTCATGGGACGACGCGCGAGCGTTCTGCGGGAAGACGGGGCTGCGACTCCCAAGCGAGTCGGAGTGGGAGTACGCCTGCCGCGCGGGGACGACGACGCGGTGGTGGTCGGGCGACGCCGAGGCCGACCTGAAGCGCGTCGCGTGGTTCAGGAGCGACGCGGGCGTGTGGGCGCAGTTCGTGGAGCGCGCCCTCGGCTGGTTGGGACGGAAGCCCCCGGCGACGGATCACGTCGCAGTGGCGCAGAAGGACGCGAACCCATTCGGACTCCACGACGTCCACGGGAACGTCTGGGAGTGGTGCGAGGACGCCTGGCACGACGGGTCCCACGGCGCACCGACCGACGGCGCCGCGTGGCGCTCGGCGGCCGCCTCGCTCCGCGTCCTGCGTGGCGGGTACTGGTCCGTCACCGCCTGGTTCGCGCGTTCGGAGTACCGTAACTGGGCCGTTCCGCAATTGCGGAACAGCCTCATCGGCTTCCGCCCCGCCAGGTCCGTCGCCCCGTAGCGGCTTCACCGCTTCACGGCCCCTTCGCCCGCGAGCGCCGCGTCGCCACGAGATGCCACCACCGGCTGAAAGCCGGTGCTCCCTGCGACGACCGGCGCGCGGTCGGTGTTCTCTCACGACGACGCGGGGTGTGATGACCGCGATCCGGCTCACGCTCAACCAGACGAAGACCCGTCTGTACGCCGCCCGCACGTCCGGTTCGATGAGCGGGGAGCGGAAACGGAGCGGATCACTCACGCGCCACCGCGCTGCTCCTCGGCCCGACCGCGGCGGTGTTCGTCGGCGCCCTCCCCTCGGGCGCGGCTTGACCCGGGCGCGTGCGGAGCGTCGCATGGGAGCGTGTTCCTCACATCACTCTTCGAAGAACCCCTCTACTACGTCACCGTCGTCACGGTCGTCGTCGCGAGCATCACGCTCCACGAACTCGGTCACGCGCTCGCCGCGACCTGGGAAGGCGACCCGACGCCGAAGATCCGGGGCCACCTGACCTGGAACCCGATCGTCCACATGGGCTGGAAGTCGATCGCCCTTCTCCTCATCGCCGGGATCTCGTACGGCTTGACGCCCGTGACGCCGGCGATGTTCCGCCACCGCCGCTGGGGCGAGGTGATCGTGTCGGCCGCGGGTCCGCTCGTGAACCTCGCGCTGGCCGTCGTGGCGGCAGTCGTGCTTTCGGGCATGGGGCGATTCGGCGTCGGGACGGATGCCGAGGTGGTGAGCTTGGCGGCTCAGTTCTGGAGCATCGCGCTCTACCTGAACGTGAGCCTGTTCTTCCTCAACATGATCCCCCTGCCCCCGCTCGACGGCTTCACGGTCGCCGAAGGCACGGTGAACCTCGGCGACCTCGGTCCGATGCTGCGGCGCGCATTCCCGTGGACGCTCATCGGCGCGTGGTTCCTCTTCAGCAGCGCCCCGTTCCAGCGGGCGATCGCTTCGACGACGGGCGGGATGCTCGGGGCGGCGAGCTCGCTCTGGTCGGTGTTCCGATGAGCGCCGCGACCATGCGGGCCGCCGTCTACCGCGGACTCCGCGACGTGCGCATCGAGGACGTCCCCCGGCCCGCGATCCTGCCCGGCGAACTGCTCGTCCGCATCGCGTGCTGCGGCGTCTGCTGGACCGACCTGAAGAAGATCGACTACGCGACGGTCCCGCCGCCGCGGATCTTCGGCCACGAGATGGCCGGGACGGTCGTCGAGGCGGGCGCGGGCGTGACGGCGTTCCGCCCCGGCGACCGCGTGCAGGTCTACCACCACATTCCCTGTCGGTCCTGCGCCTACTGCGAGCGCAAGCTCTACGCGCAGTGCCCGGTCTACAAGCGGACCGGCGTGACGGCCGGGTTCGAGCCGTCGGGCGGCGGGTTCGCCGAGTACGTGCGTGTGATGCCGTGGATCGTCGCCGGCGGCGGCGTCACGCCCGTGCCGGACGGCGCGACGCTCGAAGCCGCGTCGTGGCTCGAACCCGTCAACACCTGCCTCAAGTGCGTGCGCGTCACGAAGCCGCGGCCGGGCGACGTCGTCCTGGTCGTCGGCGCGGGTGCTATCGGGCAGGTCATCGCGCGGTTGCTCGCACTCGAGGGCGCCGTAGTCGTTGTCAGCGAGCCGATGGCGGACCGGCGCGCGAAGGCCGTCGCGGGCGGTGCGCGGCTCGCGCTCGACCCGCGCACCGACGACGTCCCCGCGCGTCTTCGCGAACTGACCGCGGGCCGCGGTGCCGACGCCGCGGTGCTTGCGGTGCCCGGCCAGGCCCCGCTCGACACCGCAGTCGCGTCGGTGCGGCCCGGCGGGCGCGTCGTCCTCTTCGCCCACACGAAGCTCGACGATCCGGTCACGGTGGACGGCGGGCAGATCTGCTTCCTCGAGAAGGACATCGTGGGCGCGTACAGCGCCGACGCCGACCTGAACGCCGAGGTCGCGGACCTCGTGTTCTCCGGTCGCCTGCGCCTCGACGATCTCGTCACCGACCGCCTGCCGCTCGACCGCGCGCCGGAGGCGTTCGACCTCGCCAGGAAGCCGCGCGACGGCTCGATGAAGGTACTCGTGACGATGGACGGCGGCACGTGAGCGGCGTCGGCGAGACGATGCGCGCTGCGGTCCTCCGCGGCCGCGAAGACGTCGTGATCGAGACGGTTCCGGCGCCCCACGCGGGGCCGGGCGAAGTCGTGCTGCGCGTTCGCGCGGCGCTCACGTGCGGCACCGACGCGAAGGTGTTCCGCCGCGGGTCGCACGCGAAGATGCTCCAGCCGCCGTGCCTCTTCGGACACGAGTACGCGGGCGTCGTGTACGAGGTCGGCGAGGGCGTCACGAAGTTCGCGGTGGGGGACGAAGTCGTCGGCGCGAACTCCGCGCCGTGCGGCGCCTGCGACCCGTGCCGACGCGGTCGCGAGTCGCTTTGCGACGACCTGCTCTTCGTCAACGGCGCGTTCGCGGAGCGGTTGCTCCTCCCGGCGCGCCTCGTGGAGCGCAATCTGTACCTGCGTCCTGCGGGGCTCGAGCCCGCCGCCGCCGCGGCCGTCGAGCCCGTCGCCTGCGTCCTGAAGGGCGTGGAGCTCGTCGCGCCGGAGGCCCGCGAGACCGTGCTGTTGCTCGGGTCCGGGTCGATTGCGCTCTTCTTCGCGTCCGAGCTGCGTTCGCGCGGCGTGGACGTCGCGCTGCTCGCCCGCTGCGCCGACGTCGAGCCGCTCGCCCGTCGCATGGGCGTCGGCGATGTGATCGTCGCGGAGTCCGTCACGGACGGGTTCGACGCGATCCGCGCGCGCTCGCCCGGTGGCCGCGGGTTCGACGTCGTCGTCGAGGCCGCGGGCGCGGCCGAGACCACGGAAGCCGCGCCGCGTCTCGCTCGGAAGGGCGGCCGCGTTCTGCTCTTCGGCGGGTGCGCATCCGACGTGCGGGTGACCATCGATCCGGCGCGTCTGCACTACGAGGAGATCCAGATCCTCTCGTCGTTCCACCACACCCCGCGCCACGTGAAGGCCGCGCTCGACGCTCTCGCCGGCGGCCGCATCGACCCGCGTCCCGTGATGGAATCCCCCGTCGGCCTCGACGCATTGCCGTCGGCGCTTCGGCGGATGATCACGCGCGAGCTGCGCGGCAAGGTGCCGGTGATCCCGCTATGAAGCGCGGACTCGCGATCGTGTCGGCGGTGGTGGCGCTGGCTTCGGCCGTGGCGCTGTGGCGCGCTGCTGCGTCCGCAGGCGACGTCGTGAAGCCCGCGGTGCCCGCGTCGGACCTGCTGCGCCGCGCGTATCCCGCAGCGGCGCGCGAAGCGATCGGGCGGCGCGTGCTCGTGCTGCGGGCCGACCCGGGCAAGCCGCTCGTCGCCGAGATCCTCGAGAGCGGCCGCGCGCCCGAGGGGTGGTCGCTCTTCCCCGGCGTTTCGCCCGCCGCGGCGGCCGACGCGCCGGAGTTCGGCGCCGCGCTGAGCGCGCTCGCGTCGGCTGCGGGAGCGTCGCACGACCGCGACCGCGGCGTCTCCGCGTCGATGGTGCCCGCGCTCTCCCTGTTCTGCGTGAAGACGGTCATCGTGGACGACGCCGGCAAGGGCGCGGTGCCCGTGACGGTTCTGAAGGACGCCGAACCGGTGCTGCGCGTGAATGCTCGTCCGGCCGGACGGCTGACGACATCCGACCCGGTGTCGCTCGCGGCTGCGCTCGCCGCGACGCCCGGCC
>JAIOPE010000034.1 GCA_021414065.1 Planctomycetota bacterium
CCCTCTGTCCCAGGGCTTCGACCCGCACCGTCTCCGGCACGAGCCGCCTGGTAGCTACCGAGTCGAACCGTCAATTCCTCGGACAGGACTCTCACCTGCTGGATGTGGACACCCTCGTGGCGCACTGAATGATCCGGGTTACGGGGAGGCTCGGATGCAGGTTCGTCACGTCCACGGATGGATGCGGTTCGTAGCGGCGGGTGTGGTGCTCACGGCAGGGGTTCTCGCCGTGACTGGTGTGTTCCCGAACGCCGAGAAGGCGTCGGCGCAGATTGGTCCCGGGAGGTACTGGCTGATCCAGCCCGGGGTGCAGGGTCACGGCGGGTTCGCGTGTTGCAATGCAGACAGGACCGTCGAGTACTGGGCGTATGTGGACGGCACATACACGTTTGCCAGCCCGTCGAACGGATCGAACAACCGCTGGCGTCTCGACGCGGAGTACATCGCGAGCGGTACGTACTCGAGCTTTCAGGCGTTCGAGGACGCGGTCTGTGCGATGGGCGAGTTCCAGGGCAAGACGCTCCTCTTCCAAGACCACAGCGTGACCGAGAACGTGATCGAGAACTGACCCGCCAAGCCGCGCTTCCGGCGCCGCCGGAGCCCGGATTCGAGCCTGGATTCCCAAGATCCACGGATTCCGCCGATTCGTTGGCGGGCTGCGGATCTGGATGTCGTTTTCACCCACAGAGACACAGACTCCCGGCCGCTGCGGCGCGGGGTAGGTCTCCGGACGAGCCGAGCGCGTGGGAAGCGCGCTTGGCCGCCGGAGCCACCCCGCCCGGGCTCACGGAACGGCAGCTCCGACGACCACTCAGGGAAGGGTGGATGCGGGGTGGCCGGGAGTCTCGGGAGCGGAAGGGGCGCGCCGCGTCAGAGCAGCATCTGCGCGACGTCGGCGAACAGCGGGTGCAACGCCCGCGGCAGTTCGCGATCCACGGCGACCCAGCGATACCGGAAGACGAGTCCGTCTTCCTCCGGCGAGCCGTGCGCGACGTGCGACCAGGCGTCGGGCAGTTCCGAATCGGGACGGATCAGCACGAGGTGCCAATGGTGCATCTCGTCTGGACCGTCCTCATGGGGACCGGCGCCGATACGACGGATCCATGTCCCGATGACGGACACCGGCGTGGCGGACGCGATCCCCGACTCCTCGTGAAGCTCGCGAAGCGCGGCTTCGACGACGCCTTCGCCGGCCTCCATCGTGCCCTTCGGGATCTGTGTGCCGGCGAGCGGATGGTCGAAGACGAGCAGTTCGCGTCGTCCGGCGAAATCGCGGACGACGCACGCCACGGCCTTGTGGACGATCCGCTCCGCGCTGCTCACGGCGCGGATACTAGTCCGGAAGATCCACGAGGGCTCGCGCTTGGGCGACGCCCGTCGTCCCCGGCTGGCCGTCCGCTGCGCTGGGACCCGTGCGGAGCTTCACGAAGCCGACGTTGCGGCGCGCAGCGCGGACGCACGACTGGCAGGCAGGCAGGGCGAGCACCAACGTCAGTCGCCGCGCATCACTCGAGGTCCTTCGTCATCGAGAGTTGGGTGATCTCGATCGTGGGTTGGCCGTTCCAGCGCACGAATCCCGCCCTGCTTCCACGAGGGACTTCCGGACCACTAACTCTGAAGTAGTAGCGGTGCCCGACGATGAGCCACTCCGACGGTGCGCGCCCTTCGGCGTCCAACTCCACGGCGTCGGTGTAGGTCTGTATCCCATCGTCGGTCGAGAGGTCGCTTGCGAGGAAGTCCGCGTGTAGGAGTGGCTTCCCAGCCAGCAGGAGACGCAGCCGATCGCCCATGGGCGCCGCGTCCAGGACCACATCGACGGCGTCCCGGCTGGCATCTACAACGCCAACCATCGATCGGTGAAGACGGCTGCCTCGGGCGAACACGTGCATGGTCACCGGACCACTCGCCGGAACCGGAATGGAGTACCGACCGTCAGCATCCGTCATTACGCGCTGAGAGAAGGTGACGATCGAACGTCCACCGGTATCGCCCCGGATGCCCACCGCACAGTTGCCGAACCGTTCCACGGTTCGCAGCGGATGCCTGCCGTCGCGAACCTCCTGGACGCGTGCCCAGACATACGCACCGGCAGCCGGGGCGCCGTCTGCCGACGTGACGCGTCCTGTGATCCGGAGCGCCTTTCCCAGCGAAACTGTGATCCACGCGGGGTCGGGCTCGCCTGCGCTGACCTGCACCTCGACGACCGACGGAGCGAACCCGTCCGCCGCTGCGTGGACAAGCAGACCGGCCGTCATCGGTGCGTCGAACTCAAAGGCCCCGTCGTCGTCGGTCGCGACCGGGTCAGTACGAGCGATCCCGTACGCGCCAGCGACGCCGTCCATCCACGTGAGCGTGGCGGGCGTCACTGGAGTGTTCGGTGGACCGCCGGCCGTCCGGGTCGATACCCTCGCTCCAATGACCGGCTGAACACCGCCTTCGGTCGTCACGACGCGTCCGCGCACGTGGCCCATGCGGTAGAGCCAAACGGTGCCGGTCGCCGAGACGTCAGAAGGCCGGATCTCGCGTGGCAGCCAACTCCCAGACACGCGTCGAAGGCTCGTCCACATCAGCGGCAAGGCGCACGCACCATCCGCACCGACGTCGATCTGGAGTGGCGCCTCCGAGGACGAGACGATGCACATCAGCGTCGACCCACACGCCGCGGCGCCACCGCCAAGCAGGTCGCGGAATTCCACTCGCTTCGCAGCAGGCTGGGACTCAATCGCGGGCGTCGGGAGCGAAGCACGCTCCGTAACGCTGGGCGATCGCGGCGCGGACGGCGTCGGCGCATCCAAGCTCGCCGCGATTGGCGCCGCAGCCCCGCCCGCGACGGTCGGCGGACGCTTCGCTCCGTCTCCCGCGCAGGTCGCCCACGCAGCGATCCCGGCGAACGCCGCACAGACGAGAACCGCTCGCCACCGCATCGCTCGAGAACGCCGCGCGCGGTCCACGAGATCGCCGGGAGCGTCGCCGTCACGGCGATTCCTCGGGATCGCGTCGGAGTCATCAGTCTTGATGCTGGTCCTCCTCCTGATGCCCCCGCGCTGCCACCGAACGCTGGCCGTGCCGACTGCTACCCGGAGCACCGAACACATCCACCGTACGCCCTCCCGGCGAGCGTGTGAACCGCAATCTCAAGCCAGGCACTCAGAGGGTGTCGCGAGATCAACGCGGGCCCGGTCACGCGGGTTGCTGGGCGCCTGGCGGAGCGATCCGAGGCCCGGATTCGCAGCGAGATCACTGCGCCACGACTGCCGGGCGTCGGCAACCCGCGCGCCGGCTTCGCCGTTTCGTCGTGCGGGCCGTCTCCCGCGTTGGTCGGCCGCGGCGACTCGCCTGAGTCGACCTGCGGCGTCCAACGACTGGTCGCCATCGCCTGCGTCCACCGTCGCAATCACGGTCCCCCGGAATCGCGGACGACGCGCGCAACGGCCTTGTGGACGATCCGCTCCGCGCTGCTCACGGAGCGGATCGTAGCGGCTTCGACTTACGCCGAGTAGTCGTAGAACCCGCGGCCCGACTTCTTGCCGAGCAGGCCGGCCGCGACCATGCGGCGGAGCAGCGGGCACGCGCGGTACTTGTCGTCGCCGAGGCCCTGGTGCAGCACGTCGAGGATCGCGACGCACACGTCGAGGCCGATGAAGTCGGCGAGCGTGAGCGGGCCCATCGGGTGGTTGCAGCCGAGCTTCATCACCTCGTCGATGTCCTTCGCCGTCGCCACGCCCTCCATGAGCGCGAACGCGGCCTCGTTGATCATCGGCATGAGGATGCGGTTCGCGACGAAGCCCGGGTAGTCGTTCGCCGGGACGGGCACCTTGCCGAGGGTCTTCGACATCTCGACGATCGCGTTCGTGGTCGCGTCGGAGGTCAGGTGGCCGCGGATGATCTCGATGAGCTTCATGATCGGCACGGGGTTCATGAAGTGCATGCCGATCACCTGCGGCGCGCGCTTCGTCGTGGCGCCGATCACGGTGATCGAGATCGACGAGGTGTTCGACGCGAGGATCGTGTGCGGCGGGCAGACCGCGTCGAGCTTCTGGAAGATCGCGCGCTTCACCTCGAGGCTCTCGAACGCCGCCTCGACGACCAGGTCGCGGTCGTCCATCGACGCAAGGTCGGTCGTGGTCTTGATCCGCGCGCGGATGTCGGCCTCAGCCGCGGCCGGGTCCTTGCCGCCCTTCTCCGCCATCTTGCGCACCGAGGCGACGACCTTCGAGACCGCCTTGTCGAGCGCCGCCTGGGCGACGTCGCAGAGCACGACGTCGAAGCCCGACGCCGCGAACACCTGCGCGATCCCGTTGCCCATCGTTCCCGCGCCGATCACGCCGACCTTGTGGATGCTCATCGTCGTCCTCCGCTCTTCGTTGCCGTGGTTGAAGCGACGAGTATCCCCGAGGGCCGCGGGGCACAGCGTCCAGAAACGGAGCGAGGCGGCGGCGCGCGTGATGCAGGTCGCACGACGCTGCGATCGCTGGAGCCAACCGCCTCACACGCCCCACCAGGGCCGGACCGCGATCCCGCGTGCGTCGTATCCGGCGGTCCCGCCGTGGATGACGACGCCCGCCGCGTGGTCGTTTCCCGGGAGGTCGAGCCACCGCCGCAGCGGCACGGCCCAGTCGCTCGCGACGGTCTCGCCGGACTTCACCTCGACGGCGATCCGCCGGTCGCCGAGATCCACGATCAGATCGACCTCGTGCCCCTGCGTGTCGCGCCAGTGGAACAGACGCGGCTTCTCGCGCCGGTTCTCGAGCGCCTTGATCACTTCCGCCGCGACGAAGCTCTCGAAGATCGCGCCGCGGAGCGGGTGCCGCTCCAGCGTGGCGGCGTCGCGGATGCCGAGCAGCGAGCACACCAGCCCCGTGTCGAGGAAGTGCAGCTTGTGCCGTTTGCGCAAGGTCTTGCCGAAGTTGGAGTGGAACGCGGGGAGCTGGGTGACGAGCGACGACACTTCCAGTGCCGAGAGCCACGCGGCGGCCGTCGGATGCGTGACCCCCGCGTCGCCGGCGAGGTCCGAGAGGTTCACCTCCTGCGCAGTCCTCGACGCGGCGGCCATGAGGAATCGCTGGAACGCGCGAAGATCACCGATCTTCAGGACCTCGCGGACGTCGCGCTCCACGTAGGTGCCGATGTAGTCCGCGTTCCAAGTCGCCGGGTCGGCACCCTTCGCACACACGCGCGGGAAGAACCCCCGCCAGACGGCGCCCCACGGTACCGAACCCGAAACGCGCGGACGGCGCGCCCGCGGCGCGAACATCGACCTCGCCGCGCGCGCCCGCCAGCCCTCGATCTCCGCGAGGGAGAGCGGAAGCAGGCGCACGAGCGCCGTGCGCCCGGCGAGCGTCTGCGACACGCCCCGCATCAGGAGCAGGTTCTGCGACGACGTCAGGATGAACCGCCCCGGGCGGTCGTCGTCGTCCACGATGCCCTGAATGAACGAGAGCAGGTCCGGCGCACGGTGGACCTCGTCGAGGATCGCGCCCTTCGAGAGTCGCCGGAGGAAGCCGCGCGGGTCCGACAGGGCCTCCTCGCGCACGGCGGGATCCTCGAGCGTGACGTAGGTGTGCCGAGGGAACGTCGTCCGAGCGAGCGTCGTCTTTCCGGACTGCCGCGGTCCGTAGAGCGTGACGACCGGCATGCTCGCGGCCGCACGTCGAAGGTCGCCGGCGACATGTCGCTTCAGATCGTGTCGCTTCGACATGAACCGCAAGCTATCAGGCTCGCGGAACACTCAAACTGTAAATCGGATTTACAGTTTGATGGTCCTCAGTGCGGCGTGGTCGTCCCTGTCGACGTCACCGTCCGCCCCATCGGCACGCGGACCTTGCCGAAGATCGCGAGCAGCGTGAACAGCACGCCGCCGAGCGTCCCCAGGGTCACATGGACCCAGGTCATCCACGTGAAGTCCGCCACGCCGGTCGCGACCCAAGCCGCCCAGACGACCAGACCCGGCGGGCCGATGATCCAGCACGCCACGCGGATCCAGCCGTGTGCCTCGAAGTCCATGGTCTTCGAGGTGACCGTGGTGGTGCGGAGATGCGGTTCGCCCGCCGGGATCGGCATCGTCACATGCGCTCGACGCTCATCGCGACCGCGTTGCCGCCGCCGAGACAAAGGCCCGCGACGCCGCGCTTTCCGCCGGTGTCTTCGAGGGCGGAGAGGAGCGTGCAGAGGATGCGGGCGCCGGACGCGCCGATCGGGTGGCCGAGCGCGGTCGCTCCGCCCCAGATGTTCGTGCTGGCGGCGTCCACGCCGAGTTCGCGGCCGACGGCGAGCGACGCGACGCAGAAGGGCTCGTTCAACTCGTAGAGGTCGAACGACGACGCGTCGGTGCCCGTCTTCTGCCACAGCTTCTTCACCGCGACGACCGGGGCCATCATCACCCACTCCGGAGCCATGCCGCCCGTGGCGTAGCCGGTGATCCGCGCGATCGGCTTGCGTCCGAGGGCCTTCGCCTTCTCGGCCGAGCAGACGACAACCGCCGCGCCGCCGTCGCTGATCTGCGAGGCGTTCGCGGCCGTCACCGAGCCCGTCGGATCGAATGCGGGACGCAGTTTCGCCAGGCTCGCGGCCGTGGTGTCACCGCGCACGCCTTCATCGGCCGCGACCTTCGTGACGTTGCCCTTCTTGTCCTTGATCTCGACGACGGCCATCTCGCGATTGAACTTCCCGCCGGCCTGCGCGGCGGCGGCGCGACGGTGGCTCTCGGCGGCGAAGGCGTCCTGCGCCTCACGGGAAATCTCGTACTTCTTGGCGACGAGTTCCGCCGTCATGCCCATGTGGAAGTCCTTGTAAACGTCCCACAGGCCGTCCGCGATCATCAGGTCCACGAGTTGACCGTGGCCGAGGCGCAGGCCGTCGCGCGCCTTCGGGATCGAGTACGGCGCGTTCGTCATCGACTCGAACCCGCCCGCGACGACGAGTTCGGCGTCGCCCGCCTTGATCGCCTGCGCAGCGAGCATCACGGACTTGAGTCCCGAGCCGCACACCTTGTTCACGGTGTAGGAGCCGATCTCGTCGGGGATGCCCGCGCCACGCGCAGCCTGGCGCGCAGGGTTCTGGCCGAGGCCCGCCTGGAGCACGTTGCCCAGGATCACTTCGTCCACGACCGAGCCCGAGAGGTCCGCGCGACGCATCGCTTCGGCAATCGCGATGGAGCCGAGCGCGGGCGCCTTGAACGAGGCGAGACCGCCCTGGAAGCGGCCGATCGGGGTGCGCGCGTACGAGAGGATGACGACGTCGGTCATGGGATGCTCCTGAGGGGGAAGTTCGGGGCCATGGTGCCGGGCGCCAGCCATGCTACCGGGCGCCCGGAGGTTGCCCGACGGAACCAGGCGCGGCGACGACTTGAGTCACGCGGTCGTCCGTCGGCGCAATCCTGCCGAAGAGCGGCCGCGGTCCCTCGTACCCTGCGGCCCGTGGATACGCAGGGCTCATCCGATCCAGCCGCGGACACGCTCTTCCTCGACCTCGAGGTGGCGGGCGACGGCGCGCTCGTCGAGATCGGTGCGGTGCTCCGAGACGCCGAGTTCCACCGGCGCATCGGCGGCGGGACGACCTTCCGCAGCGCACTCGCCGATCTCGACCGGTTCGCGGCCGCCGCGCAATGCGTCGCCGGGCACAACCTGATCGGGTTCGACCTGCCGTATCTGCGACACCCGGACGTTCCCTGCGCGGTGCTCGGGCTCGCCGCCGTGGACACGCTCGTGCTCTCGCCGCTCGCCTTCCCCGCGAAGCCGTATCACGCGCTGGTGAAGGACTACAAGCTGCTGCACGACGCGCGGAACGATCCCGTCGCCGACGCCCGACTCACGCGGGATCTGCTCGCCGACGAGCGGCGCGCGTTCGAGGAGATGGCGCGGACCGACGCCGAGTTGATCGGACTCATGCGTTCCGCGCTCGAAGGCTGGCGCCCTCCCGCGACGGGCCGACCGTCCGCCGCCGGGACCGCATCGTGGCTCGCGTCGCTCGGGGCGCCGCGCTTCACGGACGACGAGGTGCTTACGCGCGCCGCGGCTCGCTTCGGTCGATCCGCGTGCATCGCCGCGCTTCGCCCGGCGATTCGCGACACCCTGGCCGACGTCGCGAACCGCCCCGCCGTCGCGTTCGCGCTCGCGTGGCTGAACGTCGCCGAGACGCGCTCGGTGCTGCCGCGCTGGGTGCGATTCCGATTCCCGGCGGTCGCGGAGATCGTCCGCCGCGTGCGAGACGTCCCCTGCGGCAGCGACTCGTGCGCGTGGTGCTCCTCGGCCCACGACCCGCGGCGCCAACTCGCCGAGCACTTCCGCTACGACGCGTTCCGCGGCGATCCGGTGGGCCCCGCCGGCCGGCCCGCGCAAGAGGAAGTCGTGCGGCTCGGCATGCAAGGCCGGCCGCACCTCGCGATCCTGCCGACGAGCTTCGGCAAGTCGATCTGCTACCAGCTCCCGGCGCTCGTCCGCCACGCGCGGACCGGCGCGCTGACGATCGTCATCTCGCCGTTGCAAGCGCTCATGAAGGACCAGGTGGACGGCCTCGTCGCGAGGACCGGCGCGGGCCTCGCCGTGGCCGTGAGCGGCCTGCTCACGCCGCCGGAACGCGCCGAAGCGCTCGCGAAGGTCCGCGACGGCGACGCCGCGATGCTCTACGTCTCGCCGGAGCAACTCAGGAACCGCTCGTTCCGTGAGACGGTCCGCTCCCGCGAGATCGCGGCGTGGGTGTTCGACGAAGCCCACTGCCTCGCGAAGTGGGGCCACGACTTCCGCACCGACTACCACTACGCGGGCCGGTTCCTTCGCGAGTTCGGCGAGGCCGAGGGCGCCCCGGTCGCCCCCGTCGCGTGCTTCACGGCGACGGCCCGGCGCGAGGTGAAGGAGGAGATCCTCGCCTACTTCCGCGAGCACGTGGGGCAGGACCTCGCGGTCGTCGAAGTTCCGCCGGGGCGCCCGAACCTGACGTTCCTCGTGCGAGAGTCGCTCGAGGATTCGAAGTTCGCGGCCCTCGACGACGAGCTCCACGAACGACTCGGCACCGCAGACGACCCGAAGCCCGGGAAGGCGATCATCTACCTCGCCACGCGGCGGCGCACGGAGCAGGCGGCCGTGGATTTCATCGAGCGGGGCTGGCCTGCGCGGGCGTTCCACGCAGGCATGGAGCCGCCGGAGAAGCGAGAGGTGCAGGAAGCGTTCAAGCGGGGCGACGTCCGCGTCGTCTGCGCCACGAACGCGTTCGGCATGGGGATCGACGAGCCCGACGTTCGACTCGTCGTCCACGGCGACGTTCCCGGCTCGCTCGAGAACTACCTCCAGGAGGCCGGCCGCGCGGGCCGCGACGGCAGGCCCGCGCACTGCGTGCTGCTCTTCCACGAGCGCGACCTCGATCGGCAATTCGACCTGCTCGCGAAGTCGCGGCTGACGCGACTCGACCTCGCCCAGATCCTCTCGGCCGTGCGCCGCAAGCGCCGAAACGTTCACTCGAACGGAGGCGAAGACGCGATCGTCGTCACCACGGGCGAACTCCTCCGCGACGAGCGGACCGATGTGTCGTTCGCCGCCGACGAGCGCGACGCGCGGACGAAAGTGACGACGGCCGTCTCGTGGCTCGAACGCGGGCGCTTTCTCCAGCGCGACGAGAACCACACGAACGTGTTCCAGGGGCGCCCCACCGTGAAGTCGTTCGACGAAGCGCGCGAGCGGATCGCGAAGCTCGGCCTGTCGGACCGCCGGCGCGGGCAGTGGGAGACGATCCTCCGCACGCTGCTCGGTGCCGACGAACGCGCGATGCTCGACATGGACGAACTCGCGACGATCGCGGGAATGGACGAGTCGCCGCGCGAGGAACACGAGAGCCCGAACCTGCGAACCGGCACGCGAGCGACGCTGCGGCTCCGGCGCACGCTGCAGGAGATGGTCCGTCAGGGCCTGCTCGACGAGGGGCTCTCGCTCACGGCGTTCGTTCGGCAGGGCATGGCGGACTCGTCCGCGGAGCGACTCGCCGGGCTGCTGACGGTGGAGCACGCGTTCCTCACGGCCCTCCGCGAAGCCGCGCCGGACCTGCAACCCGCGCGGTCCGGACCATCGGCCGTGTTCGCGGACGAGCCGTCGTGGGCGTCGCTCGACCTGAGACTCATCAACGCGGACCTCGTCGCCCACGGGATCGCTACCGCCCCCGAAGTCCTGAGGCGACTGCTGTTCGCACTCGCGCAGGACGGCCGACGGATGGACGACGGCACCGGCAGTCTCGACGTGCGTCACCGCGGCGGCGATCGGTATCACGTCCGCCTGCGGCGCTCGTGGGAGTCGGTCGCGGCGATGGCCGAGCGGCGTGGAAACGCCGCTCGCGCCGTGCTCCAGACGATCCTCTCGAAGGCGGAGGGCCTCGGCCGCGGCGAGGTGCTCGCGGGCTTCGGGATGAACGACATCACCTCGGCCGTGGAGTCGGTACTGCGAGACGCCACGCCCGACCGCGCCGAAGCCGCCGCCGACCGCGGGCTGCTCTTCCTCCACGAATTGAACGTGATCGCGCTCCAGCGCGGGCTGTCGGTGTTCCGCCAGGCGATGGGCCTCCGGCTCCACCCCGAGGCGCAGGGCCGCAACTACACGAACGACGACTACCACGACCTCGCACAGCACTACGACGAGCGCGTGCTCCAAGTCCACGTGATGGGCGAGTATGCGCGGCTCCGGAAGGACGACAGCCGTCGGTCCGACGAACTCGTCGCCGACTACTTCGCATCGCCGCGCGAGGCGTTCGTCGAGCGCTGGTTCGCCGATCGGCGCGAGGAGATCGCGCGGGCCACGAGCGGCGAGGCGTATCGGGCGATCGTCGAGGAGCTGGGCAACACCAAGCAGGCGGGCATCGTCACGGCGTCGCTCGAACGCGATCAGCTCGTCCTCGCGGGCCCCGGGTCCGGGAAGACGCGCGTGGTCGTGCATCGGTGCGCCTACCTGCTCCAAGTCGAACACGTCCCGCCGGAGTCGATCGTCGTCCTCTGCTTCAACCGGAGCGCGGCCCACGAACTCCGCACGCGGCTCGTCGCGCTCGCCGGGCCCATCGGGCGGCGCGTCGGCGTCCACACGTATCACTCGCTGGCGCTCCGGCTCACGGGGCGCACGGTGGATTCGCCGCAACCCGGATCGAGCGCGAACACCGCCGCAAACGTGGACTTCGACTCGATCCTCGCCGAGGCGAATGCGATGCTCCGCGGCGAGCGCCCCGCCGCAGGCCTCGAACCCGACGAGATGCGCGACCGCATCCTCGCCGGCTTCCGGTTCGTACTGGTGGACGAGTACCAGGACGTCGATGAGGCGCAGTACGACTTGATCTCTGCGATCGCGGGGCGCCGCGGGAGCTGCGGCGAGCGCGAGGAGCGGGCGCGGGTGCTGGCCGTGGGCGACGACGATCAGACCATCTACACCTGGCGCCGCGCTGACGCTCGCTGGCTGCGCCGGTTCCGTGAGGACTACGACGCTGCGGTCGTCCCGTTGGTCGAGAACTACCGGTCCACGCCGAACATCGTCGCCGCCGCGAATGCGCTCATCGCGCCGCTTCCGGGACGGATGAAGGCGGACCATCCGATCCGCGCAGCGAAGGCGAGGCGGGGCGAGGGCCGCGGGGGCGAGCTGGCGCGGCAGGACCGCACCGGGCGCGGCCTCGTGCAGGTCTTTGAGGTAGCGGATCGCGCCGGGCAGGTCGCAACGGTGTTCTCCGAGATCGACCGGATGCTCACGCTTCCGGCCGGGGTCCGACGGGAGGACTTCGCGATCCTGGCAAGGACGCACGAGGAACTCGCGCCGTTCCGCACGTGGTGCGAGCTGAACGGCGTGGCGACGCGACGGCGAATCCAGTCCGACGCGACGCTTCCGCTCCGACGCGTGCGAGAGGTGGCTCAAGCACTCGACAGGATTCGAGGAATGGCCGGAGACGTCCGCCCGGCCGAGATCCGCGAGCGGCTCGGGCCCTTCCCGAGCGCGACCTCAGCGAATCCGTGGATCGCGCTCCTCCAGCGCGTGGTGACGGAGTGGACGGAACTGCTGGGCGACGAACGCGCGCCACCCGCGGCCTTCGTCGATTTCCTCCTCGAAGCCCTCTCGGACCAGCGTCGCGGCCTGGTCGTCGGCGAGGGGCTTTTCCTCGGTACGGCCCACGGCGCGAAGGGCCTGGAGTTTGAGCACGTCTTCGTGCTCGACGGGAACTGGGGCGCCGTGCGGCAGAGCGACGCGCGCGCGCCCGACGACATCGCCGCCGAGGACCGCCGCCTCTACTACGTGGCGATGACGCGCGCGAAGGCGTCGCTGCACCTCATGCGCCGCGCCGACGAGCGCAATCCCTTCGTCGCGGAACTCGCCGCGGGCCCGGAGCCGTGGCTGAGGGTCCGCGCCGGCCTGCGCGGCGACGGCGTCGCAGCCGAGGTGCTGCTGACGCGCCACGAGATGCTCTCCATGCGCGACGTGGACCTGGGATACGCAGGGCGTTTCGCGGAAGACGCCGACGTCCACGCGCGGCTTCGGTTGCTGCGCACAGGATCCACGCTGACGCTGGCCGCGGTCGAGGTCCGCGGTGCGACGCGCGTCGCACTGCTCGATCCGCAGGGTCACCACGTCGGGTTCCTTTCGGAGTCGGCACGCGAGCGTTGGGCGCCCCGCCTCGGTGCGGTCCGGTCAGCCACCGTCGTCGCGATGTTGCGTCGGGACAAGGACCAGTCCGAGGACGCGTTCCGCGACAGCGTGCGCTGCGACGCTTGGGAAGTCCCGATCGTCGAACTCGTGCTGTAGCGGCAGAGGCCGGCGCTCAGAGCCAGCCGAGCGCAGCGATCTCCTGAAGGGATGCGTCCACGTCGCCCTTGTGCATCTTGGCGAGGGCGCGGATCTTCCTCGCGAGAACGTCGCCGGGGGCGCAGTCGAGCGCCGCGGTGGCGACCAGGATCGCGTCGTCGTCACGGCCGCGGAGCAGGAGCGTCCAGGCGAGAAGACGGTGGACCATGACCTCGCGCGGCGCGTCTAGGAGCGCGGCGCGGAGTTCGGCGTCGGCCGCGACGGAATCGTTGCGGGCCACGAGTGCGACTGCGAGGCGGGTTCGAGTCCATGCGTCGGACGCGCCGGCATCGATCGCCTTGCGCCACGTGTCGATCGCGTCGTCGTAACGCCGCTCGGCGTGGAGGAACTTGCCGAGCGCGATCCGGTGCGAGACGTCCTCGGGGTGCAGGCTGACCTGCTCGCGTAGCGCGAATTCGCTGGTGCTCTCGCTCGGCGTTGCGTCGGCGCCGAGTACGGCGGCGGCCTGCGCGCGCCCGTGGATGCGGAGCACGGCCTTCCACGCCTCCTCGCCCCGCAGACGGAGCGGGTCGTCGGCAGGCGCGTTCGACTTCGTGGTCGCGAGGCGACAGACGCGAAACAGATACAGGTGGCCGAGCACATGACCGGGCTCAATCTCGACGGCGCGAGCGAGGGCCTCGGCCGCTTCGCCCGCTCGCGCGGGGTCCCGGCGGAAGATGACGTCGCCCAGCCGGAACCAGGCGTCGGCGTAGTCCGGTTGGCGGTCGATCGCGTCGCGGAACTTGGCCTCGGCCTTTCCGAGCTGTCCCGCGGCGACGAGCGCCAGTCCGAGTTCGCTCCGGATGTCCGCGCGCGAAGCCTTCAGCAGTTCGGCGCGTCGGAAGGCTGCGATCGCGTCGTCGTTCTTCCCCTGGAGATACGACGCGCGTCCGAGTTCGAACCAGGCGTCGGCATTCGCGGCGTCCACGTCGGTCCACTCGCGTGCGGCGACCTCGGTGACTGCAGCATCGCCCGCGTGCATGAGCGACTGGATCAGGAGGGCGCGCAGCGCAGCGCGGCGCGGCGCGCCTTCGATCGCAGTCCGCAGGAGCGGAATGGCCTCGTGCACGGCGCCGCGCTCGATCAGACACTGCGCGAGGAGTTCGGCCGCGCGACCGCTGTGCGGCGACAACTCGAGCACGCGGCGGAGCGGCACCTCGGCGAGCTTCGTCTTCTTCGCCAGCATGAACGTCTCGGCCTCGGCGAGCTTGTCGCTCGACTCCCGCTCGGCGTCGGTGGGGAGATCGAGCTCCTCGACGCGCGACTTCTTCGGCTGGATCGGCTCGTCGCTCGGTGCGTCGCCACAACCGGGACCGGCGACGAGTACGACCGCGACCCACAACCATGCGAGGGCCGTCGGCCCGAGTCGGGTCGTCACGACTTCCGACCCCGCTTCGCAGCCGACGACTTCGACCGCGGCGGGACCTTCGCGGCCGCGGCCGAGGGCGGCGCTTCGTCCTGCCGCGAGGGGCACATCTCCCGCAGCGAGCACGCCGCGCACTTCGGCTTCCGCGCGTCGCAGATTCGGCGCCCGTGGAGGATCACACGGTGGCTGAACGACGTCCACGCGCTGCGCGGGAGAAGCTCCATCAGGTCGCGTTCGATCTTGGCCGGGTCGGCCTCGATCGTGAGCACGAGCTTCCCGGCGACGCGTCCCACGTGCGTGTCCACGACCACGCCCTCGGCCTTCTTGAACCACGTCCCGAGGACCACGTTGGCAGTCTTCCGCGCGGCACCGGGGAGCGCCGTGAGCGCGTCCATCGTGTCGGGCACGTCACCGCCGTGCCGCTCGACCACCGCCTGCGCCATGCCCAGCAGGTTCTTCGCCTTGTTGCGATAGAAGCCGGTGCTGTGGATGACCTTCTCGACGTCGGCCTGGGTCGCGCTCGCCAGCGCCCGGGCGTCGGGCCAGCGTCGGAACAGCTCCGGCGTGACCATGTTCACGCGGGCGTCGGTGCACTGGGCGGAGAGAATCGTCGCGACGAGCAGCTCGAAGGCGTTTCGGTGCAGCAGGGCGCACTCGGCCTCGGGGTAGCCCTGTTCGAGCGCGGCCAGGATCGCAGTCGCTCGCGCCGCGCGCGCCGCGCGCGCCGCCGCTGACTCGCGGCGTGTGTCGCCCGGTCGCCCCGTGGTCCCCTTCGGTGCCTGCTCAGCCTTCGCCAATCGTTCCTCGTTCCTGTCGAGTCAAACGCCGCCTCGCGCCCCGCGTCCTCGTTCCGCCCGGGGGCAGGAGGTATGGTAGCCCCCTCAACGAACGGGAGTCCGATGGAAGAACGACTGCAGAAGGTACTCGCGCGAGCGGGCATAGCGAGCCGGCGCAAGGCCGAGGAACTGATCCTCGACGGGCGCGTGAGCGTCAACCGCCGCGCCGTACGCGAACTGGGCACGAAGGTGGACGCCTCGATCGACGAGATCGCCGTGGACACCGTGCCGATCAAGAAGGAGCAGGCCGAGGGCGACGGTCCTCGCACGTACCTGCTGCTCTACAAGCCGGACGGCGTCGTCTGCACGGCGAAGGACACGCACGGTCGGACGACAGTCCTCGACCTCGTGCCGCCGTTCCCGGGCAAGCGCCTCTACCCCGTCGGCCGCCTCGACGAGGACAGCGAGGGCCTGGTCATCCTCACGAACGACGGCGACCTGACCGCGCGCCTGACACACCCCCGCTACGGCGTGCCGAAGATCTACGAGGTCCGCGTCAAGGGCCGCATCACGCGCGCCGATGCCGAGAAGTTCGAGAAGGGCGTGTGGCTCTCCGAGGGCCGCACGAGCGCTTCGCGCGTGTTCATCGAACGCGCCGGTCGCGAGACGTCGCACATCCAGGTCACACTCACCGAGGGCCGCAACCGCGAGATCCGCCGCGCATTCGCGAAACTCGAGTTCCCCGTGCTGTCGATCCGCCGCATGCAGATCGGGCCCGTGGTCGGCCGCGGCCTGCTCCGCGGGCAGTACCGCCCCCTCGCCGAAGACGAAGTGGTCGCCCTGAAGGCGGCCGCCGCGGGCGAGGGTTCGAACCGTCCGATGCGCCGCGGCGGACGTCGTCCCGGCCCGAAGCAGGAGGGCGACGCCCCCGCCAAGCCGCGCCGTCGTCCAGGCAAGCCCGACCCGGCCCTCCACGCGCCGCGCCACGACTGGCGCGACGGCAAGGCGCCCCGCCCGCCCCGTCCGGAGGGCGAACGCCGTCCGAGCGGCGAAGGTGGGCGTCCGCCGCGCGGTCCCCGTCGCGACGGCGACGCTCCCCGTGGCCCGCGATCCGACGGCGACGCGCCGCGCGGCAGACGCCCGTCCACCGGCGGGCGCCCCCCGCGATTCGAGCGTCCGGACGGCGAGCGTCCGCGCCGGAGCCCGAGCGGCGGCGGCACCGGTCCCCGACGCACTCCGGGTGGACGTCCGGGCGGTCGCCCGAGTGGCGGCCGGCCGAGCGGCGGCGGTCGCCCGAGCGGCGGTGGCGGACGATCTGGTGGACGCCCGAGTGGAGGTTCCGGTGGACGCCCCGGTGGGCGATCCGGCGGACGTCCCGGCGGCGGCGGTCGGGGCCGTTGATGTCGGATCCGTTGTCGTCCAACGTGCCGTCCAACTCGTCGCGGATCGTCTCGCAGTCCCGCGATGCCGCGACGGGTGTCGTCGAGCTGCGCCTGTCGAACGGCCTGCACGCGCTCGTGCTGTCGTTGCCGGACTCTCCGGTCGTGTCGGTGCAGGCGTGGTATCGCGTCGGATCGCGTGAGGAGGAGAAGGGCCGCACGGGCCTCGCCCACTTCCTCGAGCACCTGATGTTCAAGGGCACGGCGACGATGCGGAAGGGCGACATCGACCTCGTCACCCTTCGCAACGGCGGCCAGAACAACGCCGACACCACCTACGACCGCACGCGCTACTACTTCAGTTTCGCCCGCGATCGCTGGGAGCGCGGGCTCGAGATCGAAGCCGACCGCATGCGCGGCAGCGCCTTCGACGAGCACGAGTTCCAGGCCGAGCGCGGGCCCGTGCTCGAGGAACTGCGACGCGACCGCGACGACCCGTGGTGGCGGCTCTACGAGGCCATGGACTCGTCGGCGTACCACGTCCACCCGTACCAGAACCCCGTCATCGGCTGGGCCGAAGAGGTCACGAAGGTCCCGCGCGAAGACGTCCTGTCGTTCTACGACCGCTGGTACCAGCCCGGCAACTGCACGGTCGTGATCGCGGGCGGGATGGACGCCGACGCGGCGGCCGCGCGCATCGTCGAGCTCTTCGGTCCCATCGCGGGCGGCCCGATCGCCGAGCTTCCGGTTCCCGCCGAACCCGTCCAGGAAGGTGAGCGTCGATTCGAGCTCGAGCTCGAGTTGCAGCTCCCGCGGATGCTCGCGGCGTTCCACGGCGTCCGCGCGAGCGACGTCGAAGACCCGATCCTCGACGTCATCCAGGGCCTCCTCTCGGCCGGCAAATCGTCGCGCCTCTACGACCGCCTCATCCGCCGCGACTCGCTCTGCGCGCAGATTTCCGCGTCGAACGACGCCCGCCGCGACCCCGGTCTGTTCTATGTCGCCTGCGAGCTCCAGCCCGGCGCCGACCGCGCGCACACCGAAGCCGCCATCTGGGAGGAACTCGACCGCCTCGGGCGCGACGGGCCGACCGTCGAAGAGCTCGAACGCGTGAAGACGATGACCCGCGCGGGCATGGTCTACCGCCGCATGACGGCCTCCGGCACCGCCGAGATGCTCGGGTCGATGCAGATCCACGCGGGCAACTGGCGGCTCGCATTCTCGATCGAGGAACGCATCGCGGCGGTCACCGCGGAAGACGTGATGCGCGTGATCCGAACGACGCTGCGCCGATCGAATCGCACGGTCGGATGGGCCCTCCCCCGCCCCGCCGACGCCGCGCCGAAGCAGTCGCTCCCCGACGGCGAGGTCCACGACGCGATCGTCGCGGACGCAGATGACGACTCGAACGACGACGCCGCCGACGCGCCGCTCGTCGGCGACGCCCGCCCCGAGCCGGACATCGCTCGGCGCCTGCCGACCGGCACCGCACGCACGGTCGAACTTCCCGTGAAGCGCATCGTCCTCCCGAACGGGCTCCGCGTGCTCCTCCTGCGCCGCGGCGGCGCGCCCGTGATCTCCGTGCGGGCCTACATCGACGCGGGGATGCTGCGCGAGGCGCAGCCGGGCCTGTCCGTGTTCACCGGCGACGTGCTCGACGAAGGCGCCGCGGGACGCGCCGGCACCGACATCTCGAAGTTCATCGAGAACCGCGGCGCGTCGATGTCGATCGGCGGCAGCGGCGGCTCGCTCCGGTGCCTCGTCAGCGACGCCGCAGCGTGTCTCGACGTCTTCGCCGACGTGCTGCTGCGGCCCGATTTCCCGGCCGAAGCGGTCGAGCGCAAGCGCGGGGAACTCATCGCCGACCTGCTGGCGGAGGACGACGATCCGTCGTTCGTCGGGCGCGAACGCGCGCGCGCTGAGATCTACGGGAGCCACCCGTACGCCCGCCGCGACAAGGGCGGCGAGGCGGCGCTCCGCGCGCTGACACGCGACGACCTCGTGGCGCACCACCGCACGTGGTTCGTGCCTCGCAACGCGATCGTGTCGGTCGTCGGCGACCTGCCGGAAGCCGAGATGGAGGCGCTCATCCGGGCCCGGTTCGGTTCGTGGGAGGACCGCCCGGTGCCGCCGCTCGCGTTCGCTGCCCCGCCCGAGAACGCACCCGGCCGCGACGTCCGCGTGGAGATGGACCGCGAGCAACTCCACATCTACCTCGGCCACCTCGGCATCCGCCGCACCGACCCCGACTATCACGCGCTCCTGCTCGGCGACCTCGTCCTCGGTTCCGGTCCGGGCTTCACCGATCGCGTGTCGAAGCGCCTGCGCGACGAGCTCGGTCTCGCCTACACCGTGTACGCGCGGATCGCCCGCGGCTCCGACCTCGAGCCCGGCTCGTTCATGGCGTACATCGGGACGTCGCCCAAGTCGCGCGACGCCGCCATCGACGGCATGCGCGCGGAGATCCGCCGCTTCGTCGCCGAGGGCCCGACCGACGCCGAGATCGCCGACGCGAAGAGCTACCTCCTCGGCAGTTACGTCTTCGGATTCGAGACCCCGGACATCACCGCCGAGCACATCGTCCAGCTCGAGCGCCTCGGCCTCGGCTTCGGCTATCCCGCCGAGTTCGCCCGGATCGTCGGCGCCATCACCCCAGCCGACGTCGCCGCCGCCGTCCGCCGCCACATCTTCCCCGACCGCTTCATCACGGTGATGGTCGGCCGGACCGAGGCGTAGCAGCCCGTAGGCCACGGGGTACGCGGAAGCAGCCAACTACTCCGACGGACTGCCGGCGAGCGAACACAGCACCTCGGCTGCGCCGTCCCACCCGCGCGTCGCCCGGAGACGCTCGCGCCCCCGCAGCCCCATGGCCTGAGCGGTGCCCGGCTCCCGCGCCAATCGGGAGAGCGCCGCCGCGAGCGCCGCATCGTCGTCGCGCGGGACGAGCAGCCCGGTCTCGCCGTCGTGGACGATCTCGGGGATCACGCCGGCGCGGATGCCGATCACCGGCCGCCCGCAGGACCACGCTTCCAGGAACACGATGCCGAAGCTCTCCTCGTGCGATGGATGCACGAGCGCGACCGCGCCCTCGATCAGGCGGCGCTTCGCCTCCGGAGCGAAGTCGGGGATCACGACGACGCGGTCGGCGGCCGCGCCGCAGGTGGTCCGCACGAGCCCGGGCAGTTCCTTCTTCGACCAAGGTGTCGAACCGCCCGCGAGCACGAGCTTGAGGTCCGGGAACTCCCCCGCCACCCGCGCGAACGCGAGCAAGGCCAGCGGCACGTTCTTCTGCGGACTGATGCGTCCGAGCACGAGTGCGTAGGGGCCGCGCGGCAACACGGCAGCGGCAGGGGCGGCAGCATCGACAGCGGGTTCGTCCGCGAAGTCGCCCCCGAGCGGGAGCACCGTGATCCGTTCCGGCGCGACTCCCCACGAAGCGATCGTCGTCGCCTCCATTTGCGTCAGCGCGAGGAGCGCGTCGGCGCTCCGCACCAGGTCACGTCCGAAGCGGGTGTCAAGCACGCCGGGCTCTGCGGCGTGATGACACGGGAGAAGCGCGTAGGGAATGCGCAGCCTCGCGGTGATCCGGCGCAGCTCGAACACGTGGCGAAACGGAATGCCGGCGCCCACGACGAGGTCCGGCGCGAGACGCTCGACCGTGCTCGCAAGATCTGGAATGTCAGGCCCCATCTCCTTCACACGCAGCGGCCAGGCGCTCGACTCGGGAAGCAGCCTTCGCGCCGCCCGACGGATGGTCCGGTGCAGGCGCCCCGGATACCGCAGCGCGAGTCGCACCACGTGAACGCCTTCCACAGTCGCGTCGCCGGGCGTCAGCATCGCCTGACCGGGCCAGCCGAGCGACCCGGTGCTGGTGCCCGTGGTCGTCAGGACGGTCGCGGTCACGCCCCTCGCGCCGAGCGCGCGCGCAGCGCACGCGAAGACCGTCTGGACACCACCGCGGGCCGGCAGGAACCGGTGCGGCACGAGCAGGATGTGCGGGGCCTCGGCCATGATCATTCGCGTCACGCGGGCTTGACGCCGCGCGCCACCGACGCGTTCCCGAACACGGGAAGGCGCGGGTTCCACCACTTGCGCCAGCGGTGCCACTTGCGGAAGAAGGGCTTCGTCCCGGCGCGGGCCGCCGCGACGTCGAAGCCCGCCTTGCGCAGCATGCGCGCGAGATCGAACTGGCTGAAGTACCGGAGGTGCGTCTTGTCGGCGTCGGCGTACCACTCGCGACCGAAGAGCGGGTCGGCGAACCGGTACCAGTCGAGGCGGTTGGGGGTCTTCACGACGACCGACCCGCCCGGGCGCAGGACGCGAAACGCCTCGTCGAAGAACACCTGGGGGCGGTGGAGGTGTTCGACGACCTCGTGCGAAACGACCAGATCCACGGACGCGTCGCGGAAGGGCAGGCCGGTGTCGAGATTGCCGACGGCGAACGGGATCGCGGGGAGCGCGGCGCGCCCGAGTCGGCACGGGTGCTCGAACGCGTCGAGCGCAACGACCCGCAGTCCTCGCTTCGTGAGGAAGTGGGCGATCGTTCCGGCGCCGCACCCGGTGTCGATCGCGAGCGCGCCGGGCACGAGTGGCTGACCGACAAACTCGAACCAGTGCGCGAGTTTGCGAGCGAGGGGCTCGGGGAGGTCGCGCGCCTCGGCGACCATTGCCGCGAAGTAGTTCTCGTCGTACCGCTCGCGCTGGATCTCGCTCACTGAGCCTCCGACCGGGATGGTTACCAGACGACGCCCCGCGCTCCGGCGGAGATTCGGTCTCTGCACGTCCCCAAGATCTGCGCTCGTCGCATTCGTAGCCGGCCGCCTCGCCCCCCCTCGCACCACGCTCGCATCCTCCTCGCACCGTCGGCGCCGCGACGATTCGTGCGTCGCGTCGCCCAGACCCGGACACTCCGCCACCGTGGCTTCCACCCCGACTCCCACTCCGCGCGACGAGATCCGCGCCCTCACGGGAATCCGCTGGTTCGCAGCGGTGTGGGTGCTCGTCTACCACGCGCAGCAGCACGGTATGTCGGCGGCGCTCCCCGGACTGTCGGCCTGGCGCTGGCTCCAGCAGGCCGGCGGGCTCGGATATCTGGGCGTGGACCTGTTCTTCGTCCTGAGCGGGTTCGTCCTGACGTGGACGTACGCCGATCGCCTGCGCTCGTTCAGCGCAGCGGACTACGCACGGTACTTGGCCGCGCGCCTCGCGAGGATCTATCCAGTCCACCTGTTCGTACTGCTCCTCGTCACCCTCGCAGTCACCGGGCGGTCGCTCGGGGCGTGGGACGGGCCGTGGCACGGACCTGGGTTCC
The DNA here is from genome assembly GCA_021414065.1 of Planctomycetota bacterium. GTDB lineage: Bacteria > Planctomycetota > JAJSAM01 > JAJSAM01 > JAJVHW01 > JAIOPE01. Next base: position 21,621 of record JAIOPE010000034.1, read on the forward strand.
GCGCGCACGACTTCGCACTCCACCTCGGTCTCGTGCACTCGTGGGGCTTTGGCTCCTGGCTCTCATGGAACCAGCCGGCCTGGTCCATCAGCGCCGAGTGGTTCGCGTACCTCTGGTTCCCGTTCCTCTGCAGTTGGCTCGTGAAGGTGCGGTCGCCGTGGACGACCGGCATTCTGGCCTGCGCGGCGGTGACCGCCGTCGCGGTGATCGCGCCGCAACTCGCCCCGCGAGCGTGCCTGAACGTGCCGCAACTGGGCGGGCTGGTGCGCGTCACCGGCGAGTTCATCGCCGGGTGCTGCGCCTGCCACGTGGTCCGCAGCACTACGTGGCCGCGGACTGTGTGGAACGCGCTCTGCTGGACGAGCGCGGCGGCGGTGCTCGGCACGGCGTTCATCGGGCGCGCGGATCCGCTGGCGCTCCCGTGGTTCGTGGTTCTCGTGGCGTCGCTCGCCGCGTCGGACTGCGGCCTGACGCGGTTCCTCGCCACTCCCGCGGCAGTGCTCGGCGGTCGAGTCTCGTACTCGCTCTACATGGTCCACTTCCCCATGCTGCTGCTTGCGGACCAACTCCTCGGGCGGATGGACCCGCTGCGGCCCCCGATCGGCGCGCCCCTGTGGCTCGCGTCGTACGCCGCCGCGCCCGTTCTGGTCGCTTGGGCGACCTGGCGATGGGTCGAGGAACCCGCCCGCCGGGCGATCCGCAGCCGCACGGTGACTTGAAGGCTGTGAGGCTGTGACTTGAAGGCTGTGACGTGAAGACGTCACCCGACGCCGCGCGTCAGCTCGCGGACTCGATCACGCGGCGAACCGCGTGCGCGTCGGGCAACCGGTGCGGACGGAGCCACGGCTGGAAGCGGCCGTTCACCGCGACGGCTGCGGTCACGCCGGACCGGAGCACCTCGCGGCGCTTCGTGCAGTCGGTCTCGTACACGACCACGCCCGTCTTGAACGCGGCGCACGTCTGCCGGACGATGTCGAACACGTAACGGTCCCACGGGCAGCGGTCGCTCGCGAAGACGTCCACGCGCACCTTCCCAGGGATCTTCGGTAGCTTCCGGTCCACCGGGACGAGCTTCGGCGGGTCGCCGCCCGCAACCGGCCGCCACCAGACGACCCGGTCGAACCCATCAACCTCCGACTCGCTCCGCTCGATCTCCTCGAAGGTCAGAGCCGACCAGATCTTCTCGCGCGCGACGACTGCGAACCCGCGGCTCGCGGGGAGCGCCGCTGCCAGCGCCGCGACGAGTTCGTGCTCGACCTCCGCCCGCTCGGCGAGCTCAGGCACTCGGAGGCACGTGATCGCGTGGCACGCCTCGCCCGCGAGCGGAACGAGCGCTTCGCCGATCGCGTGGGCTTCGACGTAGCCGACGAGCATCCCCGTGCGGTACGCGGCCAGCGCCAAGGCGCCCTTCTGCATCGCGCCGCGGAGGTACGACAGCTTGCACCGGGTGGACTCGATCTCGACTTCGCGCGTGAACGCGTGGGGCCGGTCCGAGAGCGTGCGTCCGGCGAGGCAGAGGCGGGCGGCGTCCGGCAAATTGGCGGCGCCGATGGGTTTGATCTCGAGAGGCATGATGATTCCCTCGGCCGGAACGGCCTCCGGCTCAAGCGAAAGCCGGAGTTGGCGGGGTCACCTTGGCGCGCAGGTCGTGCCCTGCGGGAGCCCGCGACGTGCCCCGGCGTCGGTTTCCTTCTGATCCCCGGGGCGCCGCCCTAGGCTCTCCCAGCTACGGTGCCCCCATAGCTCAATGGATAGAGTACCGGCCTCCGAAGCCGGTGGTTCAGGTTCGACTCCTGATGGGGGTACCACACCGCCGCCGGGCTTCCGAGCGCGCCGCTGACGCGGTCGCGCCGACGTGGGCGGCGCCGCCCGCGCCCCCGATTGCCCGAGGGGCCGAGCCCGCCCGGTGCAGAATGCGCGGGCGATGAAGATCCTCGTTACCGGCGCGGCCGGTTTCCTCGGGTCGAACCTGACTCCGCTCCTCTTGGACGCGGGGTTCGACGTCGTCGGATTCGACGATCTTTCGCACGGATTCCTCCGCAACGTCGAACCGCTCCTCGCTCACCCGCGATTCCGGTTCGAGCAGGGCGACGTCCGTGACCTTCCGGCCATGCTCCGCTGCGGCGAAGGCGCGGGGGCCGTCGTCCACCTCGCCGCGGGCAAGATCCCGCGCTACGGGAACTCGCTCGAAACACTGGACGTGAACCTCGTCGGCGTGCGGCACGCGCTTGAGGTCTGCAGGGCGTCCGGCGCACGCGCGGTGATCGCCTCCACCTCCGACGTCTATGGGATGTCGTCCGCCCTGCCGTTCCGCGAGGACGGCGTGCAAGTGCTCGGCTCCCCCACCGTCCGCCGCTGGGCGTACGCCGTGAGCAAGTTGGCCGCGGAGCATCTCGCCCTGGCGTACCGCGAGACGTACGGAACCCCGGTCGTGCTGCTGCGTTTCTTCGGCGCCTACGGCGAGCACCAGAACGTCACATGGTGGGGCGGCCCGCAGTCGGTGTTCATCGGCGCGGCGCTCCGCGACCAGGAGTTGGAGATCCACGGTGACGGGCTCCAGACGCGGTCGTTCACGTACGTCGGCGACACCGTGCGCGGCATCTTCGCGGCCGTGACGAACCCGCGCGCCGACGGCGAGATCTTCAACATCGGCAACGACCGCGAGATCACCATTCGCGGCCTCGCGGAGATGGTCTGGCGCATCGTGCGGCCCGGCACGGAGCCGAAGCTGAAGATCGTCCCCTACGAGACGTTCGGCAAGTACGAGGACGTCCGCCACCGCGTGCCCGAGACCACGAAGTCCCGCGAGATGCTCGGGTTCACGGCGATGGTCCCGCTCGAAGAGGGGCTCCCGCGTACCGTCGCGTGGCAGGCGCGGATCGAGGGCCTCCCCTTCCCCGTGGAGCACGCTTGAAGCTGGTCTTCGTCATTCCCGCTCTGAACGAGCGCGAGTGCCTGACGACGCTTGCGGTCCGCATTGATGAAGCTATCGCCGCGTGCGCGCTCCCGGCGGAACTCGTCCTCGTGGACGACGGCTCGACCGACGGCACCGGCGACGCCGCGAGAGAACTCCTGGGCCATCTCCACCTGCGAGTCGTCACCCACCCGCGCAATCTCGGCGTCGCTGCGGCGTTCCGCAACGGGTTCAAGGCCGCCCTCGAGACGGCATCCGACAGCGACCTGATCGTCACGCTCGAAGCTGACAACACGTCCGACACCGGCGCGCTCGCGAAGCTCGTGGACGAGGCGAAGCGCGGCGCCGACCTCGTGCTCGGAAGCTGCTACGCGCCCGGCGGTGCGATCGATGGCACGAACCTCTGGCGGATGATCCTCTCGGGCGGCGCGAACACGATGATCAAGGTGTGGTTCGCCCTCCGCGGACTCCACACCTTCTCGTCGTTCTATCGCGTCCACCGGGCCGGGATGCTGCGCGAGGTGTTCGCCGCAACGGGCGGCGAACCGATGCGCGAGAGCGGGTTCGCGAGCGTCGTGGAGTTGCTCGTGCGCGTCCACGCGATGGGCTTCCGCGTCGTGGAGGTTCCCGTCGTCCTGCGTTCGCTCGAGCGACGCGGGAAGAGCAAGATGCGCGTCGGCCGAACGATCCTCGGCTACTTCCGCGTGATGCTGCTCCTCGGCCCTGGCGCGTGCCGGTTCCGGGTGAAGCGCAGGGTCTGACAACTCGACCGTTCTCGCCGCCGAACGTCGCGGCGCTACGATGCCGACCGCATGGCACCCAACGCGCCGATCGTCCTCTCCGTCGTCATCCCGGTCTACAACGAGGCCGCCACGATCGAGGCGCTCCTTGAGCGCGTCCGCGCGGTGGACCTCTCGGACCTCGGCGTGACCATGCAACTCGTCGTGGTCGAGGACTGCTCGAAGGACGGCACTCGCGCGGTGCTCGAACGCATCCGGGACCGCATCGACGTCCTGCGGTTCCACGACGTGAACCGCGGCAAGGGCGCGGCGCTGCGGACGGGCTTCGCAGGCGCAACCGGCGACGTGATCGTCGTCCAGGACGCCGACCTCGAGTACGACCCCCGCGAGTACCGGAAGCTGCTCGTTCCGATCGTCGAAGGCCGGGCCGACGTCGTGTTCGGCTCGCGCTTCCGCGGCGGAGACGCCGGACGCGTCCTCTACTTCTGGCACTCCGTCGGCAACCGCGCGCTGACCACCCTCAGTAACATGACGACCAACCTGAACCTGACCGACATGGAGACCTGCTACAAGATGTTCCGCCGCGAGGCTCTCGCGGGAGTCGAGCTGCAACAGGACCGATTCGGGTTCGAGCCGGAGATCACGGCGAAGCTCGCGAAGCGACGTCTGCGGTTCTACGAGGTCGGCATCGGCTACGACGGCCGCACGTACGCCGAGGGCAAGAAGATCACGTGGCGCGACGGCATTGTCGCCGTGTGGTGCATCGTCCGGTACGGGCTGTTCGACTGAAAGCCTGAGAAGCCGTCGGTTCATGCGCGGGCGCGCGCCACCGCCAGCAGGCTCTGGCCGATGGGCGGGCGGCAGACGTGGGACTCCGTCCAGTGGACTGGCGGGAAAATGACGCGATCGTAGAGGCGCACGGCGCGGGCGTTGAAGCTCCGCTGGCGCCGCAGGCAGAACGTGAACCACCAGGCGGCGTAGCCCACGCAGTTGAAGTAGTCCAGGCGCACAATGTCGAAGCCGACGCGGGCGAGTTGTGCGCGCAACGCGGGCCGCGCGTAGCGACGGTGATGGCCGAAATCGCGGTCGATGGGAGCGTAGATCTCCGGCCGGGCAGGCACGAAGAGACAGAGGTGGCCGCGCGTCGGCGCGAGCAGTTGGCGGCAGGCAGCCAGTTCCAACTCATCGTCGCGGATGTGCTCCAGCACGTTCACGCTCAGGATGGCATCCCACAGCATGCCCGGCGCCACCGCCTCCCGGGTGCCTTCGATCAACTCCTGGCCGGGCAGCGCCGCGCGAAACGCGCGGCAATGCTCCGGACCCGGCTCGATGCAGACCAGCCGGGTGATGGCGGGTATCTCGCGCAGCGCGGCTGTGATCTGACCGACGCCGGCCCCGATCTCGAGCACGCGGCCCTTGAGGAAGTTGGAGAACTCCTCGACCAGCGCCGCGCGGTAGTTACCGGCTTCGCGCAGGGCCGCGAACTCGAAGTCCGTGGTGGAGGCGGCTTCATTGGGTCGCTCTGGCGTCATGGGCGGTGGAACGAACTCCGTCTCACGATGCACGGCGACGCGTTGAAGTCGTCGTGCCAACCGATCTTCTCGCGTTCATCGTGAGTGCGCAGGTGGTAGGAGACGGGAACCTCAGAATTGCGGACGCCCTTGCGATGGCGAACCTCGGGGGTGCTCTCCGGCTCAAACTCGAAGCGATCCTGGTCGATCCGGACTTGCTGGATGATCCCGCGGCGGAGCACCTTGTAGCACGTCGCCGGATTGGAGACGTTCAGGTTCGTCACCCTGCTGGAGAACGTGATCAGCGGCCGGTTGCCCAGCGAGAGCCGGGAGCGCGGGAGCGCTCCAAGGCGGCGACTTCCAGGCATGCGTCTCGGGTGGACACATCCCCGCCTGGGTCCGCCGACTGGGCGCATCCGAACCCGCCGCAGGCTCCGGCCGCAGGCTCCGGCGAGGAGCCGGAGGCGGTAGCCCGATGGGCCCGGGTGCGTCCGTCGAACGGTGGATCTGTCAACCTGATGTGCAAGGCTGGTTGCGTCGTACCCGAGCGGCAGAGAGAGTCTCGTGTCGTGGCCGCCGGAGTGACCGAACGCGTTGCTTGCTTCGACACGGCCACGTGCCTCAGCGTGCACGATAGAGACGCAACGTCGGCCCCCGGAACCCCGGACCCGGCGCCACCTCGTGGACGAGCGTGCAGCGCGAACGAACCGCGGGATACCACGCCCTGCCCGGGTAGTCGCCGGGCGGAAGCGCGTCGAAGGTCTGCTCGCCGAGGTTGGACGTGAGCATGTAGACGGGGCCGAGCGCCGACATCGCGTCGAAGTCGTCGGCAGCGACGCTCGTGCCGTCGAGGCGGTTCAGCGGGAGCGCGAAGTAGTCGTAGGCGGTCGTGAGTTGGTAGGCGGGCCGCAGTTTCTCCGTGGTCGTTGCGGACACCTTTCCGTCGAACTCCCGCCGTGCGGCGATCGACGGCAGTCGTGGCGCGTGCCAGTCGCCGACCACGTGCGCGCCGTCCGGAACGCTCGCGTGCATCCACTCGGCCATCGCCGTCTGCGTGTCCACGGCCCGCGCGCGCTCGATCCGCAGCGGGAGTGCCATCGCCTGGAGCGTCGCCCAGACGACCGCGCCGACGAGCGTCAGTCGCCGCAACCAGAGCCCCGGCGCGCCGTCGAACGACGCCACGCCGGCCGCTCCCATCGCGAGGAAGGCCGGGTAGGCGGGGAGCAGATAGCGACCGTTCGCCATCGTGGTGTGCGAGATCAAGTACGCGGCCGTGGGAATGGTGGCCGCTAGCACCACCGCGGCGGCACGGCGACGATCGGTCGGTCCGCGGACGACGCTCATCACGGCACACACGATGCCGAGAACGACCATCAGGCACGCGACCGGCCCGAATCCGGTCGCCCAAGCGTCGCCTGCGTAGTTCCCGATGCTGCGCCAGAGCGCGGCGCCGGGTGCGAGGTCGGGACCACGGTCTCGCACGTCCACGAGGTTGTCGAGGTGGGTTCGGAACGTGGTGTGATCGAGGACAGACCAGGGGCACGTGACGACGAACGCCGCGACCGAGGCCGCGCCCGCCGCGAGTGCGAGCTTCACGCGTCCGCCGAACGTCGAACGCTCGGCGACGAGCGCCGCCAGGCCAACCGGAATGCAGACGAGCACGCCCGTGTACTTCGCGCCGGCGGCGGAACCGACGAGCAACCCGGCCACGACCGCGTCGCGAAGCGCGCCGGATCGCGCGAGACGCAACGCCGCCAGCGTGGCGCACGCGACGAGGAACGTGACGAGAGCTTCGTTCGTCGCCGTCGCGGAACGCTCGCAATGCATCGGTGAGACGGCGAGGAAGGTCGCGGCGACCGCCCCGGCGAAGTCGCGACGCGCCGGATCGGCGTCCTTCGGAAGGAGCCGCCGTGCGAGAACGAACACCGCCGCGATGGTGGCGAGTCCGAAGAGCAGCGGCACGCTCCGCGCGACGACGAACGCCGGGCTGGGATCGGCCAGGTACTGTGCCTTGAAGTCCAGCGGCGTCGTGAACGCGCCGGTCGCACGGCCGACGGCGTACCACAGCCCGAGCACGCCGAACATCAGGTACCCGGCGAGCGGAGGGTTCTGGAAGTAGTGCGGGTTCAGGTCGCCGCCGCCGTAGCGGATCGCCTTCGGGACATACATCAGTTCGTCGCGGTTCGAGTAGCCCGGCCCTTCGAAAAGTCCCGGCCACCGGAGGACGACCGCCGCCGCGAGGATCACGCCGAGGAGCAGTACGGACCGGCGCCGCGCGGAGCCGGGCGCGCCGAGAACGCTCACCGCGCGGGACCGCGTTCGCCGGGAGTCGCCGGCTTCTCGAAGACGAACAGGTTGTTCAGCCCAAGCTGGAACCTGCGGCGCACGGTCAGCTTGAACCCCGCGGCGACGAAGGCCTTCGGGATCGCATCGGGCTCCATCTCGTGGTGCTCATCGACGTGCATGCCGTCGATGATGCGGAGCGCCTGGAGCACGTGCAGGATCGGGTCCACGAGCGGCGACGGGACCGTTGCCACGACGCGCCCACCGGGGACGAGACGGTCCGCGCAGGCGACGGCGAGGGCCGCCAGCTCGTCGTCCTCGAGGTGTTCGAGCACGGCCAGGGCCGTGATCGCGCCGAACTGACCGCGCTCGGGGAGGTCCCCCGGGAAGAGACCGCGGACGAGCTGGAACTTCGGCCCCGCGTCGGAGCCCGGCGGGAGCGCTGGGTCGAGCCCGACGCCGCCCGAGAGCCGGTCACCGATCTGATGGAAAAGCGCGCCGTCGCTGCATCCGACATCGACCACGCGCGCGCCCTGGGGCACGTGCGGGGCGGCCTTGGAGATGCGCCAGCGCTGGAGGAATCGGTCGAATGCCTTCATGGGGTCCCGTCCGGACGGGGGCGGGATGTTAGTGGCCGACGGCCCGTCGCGGAGCGTTTGCTCGGGCCGCCGGGTGCCCTCGGTACGATGCGCGACCCCATGCGACTGGCCGTCGTCATCCCCTGCCTGAACGAAGCTCGCACGATCGCAGCCGTGATCGCCGAGGCGAAGCAGGGTCTGCTCGCGTGCGGCGCGGCGCTCGAATCGTCGGAGATCGTCGTCGCGGACAACGGTTCCACCGATGGCAGCCAGGCGCTCGCGAGCGCCGCCGGGGCGAGGGTCGTGGCCGTCCCGGTGCGCGGGTACGGCGCGGCGCTGCACTGGGGCATGGCCCACGCCGACGCCGACTTCGTGATCTTCGGCGACGCCGACATGAGCTACGACTTCACGCTCCTGCCGCGGTTCGTCGAGGCGTCGCGCGACCGGACGTACGACCTCGTCCTCGGCACGCGGCTCGGCGGCGAGATCCAGCCCGGCGCGATGCCGTTCCTCAACCGGCACCTCGGAACGCCTGTGCTGAACCTGGTCATCCGCGCCTGTTTCGGTTTCCGGACGACCGACTGCAACTCGGGGATGCGCCTCGTGCGGCGCGACTTCTACCGCTCGCTCAACATGCGCTGCCCCGGGATGGAATGGGCGTCGGAACTGCTCATCAAGACCGCCGTACGGCACGGGAGCTACCGCGAAGTGCCGATCCGGCTCCGCCCCGACCAGCGGGGGCGGCCGCCCCACATGCGCCGCTGGCGCGATGGCTGGCGCCACCTGAAGTCGATTGCGATGCTCGCGCCGAATCGCGTGCTGCTCCTCCCGGCTGCGCTTCTCGCTGCGGGCAGCGTGCTCGCGTGGCACGACCGCCCGGGACTCGCCGCGACGGGTGTGACGTTCGCCTATCTCATCGTGCTCATGGGCCTCGGCATCAAGCTGCTGCTGCACCTCGACGGCGTCCGACCGTCGAAGGTGGTCGGCGCGATGGTGCGCCTGCGGATGGCGGAGACCGGCGTCGTCGTCTCGCTCGCGCTGCTCGGGGCGTCGGCCGCGCTGTTCGCCGGTTTCGGATCGCTGGCGTGGGGCGAGTCCGCGGCGGCACTCCTCGCGATGGCCGGGGGCGCGACGCTTCTTGAGGTGCTCTTCCTCGAGACGGTTCGGACGCACCTGGTCTCCGACCTGCAGGCCGCGTGGACCGACGCGGGTGCCGCGACCGGCGACCGGGTCCGGGCCTGAGCATGCGGCTCTCGATCGTCATCCCCTGCCTGAACGAGGCGAAGACGATCGCCGACGTCGTCCGCGAAGCGCTGGCGGGCCTTGCCGCTTGCGGCGACCGCGTCACGTGGAGCGAGGTCGTCGTCTCCGACAACGGCTCGACCGACGGGAGCCAGGAGATCGCCGCGAAGGCCGGCGCGCGCGTCATCGCTGCGCCTGTCCGCGGCTACGGAGCGGCACTCCACTGGGGCACTGCGCAGTCGCGCGGCGACGTCGTACTGACCGCCGACGCCGACAAGAGCCACGACCTGATGCTCCTGCCACGCTTCGTCGAAGCGATGGAGCGGGAGCGGGCCGACCTGCTCCTCGGTTCGCGCCTCGCGGGAGAGATTCTGCCGGGCGCGATGCCGTTCATGCATCGCTACATCGGCACGCCCGCGCTCAACCTAGCGATCCGCGTGTGCTTCGGCCTGCGCACGTCCGACTGCAACTCGGGCATGCGCATGATCCGCCGCGACTTCTACCGCACGCTCGGCATGCGCTGCCCCGGCATGGAGTACTCCTCGGAGATCCTGCTGAAGACGGCGCTGCGCGGCGGCCGCTACGCCGAGATCCCGATCCACGTTCGCCCCGACGAGCGCGGACGTCCGCCCCACCTGCGCCGCTGGCGCGACGGTTGGCGCCACCTGAAGTCGATCATCATGCTCGCCCCGAACGTCACCGTGATCACGCCGGCTGCTCTGGTCGCCGTCGCGGGACTCGCGTTGATCCGATGGGAGCCGCTCGCCGCCTACGCGCTGCTCTGGTTTTCGTACGCCGGTTTGCTCGTCGGCGCGGGGATCAAGCTCGTGCTGCACGTGGACGGCGTCCGGCCTTCGCGCGTGATCGGTGCGATGCTCGCGTCGCGCACCGCCGAAGTCGGGATGCTTTTGACGATCGGTCTCGCTGTCGCCGGCGCCGCGCTGCTCGCGACGGCCGACTCCGTGCCGGCCGCTGTCGGCGGCGCGTTCGTCCTCGCCGGCAGCGGAGCGACCGCGCTCGGCGTGCTCTACTGGGAGACCGCGCGGACGCTGCTGGTCTCCCACCTCGACGACGCGTGGGCGTCCGGCGACGCGCCCGTCAGCGATTGACCCGGCGCCGCGCGCACACGCACGTCAGCGCGAGGAACACAGCGAGCGCCGCCAGCGACACGCCCACGCCGAGTCGCCATCCAGGCGAAACGTAACGCCACACGACTTCGTGGTGCCCCGGGCCGGCGTCCACCGCCATGTGCGCCCAGTTGGCGCGGCGCACGCGCACCGCGGCGCCGTCCACCGTCGCGCTCCATCCGTCGTCGAACGTCTCCGCCCAGACAAGCAACGTCTCGAGCGTCGCGTCCACCGACATGCGCACTTCGTTCGCGCCGACCGACGTCATCCGGACGCCGCCCGGGTCGGCGCCGCCCGCCGGGATTCGCGACGCGGCGGCGAACGGCGGGCTCTCTACGACGACGTCGCGGCGCGCATCGAAGCCCGGCGCCGCGAGGTACGACCATGACGGAACCGATGCCTGCGGATCGGCGACTGTCACGCGCTCGGCCAAGCGCGCCTCGGGCGCGGCGTCGCGCTCCCAGATGTCCGGCGCCACGGCCCGCCACTCTGGCCCCGGCTGCCCGCGGAACCCAATCGCGTACTGCACTGCCAGCAGATCGATCCGCGGCGCGTCGAGTGCGTGGACGGGACCGTATCCGTAGAGCGGTTCCTTCGGCGGCACGCGCGGGAACGCCTCGCCTTCGGCGACGATCCGATTCAGGTCGAGCGCCCGCATCGGAAGCAACGAGATCAGCCCGCGGACGTCGTCCACGCCCGCGACCCAACCGTGGTTCTCCCAATTGAACACTGCCTCCGACGTGATCGCGCGCGGCACGCCCTCGCGCCCCGTCTCGCGGTGCCGCCGGGCGACGATCGCGAACGGCTCGTCGGGGACCAGGAGCGCCTCGACCGGCCGCGTGCGTCCGTCCTTCGTCGCGAAGTTGAACTGGAAGCTCGCGGCATCGACGATCGACGCCGCAACGAGTGCAAGCAGCGCAATGCGTCCCGGCAGGAACAGCGCGACGACACCCGCAGCGAGTGCCGCGCATCCCACACCCGCGCGGAGCAGCGATCCGCGGTCGGCGATCGGATGCGGGACGAGCGCCGCGACGATCATCAGCGCGGCGACGCCGCCCAGCGTGATCGCGGCCTCGCGAGCCGACGGCTTCCGTTCGCGCCACGCATCGAGTCCGATCGCGGCGAGCACCGGCACGACGATGATCCACGCGACGAGGTACTGCCCCGGGTTCCGGAACGAACTGACGACCGGGATCGACGCGAAGAGGTCGCCGACGACCGGCACTGCGCGCCCCATCGACGCGACGAGCGCCGCCGCGGCGGCAAGCGCGAACGCCGTCGCCCCGGGGCGCCGACGCAGCACCGCCAACGCGCAGAGGGCCAGCGGGAGCACGCCGAGATACGCGAAGCCCTGGCGCCCGATCCCCTCGCCGGATGCGACGCGAGGAGCCAGCATCATCAACGCATGCAGCGGTTCCACGCGCATCGAGTCGAGCAGTTCCGGATCGAGGCCCAGTTGCCGCTGCGACACCGCGGTCAGCGCCATCGAAGGCACGATCTGCGCCGACGCCATCGCGACACCGAGCGCCGCGCCGAGACCCGCCCAGACGAACCGCACGGCTCGCTCGCGCCACTCGACCGCGCCGCGCGGCCAGCTCGGGTCGGCTACGTACAGGAAGGGAAGCGCCACCGCCGCCCTCTGGAGGAACGGCGCGTACCCGGCGACGAACGCGAGCCCGCAACCGAGGGCCGTCCAGAGCATCCCCTCGAGCCCGCGCCCCTTTGCGATCCGCGTCGCGCCTAAGAAGACGAGCGGAATCCAGGCGAGCGTGCGCAGCACCGCCATCTGCGTGAAGCAGGTCATCGTGATGCCCGATGCGATGAGCAACGCGCCGCCGAGCACGCCGGCGGTCCGCGAAAGTCCGCGCGCGCGGATCACCGCGTAGAGCAACGCGCCGAGCACGAACCGATGCCCCACGACCTGCGGGAGGAGCGTCTTCGACGGGTGGAAGGTGTCGAGCACCCAGTGCGGCGGATACGCGATTGCGGCCTCGAGTTGCGGAAGGAACGGGAACCCGCAGAACGAGTGCCGGCACCAGTGCGCGAGTTCGCCTTGCTGGCGTGCCTCCCACGCGTGCAGCCGGAACGGGTACCAGTGGTCCGCGAGGTCGAGGAAGAACGGCGTCTCGCCGCGCAGCGCCGGAGCAACGAACGGCGCCGCCGCCACGAGGAACAGGATCGCCATCGCGAGCCCGTGGAATCGGAGCCCGCGGGCAAAGCGCGCGAGGAGGCCGCCTTCCTGCATGGCCGCGGATGGTAGTGGCGTGAGACGGGCGCCCGTCGCGAATGACCCGGGCGGGGCGCCCCGCCGTCGGTACAGTTCGCCCGATGGACTGGTTCCGCTGGCTCCGCGACTTCGCGATCTTCGGCGCGGTCGCGGTGGCGTCGCTCGCCGCGCTGCGGTTCGGCCCCGGGGCCGCGGCGCTTCGGCGCGCCGTCACGGCCGTTCGCAATTGGAGCCCGAGGCGGGCGCTCGCCGTCGTCCTCGTCCTCACGGTCGGTGCGCGCGTCGGCGCCATGGCGCTGTTCGAGCCGCCGTACGAATCCGACGTGAAGGAGTACGTCGAGAAGGCCGAGCAAATCGCCGAAACGGGGACCCCTCGAGCGCAGGAGACCCGGCACGACGGGTCGCACTTCTTCCGTCCGCTCGGGTCGTCGCTCGCACTCGCAGGCTGGTACAAGGCGACCGGCACCCGCGGCGTCGTCTCGGCCCGATGGCACGGGAGCGCGCTCGCGGCGGCAGCAGCGTGGTTGCTCCTAGCAGCGTGGTTGCTCCTCGCACTCGGACGCGTCGCGGGACGAGAGACCGAGGGCCGCATCGCCGCCGTCGGGTACGCGGTCTTCCTCCCTCACGTGATCTTCGCGTCGATTCCCTACACGGAGACGTTCGTCACGGCGCTCGTGCTCGCTACGTCGGTCCTCTTCGAGCGTCTGCGACGAGGACGCGGCGGATTCGCCGACGCCGCGGGCCTCGGCCTCGCGTGCGGCTGGATCTTGATCACTCGGACCGAGATGGGATTCCTGCTTCCGCTCGCCGCCGTGCTGCTCCTCTTCGCGCGACGGCACGAACTCGCGCGCACGGCCGGCCTCGTGTCCGTCGCCGCCGCGCTGTTCTGCGTCCCGTTCGCCGTCAACCACGAGATGCGAAGCGGCTATCCGGGCCACCTGCGGACGAGCGCCCAGGGCGGCCTGATCCTCTACTTCGGGAACAACCCGATCGAGGTCAACGGCTACGGCAACGCCACGCCCGAAGTCGTCGCCTCCGTGCGAGCGATGTACGCCAAGGACCCGACGGGCGGCCTCGCACGCGACGCCGCCGTCGAGTGGATGACCGAGCACCCGTTCCAGGTCGTCCTGAACGCGCCGAAGAAGCTGTTCCACCTGTGGCTGGCGGAGCCGCAGGGCTTCCGCTGGCACGCGGGCGCCGGGCAGCCGCCGGCCGGCATGAGCACGACACTCGCCAAGGCGCTCCGCTGCATCGCCTACGTCCAGAGTCTGATGCTCCTCTTCGCCGGCGTTCTGGGACTGAGGCACGTGGGTCCGGAGCGACGATTCTGGGTGGCCGCGCTCGTCATCCACGCGGCCATCTGGTGCCTGCTCGCGTCGAGCACGCGGAACAGGTACCCGCTGGAACCGTGGCTGTTCCTGGCGGCGGCGACGGTCGTCGTCGCAGCCGTTCGCGCGGAGACGCCGACTACGTCAACGACTGCCTGACGCAGCGCCCGACCGGGCAGGAAGTCTGGCCTGCTCGCCCGGACGAACCCTACGATCCGAACCCCGTGATCCACACCACCACCGCTCCTGCCGCGCGAACCCCGCGCAGTCGTCGCGCTGACTTCGCGATCTGGGCGGCCATTTTCGTGCCGGCGACGGCTGTGTGGATCTGGAAGGCGCTCGTCTTGCCGCGCGGTTGGTGGGTCGGCTTCTACGACCCCGAACTGCTCTACTTCTGGTCCAGTGGCGAGATCGCATCCGGGCACGCCGCATCGGTGGTTCAGCACCCCGGCGCCCCGGTCAACCTGATCGGCGCGGTCATCGCGCTGTTCACGGGATCGGGGCCGCGCGACGCGACCGCCTTCTTCAGCGTCGCGCACACGGTCTCGTGGCTGGCGCTGCTGGCGACGGCGTGGATGGCGCTGCGGACGATCCTACGCGGCTTGCCGGCCGTCGTCGCGGGCGCGGCGATCCTCTGCGCCCTCTGCGCACCATGGGCCCTCTTCGCGACCACCATGTGGAGCCCCGAGGCGCTCTCGGTGCCCACCGGGTTCCTTGGCGCCGTGGCATTCGCCGCCTGGATCGAGTCGCCCGACAACGGCAGGCGCGCACTCGCCGCCGGCGCTGCGGCCGGGCTCGCGGCGTCGCTGAAGCTCCCGTTCGGCGCCTGGTGCATCGCGGCGGTTCCGGCGGCTCTTGTCCTCCGCGGCGGCTCCATCCGACTCGCCGCTCGTGACCTGTTCAGGATCGGCGTCGGTGCAGCGGCGGCGTTCATGCTGGCGACGCTTGTCATGCTTCCGCAGTGGGCGTACATGTTCACTTGGTTCACCCGCCTGGCGACACGAAGCGGACCGTACGGTTCGGGCGAGTCGGGCATCGTCGCCAGCGAAGTGAGCACGAACCTGAGCCGTGTCATCGCCGCGACGACGACGTGGCACGCTGCGGCGGCGCTGCTGTTCGTGCCGGCGCTGATGTCGTGGCCCCGCGACGGCGCGGCGCCGGACGCGCGGCGTCGGCGAGCCGTGCTCGTGCTGGCCGTCGCCGCGTTCGGTCTCGGGTACGGCGCCGTCAGTCGGAACGCCCTCCCGCGCTACATGCTGCCGCAGGTGATGCCGCTCATCCTCGCGGCGAGTCAAGCGGGATACGTCCTCCGCTCGCGTCGGTGGGCTGCAGGTGGTCTCGCACTCGTGGCCGTCGCGCTCTTCGTGCGACAGTCCGCGCTCGACATCCGCGAGCACCGCTGGTGGGTCGAGACGCTGAGCGGCCAGGCCGCCCGGATGCGCGAGACCGTGGCACGCGTCGCGCCGTCGCGTGACGGTCGGCCTGCGGTCGTCGTCTGGGCGCGCCGGGCGCCGGTCGAGGTGCTGGCCCTCGGGTGGTTCGCGCCGGAGCGGCACATCGGCACCGTCCACGAGCTCTACCCGAACGAGGGGTGGTTCGACCCGTACGCCTGCGTGGTCCATCTGCCGCCCGGGCGCGAAGCGTGGGACGTGCTGGTGATCCAGGACTTCGACCTCGCGCGATTCCCGACGCCCGTCGGCACTGAACTCGCCGTCCTCGATGGGTACCACTTCTACGGTCCACCGAGCCGATGACACTCACCGAACCTGCGCAGTCACCCGCGCGTCCGCGCGTACGTCTTCGCGTACGCCTCATTGCGGCCGCGGTCGCGCTCGTCTTCGCGTTCGGACTCGCGGAAGGCGTCCTCCGTCTCCTCACTCGCACCGAAGCGGACGGATCGCAGTGGCTGTTCGGCGTTGACCTCCTCCCGTGGCGTCCGCCGCGCCGCGCCGCCGACGACGCGACGTCCTCGAACATGTACGACGCCTGGATCGGATGGGCACCGAGGCCGCTCTCCACGTCGCCCGACGGCAAGTACACCTACGACCAGCATGGGCTGCGCGCGCCCGTCGCCGCCCCGCGCGAGATCCCGCCGGATCGGTCCATCGTGTACCTCGCGGGGGACTCGTTCGCGCACTCCGACGAGGTGTCGTGGGACGAAGCGCTCGGACCCGCTGTGGAGTCGCTGATCCCCGGCGCGTGGTGCGCGGTCGCCGGCGTTCCCGGTTGCGGAACGGATCAGTCGTGGTGGCGGTACCAGCAGTTGAAGGCCACGGTCCGGCCGCGGGTCGTTCTCATCTTGGTCCACCAGGGCGACTTCCGGCGCAACATCGGCGGATGGACGCGAGCGGGTTTCAGCAAGCCGATCCTGCAAATTCGGGCCGATGGCGGCCTAGCGGTCCGCAACCGCCCCCCGCTGCGCGGCGACGCGTTCCAGGCGGCGTTCGACGACTTCACGGCGTCCGAACTCGGCGCCGCCCAGCAAGTGACCACGGCGCGGGCCTACGACTGGATCTGGAGCGACTCGTTCCGCGCGCTGCGATTTGCGCGCTCGATGTCGGCGCACGCGGACCGCGCGCGACGGGCCGCCGAGACGTCCACACCCGGCTCCGGGGACCCAGCGCAGACGACCACGGAGCGCATCGTGAAGGAGTTCGCGGCGGAGGTGATCCGCGACGGCGCAACTCCCGTCGTCGCGACGGCTCCGGGCGCAATTCACATCAGCGATCTCGAGGGCGGAACCGACTGGTGGTCCGGTCCGCTCTCTCGCGCAGCCGCTGCCGCCGGTTGCGTGTACGTCGATCTGACGCCTCTGCTCCTCGACGACATCCGCGCCGGCCGCGCCACGCGCGCCACTCTGTTCACGGCCGGCGGCGCCGGCCACTTCACCGCCGCCGGGAACCGCCGCGTGGCCGAACTGCTCGCGCCGACGATCCGGGACGCGATCGCGCACCGCTGAGCGAGCACGGCTCAGGCGAGAGATCCGGGTCAGCGCTTGACCTTGGCCGTAGTCTCCCCTCCCCGATGGCTAAGTCATTCCCGCCGATGGACCGTGTCCTCGGGACGCCGCGCAGCGCACGCCCGCGCGTGATCGCAGGGCTCCTCTGCGCGCTCGGCGGGTTCGTCGTCACCGTGGCCGCGCTGAACGCCGTGATCCCCGCATCGGTGCGAGCCGACGCGGACGTCGCCCTCGTGGACGCGGCGTGGGAGCGCGTCGCCGCCGAGACCGAAGTCTTGATCATCGGCTCCAGTCGCGTGTTCGATCACCTCCTGCCCGACGTGGTCGAGGCGCGCCTCGCGGAACGCGGTCACCCGCTGCGCTGCTTCAACGCGGCGCTCGTGGGGTCGTTCGCGCACGAGACCGACGTTCGACTTCGACGCATGCTGCGCGTCCCGAGTCCGCGACTGCGCTTCGTCGTCGCGGAACTCCAACCGTGGGCGCCGGAGATCTACGGCGGGATGCGCTACACGGCCCGCACGATCGACTGGCACGACGCCGAAGCGACGGCCGATGCGCTCCGCACGTGCGAGTCCGCGCCCGCCGATCTGGACGCCAAGTTCGGCAATGCGACGGACCACCTCGGGCAGTTCGCAGCGCGTGTGACCGGTGCGGGGTTGGTCGGCACGGTGGCATCTCGTTTCCGCGATGCGTGGTCGGGCCGCGATGAACGCGTCATCGCGGAGACCGTCGCAGCGAAGTCGCTGCCGCGGTCCCGAAGTGCGTCGGCGACGGGTCCCGCGCCGACGACCCAGAGCACGGCGTTCGACGCCGCGCTGTTTCGCACGCGGACGGCAGCGATGCTGGCCGGCACGCTCGCCGACGACTGCTGGGGCGTCTTCGACCGCGACATGCTGACGCGACGAGTCGATGCCATACGCGCCGCAGGCGCGGAACCCGTGCACTTCGTTTCGCCGACGGCCTACACATTCGCCGCAGGGCTGAGCGCAGCCGCCGAGCCCGGCATGGGACACACGTTGGCGTTCAACCGGCCGGCGGACTACCCCGGTCTGTTCGACCCGATGGCCAGGTTCGACAACTTCCACCTTCTGCGACCCGCCGCGCGTGAACTCTCGGTCCGGGTCGCGGACGGACTCGCCGACCTGATGGACGCCGCGGCCGCGGCCGACCGCAAGCGATGATCTTCAACGAGGCGAGGTTCTTCGTCTTCCTCGCGATCGTGCTGGCCGTGTACTGGGCCCTCCGACGCGACGGCCAGCGGAAGACCTGGCTCCTGTTCACGAGCTGCATCTTCTACGGCGCGTGGAGCACGAAGTTCCTGGCCCTGATGCTCGGGACCGCGCTCTTCGATTACGGCGCCGGCCTGCTCCTGACACGCTGGACGGATCCGCGGCGGCGGCGCGCAGTCGTCGCAACGAGCCTGATCGTGAACCTCGGCGTGCTCGGGTTCTTCAAGTACTGGGGGTTCTTCGTCGGCGCCGCGGCGGATCTCCTCCTCTCGCTCGGGTTCCAGCCGAACCTGCCCGTGCTCCACGTCGTCCTTCCCGTCGGCATCAGCTTCTACACCTTCCAGTCACTCTCCTACACGCTCGACGTCGGCCGCGGCGCGATCCCGGCGGTCCGGAGCGCCCGCGACTTCCTCCTCTTCGTGACGTTCTTCCCTCAACTCGTCGCCGGGCCGATCGTCCGCGCGATCGACTTCCTCCCGCAACTCACGTCGATCCGGACGATCGATCGCGTGAAGTTCCGCGCGTGCGCCGTCTTGTTCCTGGTCGGCTTCGCCAAGAAGACGTGCATCGCGGACCGCGTCGCCGGCACCGTGGACGCCGTGTTCCAGGACGTGGGGCGGCACGGCGCAGCAGACCTGTGGACGGCCGCGTGCCTCTACGCCGTGCAGATCTACTGCGACTTCTCCGGGTACAGCGACATGGCCATCGCGACCGCCGGCGCGTTCGGATACACGCTGACGCGCAACTTCAACTTCCCGTATCTCGCCCAATCGGTGACCGACTTCTGGCGACGGTGGCACATCTCGCTGTCCACCTGGTTCCGGGACTACCTCTACATTCCGCTCGGCGGCAACCGCCTCGGCACCGCCCGCACCTGCTTGAACCTCGCCCTCGTCTTCCTCCTCTGCGGGCTGTGGCACGGCGCGGCGTGGACATTCATCATCTGGGGACTCTGGCACGGGGCGTTCCTGCTGATCGAACGCGCCGGCGGCGAACGACTGCTCGAATCCGCCCCGGTACCACTTCGCACCGTTTGGTCTCTGGGTGCGGTCGTGCTCGGCTGGGTCTGGTTCCGGTCGGCGAGCGCGACCGACGCCGCGACTGCGTTTGCGGGACTGTTCGGGGCGGCCGCGGGCCCGGCGGTCCGGAGCGTGTCGCCGGTGTGGTGGGTGCTGATCGCTGCGCTCGCGGTGACGCACTTCGCGGCATCACGCGGGCGTCTTGTTTCCGCGCGACTCGCGACGCTGCCACTCCCGTCGTTCGCCGTGCTGTACGGCGTCACCTGGGCGCTCGTCCTCTTCTGTGCCGCGATCGGCAACCGGGCGTTCATCTACTTCCAGTTCTGACGGCCGCGGCGGACGAGCACGTGCCGCCGACTGCGATCGCTCGCACCCATCCGGGCCTCAGCGGACGACGCGATAGAGCCGGAAGCCAGGCCCGTCGAGCGCGCTGACGAGCCCGTCGCCCGGCCCCGGGTCGCGCAGTCCGACCGCCGCCGAGGCGTCGCGCCACAGCACCCAGTCCACCCGGAACTCGCGCAGCAGCGCCGACCGCGGGAGCTCGAGGATCTCGCGGTAGGTCGCCGCGACACGGTCCGCCTCCGCCGGGTCCAGCGTGGCCAGATGAGCGCCGCCGGTCAGCGAAGCGAGCGCCGTCGGCGGCGCGCCGAACGTCCGCCACTTGAAGATGTCGCCGTGCCAGCGGCCCGAGTCGCCGAGGCCCTGAGCCAACGCCTCGGCTGATACGCCGAAGAGCGCCAGGTTCACCATCCGGCGGCGTCGAAACTCCGCCTCGGGCGGCGCGAACGCGAACCCCACCTCGGCGGAGATCAGCACGTTCCTTCCCGTGTACGACGGCACCAACCTCGCGACCGCGTCGTCGCTCGAAGCAACGACGTCATCGACCGTGCCCTCCCGCTCGATCCAGCGCAGCGCGGCCCGCAACGGTTGCAGTTCGACGTACCCGGACCAGCGTCGCTGGGTCTCGAAGTCCTGCACCATCCACCCCTCGCGGAGCGCCATCGCGCAGACCGCCAGCGCCGCCACCGTCCGCAACAGGCGCCAGCGATGCGCCACGATCGTCGCGCGAATCACGAACAGCGCGACGGCGAGCGCCACCCCGCCCGCGACGATCAGCCCGGGCCGCGCGATCACCTCGCCGCGGGCGACCCCGAGAGCCCGGAGTGCGCGCGCGGACGTCGATCCGCCGAGCGCAACGACTGTCGCACCGACCACGATCGCACCTGCGACGACCGCCAGCCGCCGGCGGCCTTCCGGCCCGGTGAGGCGTGTCGCCCACGGGCGGAGTCCCGCGCAGCTTTCGGATGCCACGACGGCACCCGCCATCCAGATGAGCGGCACCGCGTAGAACCAGTCGTAGTGGAACGGCTGGTCGAGCCGCCCCGTCAGCACCTGCAAGTTGAACACGATCAGGAGCGCCATCGGCGCGCCGACGACGACGATCGCCCGCCCGGGCTGGGCGCGCCGCCGGAGCCGCAGCAAGCTCCACGCGACCGCGATCAGACCCGCCGTGGCAGTGTTCCACGACAGGATCGGCGACCGCGTGGCGAGGCCGATCAGGTTCGACGCGGCGACCTCGGCTGCGTCACCGGTCGGCGCAGCGCCGGAGCGGAGCAGCGAGGGCAGGTTGACGGCCACCGCGACGGCCCCTGCCGCCGCGAGCGCAGCGGCGCGCCGCCACCGTCGGCCGGCTGCCTCGACGATCGTCGTCGCCGCCAGCAGCGCCCCGATGAACAGGAACGCCGCCGGGTACGCCGACCACGTCGCCGCAATGAGCGCGGTCAGCCCGCACCACAACGCCACGCTCGGTCGCGAGGCCCACCGGACGAGCGCCAGCACTGCTCCCCACACGAGCAACGAGCTGAGCGACGGGTTCACCGGGCGTGCGAGCGGCAGGAACCCCGTCGTGATGCGGTCCGCGTGCCCGAGCCAGACCTCGCCGCCGACGTAGCTCCACAGGAACGGCGCCAGACAGCACGCCGTCGCCACCGCGAGCGAGGTCGTCCGCGAGAGCCGCAGCGACCGCCCGATCGCGGCGAACAGCAGGAACTGCCCCGCCGCCGCGACCGCGAGCGTCCACGTCAGGAAGACGTGCAGGTCCAGCCCCGTCGCGCGCCAGGCTGCGCCGAGGAACGCATACAGCCAGGGCGTCGACTTCTGGTCCCCGCCGGCCCACTCCGCGAGCAGATCGTTCGCGTGGCCGTACGCCCCGTCCGCCGCGTGCCGCACCTGCGCCGCGTAGAACTCGGCGTCCTTGGCCCCGAACGGCGTGATCTCGACCGCGCCCTGCGACACCGAAAACCGGATCTGCGGCGCGACCACAACCGCCGCGACGGCGATCGCGAGCACCCCCGCGAGGACGCGGGCGAGCGTGGCGTGTCGGGGGGGAGAGGTGAGTTGCATCGGAGAGGGCACGGGTGACAGCGCGAGCCGCGAAGTGTAGCGACCGCCTCACTTCACCGGAGGCGCTGCCGGCAGGACTCCGCAACGCGCGCAACACGAGTCAGCACGACCGTGTGAAGACCGACCTGCCGCAGCCCCGGTCGACGCGCCGTGCACCTCGTGTGGCTACGGCGCGCCGCCCCAAATGTACGCTCCGGACTCAGATCCAGCGTTCGCGATGAGGTCAATGACCGAGACGTTTCCAGCGAATGCTCCATGTACCTGCGGGTACTCAGGATACTCGTACTCCATCCATGCCACCTCGATCCCGGCATCTCGCATGCACGCCTCATCCAGGTAGGACCGAGCGGATGGACCGGAGACGTACCGGTCGGCTCCCACACTGCGACAGATCGCGGCCAATCTCTCCGTGCGTCCACCTCCAATGCCCATTTCGGACGAACGCATGAACTGCGTATGCCGGATGCCAAGCGCCGCCGCAATATCCATTACCAGTGGAATCGTGAGATCCGCAAGTCGCTCGGGGTTCGACTCGATGCGTGGACGCATCACGGACTCGAGCATGCCGAACCAACGCGTCCGTCCGTAGTCCGCGACAATCGACTTCCAGTGCTTCGAAGCCCATGGCTGCCGGTGGTCGATATTCACGTGCCGGATCTCGGTCGCGAGGCTGCCGGTCGGGAGACTCACCGGAACGGACAACCAGTGCAATCCGTTCGCTCCCTTCAACATGTTCCGATTGCGCCATCCGTTCTTGTCGTACTGGACGTCGTCATAGAACACAAACGCGTCTGCGAGATACACCTGGTGGAAGTAGCCCCGCCAGGGAATATATGACGGTTGCAGCACGACGCAGGTCTTCTTGTTTGAGTCCCGTGTCAGCATCATCGGGTAGTGACCTCGCTACTTCCGAGCATCGCGTCCCGCCGAGTTTCGGACAACGTACGTCGGCATCCGCATGGTCCGGCGGTGCACCTGAGCTAGATACTCACCAAGAATGCCAAGCGCAAGCAGTTGGGCCCCCGAGAACATCGCGATCGAGCAGGCGATGAATGCAAATCCGTGGACAACCGCACCTTCGATCAGATAACGCACAACAGTGTACGCAAGCATGAGAAAGCCGACGCACGAGAGCAGTAGACCGACGAGGCTTGCCATGCGGAGTGGAAGATCGCTGAAGCCAGTCACGAGATTGAGGGCCACTCGCATCAACTTCCGGACACTGTAGTTCGACTCGCCGATTGTGCGTTCCATGTGATCGACGCGGATCACGACGAATCGGTTAGTCGTCCACGACAAGAGCACATCCAGGGACAGGTGCGGCCCCTCGAACTCTGCGAAGCCATTGCGCAGCTCCGTTCGGATGGCGCGAAAGGCCGTCACGTCACCGGCAACGCTGACGCCCATAGCGGTTCTCAAGGCCCACTTGGTCACGACCGACGTGATGTCTCGCCAAATCCCGTGCCGTTGGTGAACCGGAGCGCCGTACACAACGTCAGCCCCGGCGGCGAGTGGGACTAGGAGCTTCGGAATCTCGGAAGGCGGATGCTGTAGGTCGTCATCGATTGTGACCGTGCAGTCATACCGCGCCTCGCGAATTCCGCAAAGGAGTGCATTGTGCTGGCCGAAGTTCCGTCCGAGCTCAATCCACCGAACCCTGGGATTGCGACCTGCGATGTCCGTGATCGCATTCTGGCTCGCGTCGCGGCTCCCGTCATTCACCAGAATGATCTCGTAATCCAGATGGCATGCCACGAGTGCGGCGACCGCGCCATCCACCACGCCGCGAATCGTCCCCTCCGCGTTGTAGACCGGGACGATCACAGAGACGCCGATGCGGAGCGGCGCGCGGTGGGACTCGTTGCACTCTGAGTGTGCGGATGAAGACTCAGCCATGCTGTCATCCTATCGCAGCGGAGGCGGTTCTCACCCGCAAGATCATCAGGGATGAGGTGGCGACCATGGTCCATCGAGCGCTTGGCAGCGCGCCGCGGCGAACTACTCGATGGGCACGAGCCGTTGGCGAAGCAATGGTGCTCCTTGAGTTTCCTTGGATGTGTTCGCGCTCCGGTCCACGCTGCGCGCGACAACTGGCCGCCCTCAGGAGAATCGAATGCGCATTGCGTTCTGTGTTTCTGGAGCCGGACGCCTCGCGCTCACCGCGCTTAGGCACGGTCGGGCTCTGGGCATCCGGGAGTCGCTCCTGGTCGCCGAGGGCAAAGCGGACCCCGGGCTCGGTTCTGCATGCGCAGCATTCGGGGCGACGTGCGTCCGCATCGACGAACCGGACCGGGCCGAGTTCGATCGACGACTTGACGCCACTCTCCTCGATTGGAACGCCGACCTAACTCTGCTGACGTTTGATCGGCTGGTCGATGCTACCCTGGTCGATGGACTTCGAGGGCGCCTCGTGAACGTTCACATGGCGCTGCTGCCGTCGTTCCCGGGATTCTCGGCAGTCCGACGCGCGGTCTCGGGCGGCGTTCGACTCGCCGGTACAACCATGCACTTCGTCGATCGTACGATGGATGGCGGCCCGATTCTCGCTCAGAGCGTCGTTACCGTGCGTCCGGACGACACTCCAGATGAGCTCGGCCGGCGGTTGTATCAGGGCTTGGCACCGATGTACCTTCAGGTCGTCAGGTGGTTTGCCGAGGGACGAGTGCTGCTTGACGCATCGAACAGGGTTCAGGTCGAGCGGGCCGTGTACACGGGTCTCCCAACCTGCCCAGAGGTCGAGCCGCTCGTGGCTTCACTCGTCGGATCCGCTGGGCTCTGACCGCTTCACACTGGAGGCTCACAGAGCGTCAAATGTCGATAGATACCGCGTCCATCCCCTTCAACCGCCCGTGCCTCGGCGGGCCTGAGTACGCCTACGTCGCGAACGCCGTCGAGCGGATGCACCTCTCGGGCGACGGCTCGTTCACGCACGCCTGCCACGCGATCCTCGAACAGGTGTCCGGCGCGGCGAAGGCGCTGCTGACGACGTCGTGTACGCACGCCCTGGAGATGTCGGGGCTGCTGCTCGAACTGAAGCCCGGCGACGAAGTGATCGTCCCCGCGTTCACGTTCGTCTCGACCGTCAACGCCTACGTGCTCCGCGGGGCGCACCCGGTCTTCGCTGACGTCCGCGCCGACACGATGAACCTCGACGAGCGGCAGCTCGAATCGCTGATCACGCCGCGCACGAAGGCGATCGTGGTCGTCCACTACGCCGGCGTCGCCTGCGAGATGGACGCGATCCTGGAGATCGCGCGGCGGCACGGCGTGCCGGTCGTCGAAGACAACGCCCACGGGCTGTTCGGCAGCTACCGCAGCCGGCCGCTCGGCAGCTTCGGCGTCATGGCCACGCAGAGCTTCCACGAGACGAAGAACATCCAGTGCGGCGAGGGCGGCGCGCTTCTGCTCAACGACCCGTCGCTCGTGCGCCGGGCGGAGATCCTGCGAGAGAAGGGCACGAATCGCGCGGCGTTCTTCCGCGGTGCCGTGGACAAGTACACGTGGGTCGATGTCGGCTCGAGCTGGCTCCCCTCCGACATGCTCGCGGCGTTCCTCCTCGCGCAACTCGAAGCGCGTGAGGCGATCCAGGCGAAGCGGCGCGCGGTCTGGGATCGCTATCAGGCCTCGCTCGCAGGATGGGCGTCCGACCACGGCGTGCGACTCCCGACCATTCCCGCGCACTGCGATCATCCGTCGCACATGTTCTACATGGTCCTCCCGGACCTCGCCGCCCGGACGCACTTCATCTCGCACCTCCGCGCCCAGCAGATCCACGCCGTCTTCCACTACCAGGCGCTGCACCTCTCGCCGATGGGCCGCTCGCTCGGCGGACGCGACGGACAGTGCCCGGTGACGGAGATGGCCAGCGACTGCCTCGTGCGCCTTCCGCTCTGGAACGACCTGCCGACGGCGGACCAGGACCGGGTAATCGAGGCCGTGCGCTCGTCGATGTGAGATCGGCGGGGATCGCTTCGACGCCGCTCACGCAATGTAGGCGCGCCGCGGTCCCTTGCGGGTCGCGTCGTACCACGCGTCGAGTTCCGCCTCGAGTGCAGCGCAGCACGCACCGTACGTCCGGCCGCTGAGGCACACGCACGGAGCGTCGAAGGCGGGGACGCCCCCGCCGAACGACGCTGGATCCCGGACCGATTCCAGCCCGCTCAGTGCAATGGACCGGCGGCGAGCCGACACCCGCAGCGAGGTCGCGCGAGCCGCGGCTACTGCGAGCGCGGCGCGGCGCGCGTCGCCGATGTCAGCACCGCACGCCCGGATCGCATCGCCGAGCGCGACGACCGTGTCCGCGTCGGGCTCGGACTCCTCGTCGTCGTCGATGCCCGGACGCACCACGGACACATCGTCGAACACCGCGAACAATGCAGACACCAGGCGCGGGTCCGAGAACTTGGTCGCCAGCATGGCCCCGTGCAGTGGCTGCTCGCGCAGGTAGGTGACGAGCACCGCAGCGCATGCGTCGTCGCGGGCGCCGCAGGTCGCTGCAATCTCGGCCCACCAGGTACGCATCGGATCGCCGGGTTCGGTCCGCAGAAATCGCTCCACGGCCCGACCCCGGCCGCCGGACCGCACGCTGCGATGGCGCCGGCGAACGACTGCATCCGCAGCTCGTCGAAGTCGGGCTGATCGACGTGACGGAAGAGCGGCTCGAGCAGATCCGCGCGGTGGAACAGTCCCAGCGCCGCAACCGCGAACTCGCTCGCGATCGGTCCACACGTCGGGACCGGTCGCTCGCCGTACGCCCGGTCGATCACCGCGAACATCGCCCGCACGCCGGAGTCGCCCGCGGCCAGAACGGTCGCGATCTCGGCGTCCGTCGGCCACTGGGTGATCCGGAACGTGTCGCGCCACCAGTCGGGGAGCGGAGCGGTCTGCCACATCGGGACGAGTGTCCGGGCTCCCGGCATGCGGTCCAACGGATTGCCGTGGTGCGGGACGTCGATCCGGCCGCGGCCTTGGAATCAAACCGGGCGGCAGGGTTGAACCCCGCCGCCCGGTGGAAGTCTGCGAGTGCGTTGCGTGGAGAGAGCGGCTGCGACTAGAAGTCGCCGCCCATGCCTCCAGTTCGCGTCGGGCGCGGCTGCGACTAGAAGTCGCCGCCCATGCCTCCCATACCACCCATTCCGCCCATACCACCCATGCCGCCCATGTCGCCGCCGCCGCCGTGGCCGCCGGCGCCGGGCTTCTTCTTCTCCGGGACCTCGGTGATGACGGCTTCCGTGGTCAGGAGGAGGGTCGAAACGCTGGCTGCGTTCTGGAGAGCGGTGCGGACGACCTTGCGCGGGTCGATCACGCCGGCCTTGACGAGGTCCTCGAAGGTCTCCGTCGCGGCGTTGAAGCCGAAACGGGTGGACTTCTGGCCGCGCAGGCGCTCGACGACGATCGAACCGTCGGTGCCCGCGTTCTGGGCGATCTGGCGGATCGGAGCCTCGAGCGCGCGGCGGACGATGTCCACCCCCACGCGGGTCTCGGCGTCCTCGAGCTTCAGAGCGTCGAGGGCCTTCTGGCAGTTGAGGAGCGCCACGCCGCCGCCCGGCAGGATGCCCTCTTCGAGCGCGGCCTTGGTCGCGTCGCGCGCGTCCTCGACACGGCCCTTGCGCTCCTTCATCTCGACCTCGGTCGCCGCGCCGACGTTGATCTGCGCCACGCCGCCCGCGAGCTTCGCGAGGCGCTCCTGGAGCTTCTCGCGGTCGTAGTCGGACTTCGTGTCGGCGAGCTCGCGGCGGATCTGCTCCACACGCGACTTGATGTCGGCCGGCTTGCCGCCGCCCTCGACGATCGTGGTGTTGTCCTTGTCCACGATGACCTTCTTGGCCCGACCGAGCTCGGCGATGCCGACGTTCTCGAGGTTGATGCCGAGGTCCTCGAAGAGCGCCGTGCCGCCGGTGAGCGCCGCGATGTCCTGCAGCATGGCCTTCCGACGGTCACCGAAGCCCGGCGCCTTGACGGCGACGATGTCGAGCGTGCCGCGGAGCTTGTTCACGACGAGCGTGGCGAGCGCCTCGCCCTCGACGTCCTCCGAGAGGATGAGGAGCGGCTTCGAGGCCTTCGAGACCTGCTCAAGGAGCGGCAGGAGGTCCTTGACGTTCGAGATCTTCTTCTCGTGGATGAGCACGAGGCAGTTCTCGTAGATGCACTCCATCGTCTCGGGGCGGTTCACGAAGTGGGGCGAGAGCCAGCCCTTGTCGAACTGCATGCCCTCCTTCCACTCCACCTCGGTCGTGAGGCCCTTGCCCTCTTCGACCGTGACGACGCCGTCCTTGCCGACGCGCGTCATCGCCTCGGCGATCTTCGCGCCGATCTCGACGTCGTTGTTCGCGGCGATGGAGGCGACCTGCGCGATCTCCTTCTCGTCCTTCGCGTCGATCTTGATCGCGTCCTTCTCGAGCTGGGCCACGATCGCCTCGACGGCGAGCTCGATGCCCCGCTTGATGGCGAGCGGCGACGCGCCGGCGGCGACGTTCTTCAGGCCCTCTTCGAAGATGGCCTCGGCCAGGACGACCGCGGTCGTCGTGCCGTCACCCGCGACGTCGGCCGTCTTCTGGGCGACCTCGCGGACCATGATCGCGCCGATGTTCTCGTTGCGGTCGCCGAGGTCGATCTCCTTGGCGACGGTCGCACCGTCCTTCGTGACCTGCGGCGCGCCGAACGACTTCTCGATGAGCACGTTCCGGCCGCGGGGTCCGAGCGTGACCTTCACGGCCCGCGCGAGCTGACGCACGCCGCGGCGGATGGATTCACGGGCGTCCTGGTTGTAGACGATGCGCTTCGCAGTCATGGGAGTCCTCTTCCTTCAGGTTCCGAACGGTGTGTTGCTGTGGACGGGCGCCGGCCGGGGGCCTGCGCGTTCGGCGCGAAGTCGATGGCCGGCGCTCGGCGCCGGGCCCCCGACGACCCGCCCTCGACGCTTAGCCTTCGACGATCGCGAGGATGTCGTCCTCGTTGATGAGGAGGACCTCTTCGCCCTCGACCTTGACCTCGGTGCCCGCGTAGGGGCTGAAGATCACGCGGTCGCCGGCCTTGACCTGGAACTTGGTCCGCTCGCCGTTCTTCTGGAGCTTGCCCGTTCCGACGGCGACGACCTTGCCTTCCTTGGGCTTCTCCTTCGCCGCGTCGGGAAGGACGATGCCGCCCTTGGTCTTGCTCTCGGCTTCGAGACGCTTGACGAGCACCTTGTCGTTGATCGGACGGATCTTCGCCATCGGTCAGGCTCCTCGTTGTCGCTTCTTGGGATCGCTTCGCCCCGCGGGAAACGCGGCAGCGGCCGCGGAATCGGCCGCGGGCAGGCGACGAAAAGCAACGGGGGGACCAAAGCCGACGGGAGGGTCGGTTTCCGTCTATTTCATTCCCAAGTCGATAGTTACAGCCGTCTCCAGCCGGTCGCTGGATGCTGCCAAGCTGACGCTTGGACCCGTTGACGGCCGGCCCCCTGCCAGCGTGACAGGTTGGCCGGAGTCGGCCGCGCTACCGTCCCACGAGCTTCGGGTGACGCCTCTCCGTGTCGCTCGACATCTCCGCCTTGCGGATCGCGTAGGCCAGCTCGACCGAGGCCCGGGCGTCGTCGATCGTGAACCCGTTCCCGGCGAGTGAACGCTCGTAGACCCGCGTGTGCAGGTCGGTGAAGCCCTCGCTGAACTCGATCTCCTGACCGTCCACGCTGATCGACCGGTGCGTCGTGTTCTTGCCGGGCACAGGCACGAACGGCAGGTCCGTCGCGTCGGTCGAGAGGAACCAGCGGACGCGGGCGTGCTCCAACTCCAGGGCGCCGGAGGCGTGGCGGGCGTCGCGCAGGTGGACGACGCACTCCTGGACGGGCCCGAAGAGCCAGATGAGCAGGTCGAAGAAGTGGATGCCGATGTTCATCACGATCCCGCCGGACCGTTCCTCGGTGCCCTTCCACGATACGTCGTACCAGCGGCCGCGCGAGGTGATGTAGGTGAGCTGCACGTCGTGCCGCGCCCGCCCGCGCTCGGCGAGGATCTTCTCCCGGAGCGCGATCAACTGCGGGTGGACGCGAAGCTGGAGCACCGTGTTCACGCGCCCGCCGGTCTCGGCTTCGAGCTCCTTCAGGGCGTCCATGTTCCACGGGTTGATGACGAGCGGCTTCTCGCAGATGGCGTTCGCGCCGACGCGCAGGGCGAGGCGAATGTGGGAGTCGTGCAGGTAGTTCGGCGAGCAGATGCTCATCCAGTGGACGCGGCTCTCCTCGGGCCCGCGTCGGAGCTTCTCCAGGTGCCGGTCGAACCGCTCGAACTCGGCGAAGTACCGGACGTCGAACGAGAAGCGGTCGAGCAGGCCGACGGCGTCGTGCGGGTCGCTCGCTGCGACGACCCGGTTGCCCGTCGCCAGGATCGCCTGGAGGTGGCGCGGCGCGATGTAGCCGGCGACGCCGGTGATGGCGAAGTTCTTCACGTGTGGCCTCGGAGTGGGGAGACGGTCTCTCTCCCCCTCCCATCGGTCGCGGGCGCGGTTTTCAGGAGCGGGGGAGGTCCAGGCCCGCGTCCGACTGCGCACCGGAACCGGCCCGGACCGAGGAGTCGGCGACCCCGCGCTCGTGGTGGGGTGCCCGACGAGGTAGGGGCGAGTTCCGACGGTACGGGCTACTCGTCGTCGTCGAGTTCGATCGAGATCGGCACGCGGACGGTCGTCCGGATCGACACGACCGACATCTCCGGGAGCTGGATGCGGACCGGGGTCGAGAAGCCGCCCAGGCTCGTCTCGATCGTCGGGATCGGACGCTTGAGCTGGGTCATGGTCGCCCGGACGTCCACCGTCGCCGTGCCGCCCTCCGACTCCGCCTTCACCGCGCGCCACGACTCGTTGTAGTACGTCGCCACTTGCGTCGCGAACTGGGCGAGCGACGGGTCGCCGAGCGTCTCGGCGTACTCTTGGAGTGCGACGCGCCCCTCCATCCGCACCTTCCGCTTCGGCGACGACATCTTCGCGATGCACGCCTGGATGCGCTTCACATGGGCCGCAGCCATCTCCTTCGCGCGGCGCTCCGACTCGCGCCGCAGGATCTCGTCCTTCGACACCCACGCACCGCCGACGCGAACGAAGCCGCGCGCCAAGTGGTACTCCTCGTCGGTCACCCAGCGGTCCTCGTACCGGATGAACCCGAGCCGCGCGCGCGCCGCGGCGTGGTCCGGGTCGCTGTCGATGGCGGCCTTCAGGTGCTTCGTCTCGAACGTCGGCATCCCGTGATCCCGCGCCCAGTCGGCCATCGCGACGTGCCCCGCCGCGTCCTTCGGCGCCGCCTTCGCGAGTTGCTCGCGGTAGACGTCCTCCTTCGTCGGCGCGACGGTGATCGACTTCACGTCCTTCGCGTCGAGCCGCATCGTGCCGGTGGCGGTCTCGATGACGACGAACTCGCCGTCGCGGCGGGCCTTGCCTTCGAGCTTGTTCCCGTTCGCGAGGAGGACGTCGTCCGCGTGGGCCGACGCTGCGGCCCCGACCCAGAGGAGTGGAACGAGAAGGAGCGGCGTGCGAAGCGACATGAGACGGCCCTCGGGGCGGTGCAGCGATCCGCCCCCATCCTACCGCGCCCTGCCGGGCCCGGAGTCGCGGTGGCCGGAGGGCGCCTCGCACTATCCTTCGGGTTCCCCGTTCCGCCGGAGACCCGCCCCTGTCCGAATCCGACTCCCCGATGAGCGACGCCGCGCGGCTTCTGAACACGTCGTGGCGACTGTTCCGGGCGTTCCGCGTGGACGTCCGCGTGAGCTGGTCGGTGATCGTCTGGCCGCTGTTCCTCGCGTGGGGCTTCAAGGACTGGTTGCCCGGGCTCGAAGCGCTCGCCTGGGGCTGCGGCTGGACGATCGCGATCTTCGCGACGACGTGGACCCACGAGATGGGCCACATCTTCATGGGGCGTCGGTGCGGGATCGAGACCGACACGATGACGCTGCGGGCCCTCGGCGGCCTCGCCCACTTGCAGGCCCCGGCGCAGACGCCGCACGACGAGATGAAGATCGCGCTCGCCGGCCCGGCGACGCATCTCCTGTGGATGGCGGTGCTCTACCCGGCCGTCTGGCTGCTCGGCGATGCGCACAGAGGCGACGTCTGGTTCTGGATGCTCCGCGGGTTCGCCGGGATGCAGCTCTCGATGATGATCTTCAACCTGCTGCCGATCTGGCCCCTCGACGGCGGTCGCACGCTGCGCGGCGCCCTCTCGCTGCGAATCAACGCGAACCTGGCGTCGCTACGCACGTCTACGGTCGGCTTCGTGGGGAACGGGCTGTTCCTCGTGTTCGGCCTGCTCGCCTTGCTGAAGCTCGCGGACCCGTTCGGCTACGGCCCGTACGGCTTCCTCCTCGCGATGATCGGACTCGAGGGCATCCAGGCCTGCGTGCGCCTGCGGATGGAAGCCCGGCACAGCGACATCTACGGCGAGAACGATCCCTTCGCGCGAACGCTCCTCGCATCGCAGCAGGCCGTCCGCGAGATGGAGGAAGACGAGCGGAAGGCCCGGCACGCCGTCCGCGACCGCCGCGCCGAGGCGCAGGCGACCGTGGACCGCATCCTCGACCGGATCAACGAGGTCGGCGGGATGGACAAGCTGACGTCGGCCGAGCGGAAGGAACTCGACCGGGCGAGCCGCGAGTTGCGCGAGGGGCGATGACGACGCGGCGCGAACGTCTCGCCGCCGCGCGGCTCTACGTGCTTGCGACGACCGCCATCTCACGCGGCCCGCTCCTCTCCACCGTCGAGCAGGCGCTCCTCGGCGGGGCGACGATGATCCAACTCCGCGAGAAGTCGATGTCGGACGCCGAAACGCTCGACCTCGCTCGCCGCTTGCGCGTGCTCTGCGATGCGCACGGCGCGCTGCTCATCGTGAACGACCGGGTCGAGATCGCGCGCGACGCAGGCGCCGACGGCGTCCACCTCGGGCAGGACGACCGGCCGGTCGCCGACGCGCGACGCATCCTCGGCCCGCAAGCGCTCGTCGGCGTCTCGACGCACGACGCGGAGGAACTGCGGCGCGCGCTCGCCGACGGCGCGGACCACGTGGGCGTCGGCAGCGTCTTCGCGACATCGACGAAGGGCCGCGCGGTGCCCGTCTCGGGTCCGGCGGCGCTCGCGCCGGTCGCAGCGGCGGCCGAGGCGGCGGGCGTCCCCGCATTCGCGATCGGCGGGATCACACCCGCGAACGTGGCCGAGGTCGCAGCGGCGGGCTTCCGTCGCATCGCGGTGTCGGCGGGCGTGCTGGCCGCGGAGTCGCCCCGGGCGGCGGCGGCGGCGCTGGTTGCGGCGCTCGGGTGAGTGGTCGTCCGGGAACAACTGCCACACTTGGTCACGCGCGCAGCGCCGTCGGAGGGCCAGGTGACGTCGCCGGCGAGGGCGTAGGCATCGGCGTCGCCGGCCACCGCGCGGCGCAGGAGCGCCGACTCCTCGGCGGAGGGTCGAAGGGCGGGGTCGTTCGGGTCCGTCGGGCGAGGAGGAAGGCTATTCAGGCGGAACCCGGATCGTAGCTCGGTCCCGCAGCGGCGTGATGGTGGACAGCAGGTCGTCGATGTTCCAGCCGCGTGCCGCAGCGACCGCGCGCGCTCGGCTCTCGGGGTGCGCCCGTACGCCGCGAAGGACGGTGTCCGCGTCGGAGACGAAGATCGTCCGCCCCTCGTGGGCGCGACCGACGATGCTCAGGATCTCGCCCGGTTCCCAGGCGCGGGGTGTGCGCGGAATACACGAAGGTCGTTCGGGAGGGGAGCCGAAGTGACATCGGGCCGCCGGGGAGAAGTGAGAAGGTCAGCCCCGTCCCTCGGGGCAAGCCGAGCGCTCAAGGCATGCGATCGGTCAACAACTTGGCCCCGGACGCCGACCACACGCACGACTCGGCATAGCCCGGCACTCGGCATAATGGCGGAAGAACTCCTTCGGCTCGGCGAGCCCGACGGGGTCCCGCTTCGTCGAGCGGATGCTGACGCTCTGCGAGAGCCTGCGGGCGCAGGGCAGGTCGATCCTCGACTTCCTCGTCGAGACGATGAACGCCGCGTCGCGGGGACGCACGCCGCCGTCGCTGGTCTCTGCGTAGCTGCTCACTCGTGGAACCCGAGCACCCGTCCGTCCAGCTTGTCGATCTCGATGACTGTGTTTCCGTCGATCAAGTGTGAGTTGATCTCGACTCGGTAGCACCTCGACAGCCCAGACGTCACGTGGGCGGGCTCCTTCCAAGGGCGGCCTCGACGCTCGCACTCTTCGCGTGCCAATTCAATGGCGCGGTCCCTCGATATGCGTGGCCGCAACACGCAGGCGAGGCGCGTCCACCAAGTCGGAGAATGCCGCTGGCTCATTCGTCGTCGGACAGAGCCTCGTGGATGCCAAATGCCGTGCCCGCGGCGATCACGGCGTCACCCAATCCAAAGTCGGTCGGTCGATAGATTGGTTTCGTCGCCAAGCGCCACGCAGCTTTGGGATTCCAAGTTGCCCAGCCTTCCGCAAGGAACTCCTCCCCGACACGCGCAATTGCGCTGTTCTGCCGGAAGATCGCCTTGGCAAGTCGAGCGTACCGCGCCGGAGCGCTCGATCCCTGCGGCGTGAGTATCCAGTGCACGAACTCGTGATGGAGCGTTTCGTACTTCGCCCACTGGCTGGTGAACCCCTGCCCGATCGTGGTCTTACCCGTGAGGAGATTAGTCGCTCCCGGTCGTGTAAGCGCAGGATCGACTTTCCACGGGTAGCGAGGCAGACGGAACGGATTGCGCCACAGAGGTCGCTGGCCGCCGGCTTCTGCGGCCCGGAGCGCGCTCGCGACCTCCTCACCCCCCTGAACGCTTACCGCAGATGTAGCCTTCACGTACGCGAGTTGGATCTCCGCGAAGCTGACCGCTAGTCCACCCGCGTTGATCGCCTCCAGCACGTCAACCTCGGTCCGCTCGGACTGGGTGCCCTGGTACGCCAGATCGATCCCCACGCCGATGGAGAACAGCGCCGGAGCCGTCACCGCCGCATATCCGCCCGTTCCGATCACCAAGCCGACCATGAACGCTCGCGTGAAGTTCTTATCGAACACGTAGTACGCGCCGTACTTGTTGAAGTCATCGACGCACTCCTGCTCCCAGGCCGAGGGCTTGCGAGCGTACTTGTCCCACTTGTAGGTCTCGTCCTCCTGCTCGTCTTCGGTCAATCCAAGGATCGGCTCCTCGCTGAAGCGCCCAATGTCGGCCATCCCCTCGTGAATTGCGGAATTGTGTGAGATCATGTTGAGCCATCGGTGGGCGTAGCGTGCGAGGGTCGATTCAGGCATGTTCAGCTCGCGCGCCCGCAGTTCGTCGTCGCGCGCCTCAAGGTCCCCAGCAGCGATGACGAGGCGCATCGAGTTCCGGGAGATGTAGTCACGAAGCGTGTCGCCGCCGTCCGAGTCCATCGCTGCGACGAGCGCGCCGAACCCCTTCTCGCTCAAGTCGGCGGTCAAGTTCGTGTGGATGGCATCCGAACGCTTCCGCAGGATCGTGAGGAGTTGCAGGTCCAGGGCTCCCACCTGAAGGTCGAGCCCCTCCAACTCCACGTCGAGCCTGTCGAGTTGCAGCGGCGTCGCGTCCGTTTCGATCGCGTCGAGTCCGGCACGCAGCGCCTCCTTGTCGGCGAGGAGTCCTGCGCGCTTTGCGAGGAACGGGCCGAGCACGAGCAGGAGCCACGCGCGCACCGTTGGCGTCACTTCGAATTCGCCCACGGCCTCGAACAGCTTCACGAGGAACTGGTTGAGCATCTCGTCGAGCAGTTCGGCGGCGAGTTCCTTCTTCGTCTTCCGCTTCTTCGCCTTCGGCTTCGCCGGTGCCGGTGCCGGTGGCGGCTGCGCGGGCGCTCCGAGCGGCGCCTGCTGTGCATAGATTCCGCCAATCGGGCTGATTCCGATGCTTGCCGTGAGGACGCCGCTCTTCTGCCGCAGCATCATCACCGCCGAACCCGGCGTCGGGGCGACGGCGCCGTAGCCCGCTTGGACGGGCTCGGTCGTCACGTGCGGCGCGGAGTAGCTCTGCCAAGCCGTCCCGGAAGCGCCACCGATCGGCTCGCTGCTGGGCTTCGGCCCGAGATCCACCTCGAACGTCCCGCGCGAGCCGGTGCCGCCGCCCGGCGCTTCGCCCGGCTCTAGGCCGTCGCCGGCTGCGATGTCCGGGAGCGGCGTGGCGCCGCACGGCGGGCACGGGGACTTGACAGGGGCCGCGCCGCCGTTCGGGCTGGCACCGCCCGGGCCGCCGCCCGGAATCGGCGCTCCGACGCGATCCAACGCGTCGCGGAAACTGGCCTCCGCCGCCGCCCGCGCGTCGTCGCGCGTCGGCTTCGGTGGCTTCCTGCCGTCCTTGATCCACCGGTCGCGCGCCGCGGTGTAGAGCGATTGCGAGAGCCGCTGGACCTCTGCCTTGCGGTACCGGGCCCACTCGCTCGAACGAAGCGACTCAAACGCCTTCGCGTAGACCGAGCCGAGCACGTCGAGCAGTGAGGTTGGAAGCTGGAACTTCGCGTCCGTGAGGGCGAGACCGCCCACTCCTGCTGCCGTTTCGATGACCGCCTCAGCGACCAGTCGCAGCGACGGCATCGGCACGCCCGGCGTGAGCGGACCACCGTCGGCGCCGACCTTCGCGAGCGGGTCGTTGTCGCCCTTGCCCTTGCCACCCGACGCGACGTTCGCGAACGGGTCGGCGCCCGCTCCGCCGAGGCGGTCCGACGCACCGCCCCACGCCTGCTCAGGCCACGGAGTCGGCAGCGCACCGGGCGCGGCCGACCCCGCAGCAGGAGCGGCCACCTGCGCGACGACGCTGCCTTGCGACATCGCGGCGCCCGGGACGCCCACCGTCGAACTGCCGGCGCTCTGCGTCGGCGCGTGGATGTCGTCGGCCTCGTCCGCCGCATCGCCGCCGCGCAGCGTGTGCGGGTCGGGAGTATGGACGTCCTGTGGCAGCGGCGCCGTTGCGGCAGGGCGGCCCGATCTGCCGAAACCGGTCTCGCGTTGGACGCCTCCAAGCACCGGCGCGGAGGTCACGCGGCTGCCGCCGGGGACGATCGGCGCGAGTCCCGGATCTGCGGCGAGCGTCGCCTGCACCGTCGAAACCGCCGAGTCCTCGGGCGTGAGGACGGATTGCCGCCCGGAAGCGCCGCTACCCGCAGCGCGCGACACGCCGGATGCGCCGCTCGCGGGGCCGGACGCCACGAGCGGCGCCGCGCGCTCGGACCGCGCCTCGACCCACTGCCCACGCGCCGTCGGAAACCCCGACTGCGGCCGATCCGGCGCCGCCGCCGCGGTGGCGCGCGGACCGCCGGGCTTCAGCGGCTCATCATGCGGAGGAACGTCGCGCGGCGGCTCGAGTCGGGGCGGCTGCGCCTCGGCGCCGCGACCGTTCGGCGGGGCGAGCACGGCACCCATCCTGCCGAGTTGCCGCGCCGACGCAGTCCGCGGATTGGCTGACTCCGACGGCGTGACGGGGCCGGTTGCCGGATGCGCGAACGTCGCGAGATCCATGTCGTTTGTGTGCTGCGCGGCGAACGGTGCTGCGGACGGGGGCGGGGACCCGGCTCCTGCGGAGACGTTGAGGCCATCTGCGCCGAGTGCTGAACCGGACGAGCTCGGCGCTGCGCTGGACGGCTTCGCCGCCGTCTGCCCCGTGAACCGACCGAGCTGTTTCGCTTGCGGCGCCGTCGGCGACTTCGGCGGGCGAGGCGGCGCGGCGGTCGTCCCTGCCGCGGCCGCACCGGCGTTCGGGGCGGCGGGCGATGCGGCCGCGGCCGTCTGGGCGGTCCCATGGCTTTCGGCGCTTGCCGTGTTGACGTTCAACGTCGAGCCATCGCTCGCGGTCGAGCGCGGCGGTGTTGGTTCGGCATCTGCGGGCGGCCGGCCCGTCGCCGTGCGGCGCATCTCGACGGCGCCGCGTGGCTTCCGCCGGGAGGCGGGTCGGTGCGGATCGTTCGTCGCTTCGCTCTCCGCCGCTCGCGCGTCATCTGAACTCGCCGCACCGCCCTGGCCGCCGCTCGCCTTCCCCGTCGCCGCGGAGATCCGCTCGTCCAACTGGCGGTTCTGCTCGGCCGCGCGCATGTCGGCGAGTTTCGACGGAGCGTACTTCGAACGCACCGCCATGGCGGCAGCCGCGGCCGCATCGCCGCCTTTCGACGAGCCGCCGTCGTGCGAGCCCGGCGCGAACGGATCGTCGGTCAGCGCGCCGAGCATGCCGCCCTTCGATCCCGCGGCGCGGTTGAACATCGCCTGCTCCGTCGCGTTCCCGACAAAGCCGCCTTTGGTCCGCACCTTGTCCTGGATCTCGCTGGACCGCGCACTCGCCGAATCGGCACCCGGGATGCGCGCGGTCGCCGCCCGGAGCGCGCCGCCAGCGCCCTTCAGTGACCCGGGCGCGTCACGCTTCCCGGCCGAGACCTCGCCGTGCGCCGAATCGACGCGCTGCTGCGCAGCCTGAGCGTCCTTCGTGTCGTTCCGCCGACGCGCGTCGGGTGGCAGGGCGTCGCCGGACACGACCGTCTGACGGCCGCCCGTCTTGAGCATCCAGCCCGGGAGCGACGACGACCCGGTCTCTCTTGCGAACCCGTGCTGCTGCGCCGCGCCAAAGTCGCGATCTCCGGATCGCCGCCGATTCGACCCGTCGGCGGGGCGAGTCGGCGGGAACCCCACTCCATCGCGCGCCGCGCTTCCGACGACGCCCGCGTCGTGCCGGGACAGCCCGAGCCAGGGAACGTCGGCGCGAAACGGAGCGGGCATGTTGACGAGGATCGCCCCCTTCTGGGCGGCGAACGATCCCGCCGGCATCAGCACTCCTGGCGGCGGGGCCCAGCCTGGGGTCAGAGGCGCATCCGCGGGGTCCGTGCGTCGCGCGGCGCGTCCGCCCGGCACGATCGGCGTGTCGAAGCCGGACACGTCGAGCACCGCGAAGCTCGGCTTGCACGGGCAGGGCGGGCACGGCGGGCAATCGACCGGCCGCGCGTCGCACGAGCAGTCGGTGATCGGGCGGGTCGTGGGTGCCTGTGGCAGGGACAAGGGAGTGCCTCCCGGGCTGGGATCATCGCATGAACCGGACCGCCGATGCGCGCTCGATCGCGGTGAACGCGTGCGAGCGAAGTCCGGGACGCT
Organism: Planctomycetota bacterium; assembly: GCA_021414065.1. Taxonomy (GTDB): domain Bacteria; phylum Planctomycetota; class JAJSAM01; order JAJSAM01; family JAJVHW01; genus JAIOPE01. The sequence continues at coordinate 60,258 of JAIOPE010000034.1, forward strand.
CGCGCTTAACCCGGACCACTCATGAACGCGCGCGTCCGATCCGCCCAGGAGGACCGAGGGCTGCGTTGGAGTCGAGCCCATAGCACGCCCCGTGGAGCTGATGGGCTCGACTCCGCCTTGCCCTCGGTCCTCCTGGTCGGCCGGACCCCTGTCGTCGCGCGGCCGGGCCGCGCGTCGGCGCCCGAGCCATGCGCCGCAACGGGTCCAGCCGATGCGCCGCGCGCGTTCATGAATGATCCGGGTTAACAGCGGAGCGCCCCGGTTCGACGTGCTGACCGCGGACTACTGCTCGGTGCGCGCGGCCCAGCCGATCGCGAAGAGCGTGATCACGGGGTCGGCACCACCGAGAACGACGTACAGACGTACGTAGCGGCGCGCGATGGGCAGTCCGACCTGCTGGGTGGCGGGAACGTTGCCCGCGCTCGAAGGATCGAACGGCGGGCCCATGCTCTCCCACTCGATGAGATCGGTGGACTGCTCGAACTCGAATGCCACCGTCGGTCCGCCACCGCCGGTGATCATCCCGCGGAACACGGTGATGCTCGCCGTCTCGAAACCGAGCATGTCAACGGGCTGCGTGTAGTACTTCCCCGCCGCCCCGGCGAACGTCGAGAAGCGCGGAAAGAACACAATCGGAACGTGCTCACCCTGCATGAGAGAACCCTCCCCCGAGCCGACATTCATTCACGCCGCGCACATTGCATTCAAACACGACGCCCCAGGACTCCGCGCCGACGCACCCGCCGACGTGGATTGAATGACCGGACGCGCGACACAACCCCACGACGGGGCCGCATCTCGGGCGGATTCACGAAATCAAGCACCCCTGGAACGAAGAAGAATGCAGCGTCACCCCGGCATGGACGCCTGCGGCGTCGAGACCTCGAACTCGACTCGTCACGCCCCCCCCAGCAACTCGCAGACCGTCCGCGAGCGCCCTGAGACGCCGTAGCGAGCCACACCCGCGGCCCCGGACCGACCATTCGCCGGGGAACTCCGCGAGACGCACGAGAGCATATCGGCGCGTGAATTGGTGTCAATCGGTAAAATCCCGGATTCTGACTCGCTCCCACGAATCGATCCCTCCGCGCGACCGCGTGGGCGGGAACAGCAGGGACAGACGTCGGTCCGCTCCTGCGAGGGGCGGCCCCGGTACCGTTCGCGACGCGTGACAAGCTCGTCGGGAACGTCGCCACGATCGCCAGGTCGCTGGCTCGTCGATCCGACCCGGTCGCCCTGCTCCGCGGAAGCGCGGCGCAGGACGCACCGATCGTCAGCCATATCCCCCTACCAGAACCGCTGGCGCCCGCCCTCGACGGTGAACGGGCGTTCGAGACGGCGCGAGTCTTTCTCCACGAGCCAGAACAGGCCGTCGGACGGGACGCCGTCCACGACCTTTGCCGACGACGTCGCGACGAACTCCTCGACAGTCGTCCACGTGCCGGTCCAGCGCGAGAGCGTGTAGGTCGCGCCGGGCTTCAGATGGGAGACGGGCGTCGTCGCGCCGGTGTCGGCGCTCGTCTGCTCGGGCAGCGTCGCGACGAGGGCGACGTGCGTCGCGGGGCCGGTGCCCGGGAGCGCGCGGACGGCGCCGTCCTTGCCGAGGAGCAGCGGCGCGGCCATCGGGATCGTCTTCGTGCCGTCGTGGACGATCGGCAGGTAGAGCAGGCCCTTGCCCATGTCGAAGAACGTGAACGGCTGCGTCGGGTGCGTCGCGGCCCACGCGATCGCGACCCACTCGCCGCCGTTGAAGACGCAGAGATAGCCGGCCTTCTCGTCGCCGATCGCCGCGCGGTCGGGCTCCACGTGAATGGTGATCGAGTTCCCGTACTGACTCGTCACGTCGATCATCGCCCGCGAGGCGACCCAGCGATTCGGCGGCTCGCGGCCCGGCGGGAGCAGCGCCGGCAGACCGGGGTGGAGGGAGAACGTCTTGCGGTAGACCTTCGCCGCGTGGGACTGGCCGCGGTCGGAGCCCGTGCCGTCGGCGCCGAGCTCAACGGTCCACGCGTGGTTGTTGTCGCGGTGGCCCCACGCCGGCGTGTAGTCGCAGGCGGTGGCCGTGCCGAACGCGCGGGCGTAGAACGTCTGGAGGTTCGACAGGTCCTCGCAGCGGCCCATGCCCGTCGCGGTGATCTCGGAGAAGCTCTGGTCGGTCGGGTGCAAGTAGAAGATCTCGTCGAAGCGCGCGCGCTTGTCCTTGTCGGCGCCGAACGCCTTCCACAGGTCGGCGCGAGCGGCGCCGGCCGGCAGCGACGCGCGGATCTCGTCGAGCCGCGCCTGGAGCGGCGTGAGCCAGTCCTCAAGGGGTTCGTCGCTCCCGCGGTACGGAAGAACGAACTCAAGGAACGACTCGAACGGCGCGCGCTCCGCGACGGGAACCGCCCGCCACGTCGAGAGCGACCGGTCGATGTGACGGACGAGGAACTCGGCAGTGACGGTCTCGAGGTCGGGAACGAACTTCGCCTTCACGTAGTCGATCGCGCCGCGTTCCTTCTCGATCCGGTCGAGCACGGTCTGGGCCTCGGCGAAGCTCTTCGACCGCAGCGGGTCGAACTCGACGGGCTCGCCCTTCGCGTCCTTCCACCCGAAGACCACGTAGCCCTTGCCGGGCATGTTCGCGACGAGGAACCGCGCGCACGCCCTGGCCTCCGCGTCGGGCGACGAATCGTAGTGCGCGAGCAGCGCCGCGATCTCGAGACGGTTCGCGCCCGCCTTTTCCAGCGCCTCGGGGATGCCCTCCTCGCTGACGAGCGGAGTGCGCGGCAGGGGCGGCGGAAAGAGGGCGCACGCCGAAGCGAGCAGTGCTGCGACCGCGAGCGCTGCGACCGATCGGGACGTTGCTAGCGCCTTCATTTCGTCGGCTCCTCCACGAGACGCAGCTTCCGCGTGTGGGCCCACGGCGCGGCGAGCTTGCCCTCGCCGCGCAGGCGGAAGTCGAACCGGCCCGTTTCGTCGTAGGAGACGAGCACGCCGCGCGCGAGGTCGATCTTCGCGGTCATCGCGAGCGACGCGCCATCGAGATCGAGCGAACGGGACTCGAGCAGCGGACCGGCAGGCGAGAACGTGCCCTTGCCCGTGAGCACCGCGACGTCGCCCTCCCGCGTGAACGTCACGTCGATCTTCGCGATGAGCCGCCCGGCGGGCGTGTCGATCTCCGGCGGCGTGGCCGTCCATGTCGTGCCCGTCGGGACGTGCTCGTTCGGCGGAAGCAGAGCCGCGACCGGGTTCCACCAGCGCACCGCGAGCGGCCCGGCGTCGAGGGTCTCGGCGAGCCGATAGAGCGCCTTCCGAGCGGCGACCGGCTTCGTCCGCATGAAGTCGGAGACGTGCTTGCCGATCTCGATGTCGCTCTTCGCCCCCGAGACGGACCCGGTGGTGTCCATGACGACGACGCCGGTGCGCGGCAGCAGCGACATCACGACGGCGTTTGCGCCGATCTTGTCGCCCGGCACAGGGCGGCCGAGCTTCGTGTCCACGGCGGCGCCCGTGTCGGCGGGCGCGGTGAGCTTCACGTTGCGGACGGTCACCTCGTAGTGCCCCGAGCCGTCGGGTTCGCTGCCGATGCACGCAAGGTCGATCGACGCGCCGACGTCGAGCGATCCGCCGAGCCCGACAAGCGGGTGCGGGGCCTCCTCGTGCTGCTCCAACTCGTAGGAGAGGCGGCGCTTCGTGTCGTGATGGAGGCGCAGCGGCGCGCCGCCCGGTCCGCACGACGTCAGCCCAGATGCGGCCAGCACGCCGAGCGCGGCGATCACAGATCGAACTCTCACGCGATCCTCCCGGTCATCCGCAGGAACTCCTGCTCGTCCACGACCTTCACGCCCAGCTCCCGCGCCTTCACCAGCTTCGACCCGGCGTTCGGCCCCGCCACGACCAGGTCGGTCTTCTTCGACACGGACCCCGCCGCCTTCGCGCCGAGCTTCATCGCCAGTTCCTTCGCCGCGTCGCGCGTCAGCGTCTCCAGCTCGCCGGTGAAGACGATCGTCTTCCCGGCGAACGGACCGTCGGTCGCGGCGGCCTCTTCGGGCGGCGGCGCGACGCCCGCGGCCAGAAGCTCGTCGATCGTCGTCTGGTTCCGCGGCTCGTGGAAGAACGCGACGATGGCGTCGGCCACGATCCCGCCGATGTCGGGCACTTCGAGAAGCTGCTCCTTCGTCGCCCGGCGCACGGCGTCGAGCGTGCCGAAGCGCTTCGCGAGATCGCGCGCCGTGGACGATCCGACCTGGCGGATGTCGAGGGCGACGAGCAGTCGCGCGAGCGGGCGTGTCTTCGAATCGTGGATCGCAGCGACGAGTCCGGCCGCGCTCTTCTCCCCCATCCGATCGAGTTCCGCGAGGTCGGCGACGGTGAGCCGATAGAGCCCGGCCGGCGACGTCACTCCGCGTTCCTTCACGAGTTGGGTGACGATCTTCTCGCCGAGCCCGTCGATCTCCATCGCCCCGCGCTGGCCGAAGTGGAAGAGCCGCGCCTCGACCTGCGCCGGGCACGCGAGGTTCGTGCAGAAGGAGAGCGGCGAGTCCGCCGGCGACTCCGCTTCGCCGCCGCAGACGGGGCAGTGCGTCGGCCACGCGAACGGCACCGCGTCGTCGGGTCGCAGCTCCTTCTGGACCTTCACGACCTGCGGGATGACGTCGCCCGCTCGCACGACGACGACCGTGTCTCCGACGCGCACGTCGAGCTGGGCGAGCTGCTCGCGGTTGTGCAGCGTCGCGTGCTGGATCGTGATCCCGCCGACCGCGAGCGGCTCCAGCACCGCGACGGGCGTGAGCCGCCCCGTGCGGCCGACCCACACGTCGATCGCCTTGACCTTCGTGCGACCTTCCCGAGGCGGGAACTTCCACGCCAGCGCCCAGCGCGGCGTACGCGACCGGGCGCCGAGGCGACGCTGCAACGCGAATGCGTCGATCTTGATGACCGCGCCGTCGATCTCGAACGGCAGTTCGTCGCGGCGGGCGAGCAGGGCGGCGATCACCTCGCGCACCCCTGCGAGGTCCGGGGCGACCACGAACGTCGCGTCGTCCACGACCGGGAGCCCGAGATCGTGAAGTCGCGTTCGCGTGGCGGACCAAGATGTCGGCTCGTGTCCGGACCAGTCACAGCGGCCGAGCCCGTAGGCCGTGAACCGGAGCGGCCGCGAGCGCGTCGCCTCGGGGTCCTTCTGCTTCAACGATCCCGCGGTGAAGTTGCGCGGGTTCGCCTTCGCGTCCTCACCGGCTTCCACAAGCTTGCGGTTCAACTCCTCGAAGTCGCGCTTGTGCAGGTAGACCTCGCCGCGGACTTCGAGGACGTCCGGAACCTGCCCGCCGTGCAGTTGCTTCGGGATCGACGCCACGGTGCGCAGGTTCGCCGTGATGTCCTCGCCGACGGCGCCGTCGCCGCGCGTCGAGCCCTGGACGAGCGCGCCGCTCCGATAGACGAGTTCGACGGCGACGCCGTCGATCTTCGGCTCCACCGTGAACTCCGGCGCGAACGCGGCCCCCGGTTCGTCGCCCGCCGCGGCGTCGTACCACGCCTGCAACTCGGCGTCGGTCGTGGCCTTCTCGAGCGAGAGCATCGGCTCCGTGTGACGCACCGCCGCGAACGCCTCGGAGCCGGCGTAGCCGACGCGCTGCGTCGGCGAGTCGGGCGTGACGAGATCCGGGAACTGCGACTCGAGGGCGACCAGTTCGTCGCGGAGCGCGTCGTACTCGGCGTCCGTCAGCCCCGACTCGCGCTCGCCGCGGTAGTACGCCCGGTCCGCCTCTTCGACGATGCGCCGCAGTTCGTCAACGCGCCGTCGCGCTGCATCGTGAACGCTGGGTTCGGCCATCGGAAGAGGTTAGCTCAGCAGCATCGCGTCGCCGTAGCTGAAGAAGCGGTAGCGCTCCGCGACGGCGGACCGGTAGGCGGCGAGCACGTGCTCCCGCTTGGCGAACGCCGAGACGAGGCACAGCAGCGTCGATCTCGGCAGATGGAAGTTCGTGAGGAGCGCATCCACCGCGCGGAACGTGTACCCGGGGGTGATGAAGATCGACGTGCGGCCGGGACCCGCCGCGGGGAGGCCGTCGGGCGACGCGGCGGCGGCGCTCTCGAGGGCGCGGACGGACGTCGTCCCGACGGCGACCACGCGCGCCGAGAGATCGCCCGCGGCGCGCGCGGCGCGCACGGCCCGGACCGCAGCGGCCGTCGCCTCGGGAATCACATACGCCTCTTCGTGCATCACGTGATCCGTGATGGTGTCGGTGGCGATCGGCTTGAACGTGCCGAGGCCGACGTGGAGCGTCACGCGAGCGACCTGCACGCCTCGTTCGCGCAGCGTTTCGAGCAAGCCCTCGGTCAGATGAAGTCCGGCCGTCGGCGCCGCGACTGCGCCAGGTTCCCGGGCGTACACGGTTTGGTAGCGCTCGACGTCGGAGGCGTCGCGCGGGTCGGTCGCCGCGCGACGGATGTAAGGAGGCAGCGGCATCCGGCCCGCTCGGTCCATCAGCGCATCGAATGTCCCGCCCGCGGGAGACACGATCCAATGCCCGCCGCCGACGCGACGTTCGAGACGCACGCCGGGTCGCGACGCGCCTGCTTCGTGCTCGTCGTCGATGACCTCCATCACCTCGCCCGGCGCCACGGACCCGCCCGCGCGAACGAGCGCCTCCCACGCCGTCGGCCCCTCGGCGGGCCGCGGTTCGAGCAGGAACACCTCGACGCGGCCGCCCGTCGCGCGGCGCACGAAGAGTCGCGCGCGGAGCACTTTCGTGTCGTTGACGACGAGCAGGTCGCCCGAGTGAAGCAGCCCGGCGAGGTCCGGGACGCGGCGGTGCTCGACCGCCCCGGTGGCGCGGGAGACAACCATGAGCCGCGCATCCTCGCGGCGGGCCGGAGGCTCCTGCGCGATCAGGTCCGGGGGCAGCTCGAAGTCGAAGTCGTCCGTGCGCACGGTCGGATGCTCGCCGGTCGCGCGTCGTTCCGCGACGTCCTGCCGGGGTGTACTCTCGCCCCGTGACCGCCCTCGGTGACAGCCTGAACTGCGCGACGTTCCGCGGCCCCGCGGGCGCTTCGTCCACGTTCGTTCCCGCCGTCGCGCACGGACCCGGCGTGCCGCTCTTCCTCGTGCCGGGCTTCGGACTGGACGGACGCTGCTTCGGCCGACTCTCGCCGATCGCGACGTCGCGGCGGACCGTGTTCTGGAATCTCCCGAACGAGCTCCCGGAGCACGGCGGCCTGACGGCGCTCGCACGGCTGTGCCTCGACCACGCAGACCGCGTGGGGATGCCGCGCCGCTTCGTGATCGGCGGGTCGTCGCTCGGCGGAACGATCGCGCTCGCGGCAGCGCTCGAAGCCCCGGAACGCTGCGCGGGACTCATTCTGTTCGGGTCGAGCGCGTCGTGGCGCGAGCTCGGACCGCGACTGCGGTTCGCGCGCATGCTCCTGCCGGTCCTCCCGGCGCGAGGGTTCCACCGGCGTCTCGCGACCATCCTGTTCGGCCCCGCCGGGCGCAGCGACGATCTCGACGCGTTGCGACGGCAGGCGGAGCATCGGACGAAGCGCCACGCAGCGACCGTCACGAGCCTCCTACACGAGGGCGGGTCGTACGACCTCGGCCACCGTCTTCACGAGATCGCGGCGCCGACGCTCGTCCTCCACGACCCCCGCGAACGCGTCATCCCGTTCTACGCGGCCGAGTCGCTTCTCCGCATCCGGCGCTCGCGCTGCGTGGAGGTGCCGCGCTCCGGACACCTTCCGTACGTGAGCGACCCGGCCGCGTGTCTCGCGGCGCTCGTGCCGTTCCTGGCGGAGATCGACGGGCGCGAGTCCGCCGCGGAGCGACGCTTGTGACGACGCAGATCGCCGCCGAGTTCGACGACGACGGCCCGCAGCGAGGACGTCCGCTCGTCGATGCCGCGCGTGCCGTCGGCGCCGGCTGGGTCGTCCTCCGTGTCGGCTCGACCCTCGGTGGGCTCCAGGCGACTGCGCGCGCCGCGGCGGAAGGCGGGCTCGGGCTCATCGTCCGGCTGGACGACACAGGTGGGATCGCAGACCTTGCAGACACATTGCATGCGCTCGGCGAGCAGAGCGTCACGGCGCTGCGCGACCGCCTCCTGATCGTCGTTCCCACGGAGCGGATCGGCAAGCGACTGCGCGCCGACGCAAAGTGGGCGCCGTCCGCCGCCGACCTCGCGACCGTCCAGGGCTCGTACATGGGCTTCTTCCGGAAGTTCGCTCCGGTCTACGTGAGAGCGTCCTGCGACACCGACGACCTGGTCGTCCCCCACGGGTTCTTCCCGCCGCCGAAACTCGTCAAGCTCGCCGACAAACTCCGCACCCGCGGAGCCCGGCTGTGGATCGAGGACGTGCCGCCGGACGAAGTCGAACCGATGCGCGACGGCCCAGCGTTCGGGTTGATCGTCAGCCGCTGAAACGCACCGATCGGCCGCCTCTCCACCTGCGACCTGGCGCCCACCGCCGAGGATCCGTGCGCCCGCCACCGCGCCGACGCAGACTCTCCGTCCCCCATGACGCAGGGAGACGCCCCCCCGACGCCGCGCCGCGATCTCCCCGCGCTGACGGGCGTCCGTGCGCTTGCGGCTCTGTGGGTACTCGTGTTTCACGCACAGTGGTTCGGGCTGTGGGAGGCGTTCCCATCGTTGCGACCGCTGGAGCCGCTCGTCCGCGTCGGATACCTCGGAGTGGACCTCTTCTTCGTCCTCAGCGGGTTCATCCTGACGCACACCTACGCCGACGAGTTTCGCGCGCTCTCGGGGCGCGGCTACCTCCGCTACCTCGCTGCGCGACTCGCCCGGATCTACCCGGTCCACCTGTTCGTGCTCGCCGTGATGGTGCCTTGGGTCGCTGCGGCGCGGCTCGGTTGGTTCTCCGGGCCGTGGGCCGGGGACCGCTTTCGGATCCCCGATCTCGCCGTCCACGTCGGACTCCTACAGTCGTGGGGCCTCGCGTCGCGCCCCGCGTGGAACGTGCCGTCGTGGTCGATCAGCGCCGAGTGGTTCGCGTACCTGTGGTTCCCGCTGACGTGCGCGGCGCTGCTGAAAGTGCGGTCCGGATCCGTGGCGATCGTCGGCTCGGCCACAGCCGTCGCGGCCACGATCGGGGGCGTGCGCCTTCTCGGGGGCCAGTCGCTCAGCGTCGATGACGCCCTCGGGCTCGTGCGGGTCAGCGGGGAGTTCCTAGCCGGCGCGCTTGCGTGCCGCGCTGCGATTGCGCTGCGCAACGCTAGCGTTCCATGGGGAGCGGTCGCGCTCGCCGCGACGGGAGCCGTGATCGGGCTGCCGTTCGTGGGCCTCGGCGATCCGTGGGCGGTCTTCGCGTTCGTGGCGCTGATCCTCGCGCTGTCGAACGGTCGCGGCGTGCTCGCCCAGGTGCTTGCGACGCGGCCCGCGGTCTTCGCGGGCCGTATCTCGTACTCGATGTACATGGTCCACGCGCCGGTGTTCGGGATCCTCGCGTGGGCGGTGGGACGTCACGTCGATCCAGCGTGGTCCGGCGCCTGGCTCTGGTGTTGGATCGCGCTGTACGCGGCCGCGCCGGTGGTCGTCGCAATCGCCGTGTGGCGCTGGATCGAGGAACCATCCCGCGTGGCAATTCGTCGCTGGACGGATCGCCGACTCCCGGCGGAGCCGCGTCAACCGACGGAGTGACGCGCGGGCGATCGCCCCGCCGCCCCGCGCGGTGTCACCCGCTCACGTCGTGCCGCGCTTGCGTTTCCCGGCTTGGATCGCCGTGTCGAGCGCCTGAAGAAACTGCGAGCGGTCGCGGTCGCGGAACGGTGCCGGTCCGCCGGTGATCAGGCCCGACTCTCGAAGATGCGCGTTGAGCGCCCGCGCCGCGAGCGCGCTGCCGATGTCGCCCTCGGTGAACCGTCGGCCCTTCCCGTCGATCACGTACGCGTTCTTCTTCAAGGCTCGCGCGGCGAGCGGGATGTCCGACGTCACGACGATGTCGTCGGCCTCGGCGTGCTCCGCGATCCAGTCGTCGGCGGCGTCGAAGCCGTCGCTCACGACGATCATCCGCACGAGCGGGTCGCGCGGCGTCTCCATCCACTTGTTCGCGACGACGCACACCTCCATGCGGTAGCGCTTCGCGACCTTGTAGACCTCGTCCTTGACCGGGCAGCCGTCGGCGTCTACGTGGATTCGCACGGGGCGTCTACACGCCTGAGCCGGCCACCGTCCGTTCGGACTCGATCTCGTCGAGGACGGCCTGGGTGATGTCGCCGGTCGGGTACTTGCCGTCCATGCAGGCCATGCAGAAGCGGCGTTCGCCCTCTTCGTTCGGCGGGCGGCAGGCGGAGACCATGTCGTCGAGCTGCTGATAGAGGAGCGAGTCGGCGCCGATGGCCACGCGGACCTCGTCGTCGGTGCGGTCGCGCGCGATGAACTCCTTACGGGTGCTCATGTCCACGCCGTAGACGCACGGGTGGCGGAGCGCGGGGCACGACGAAGCCATGTGGACCTCGCGGGCGCCGGTCTCGCGAACCATCTGGATGATCGCCTTCGACGTGTTCCCGCGGACGATCGAGTCGTCCACCAGCAGCACGCGCTTGCCCTTGATCTCTAGGCGGACGGGGCTCAGCTTGTAGCGGATGCCCTTCTTCCGGTTCGCGTCGCCCGGCATGATGAACGTGCGGCCGATGTAGCGGTTCTTGAGAAGCCCCTCGCGGAAGGGACGCTTCATCTTCGCGGCCATCTGCTGCGCCGCGGGGCGGGACGAGTCCGGCACGGGGATCACGGCGTCCACCTCGGCGCCGTCCTTCTCCTCCCAGCGGCGGGCGAGCGTGGATCCGAGGCGCATCCGCGCCTTGTAGACGCTGATCCCGTCGATCTCGCTGTCCGGGCGGGCGAAGTAGATGAACTCGAAGATGCAGAGGTGGCCCTTCGACGGCGCGACCTGGCGCGGGAGCGGCGGCTGGCCGGTCCGGAAGAGGATCGCTTCGCCCGGCTGGACGTCGCGCTCGACCTTGAAGTTCTGCGAGACGAGCGCGCAACTCTCCGACGCGACCATCCACCGCGTGCCCTTGCCGTCGGGGCGCTTGCCGTAGATGAGCGGCTTGATGCCGAACGGGTCGCGGAAGCAGAGCAGGCCGACGCCCGCGATCACGGCGACGACCGAGTAGCTGCCCTTGCAGCGGCGGAAGGTGCCCGTCACGGCCTGGAAGATGGCGTCGATCGTGGCGGGGTCGTCCGGAGGCGAGTTGCTGCCCGTCGTGAGGCGCGAAAGCTCGTCGGCGAACACGTTCAGGATCACTTCGACGTCGCACTGGGAGCTGACGTGCCGCCGGCACTTGTCCTTCAGCTCGTTCTTCAGCGACTTGAAGTTGGTCAGGTTGCCGTTGTGCGACATCGCGATGCCGAACGGGCTGTTCACCATGAACGGCTGCGCGTCGTCCACCGCCCCACCGCCGATGGTCGGGTAGCGGACGTGGCCGATCCCGATGTGCCCGGTGTGGTGCGTGAGATCCACGCGGTCGAAGATCTCACGGACGAGGCCCATCGCCTTGTGGAGGCGGAACGAGGTCCCGTCGAAGGTCGCGACGCCGGCGGCGTCCTGTCCACGGTGCTGCAGGAAGAGCAGCCCGTCCACGATGTCCGCGATGACCGGGCCCTGCCCGATCGCGCCGATGACGCCGCACATGAAGCACCTCCGTCGTACCCCGTCTCCCGCGGTCGGCTGGGCGCCGCCCGTGGTCGGGGAGTGAAGAAGAGGTTAGCGGAAGGGACGGACGGGGCGCAGGTAGGCATGGACGGTCCGCGACTCGGGCCTACCTCGTCGGGAACGCCACCACGAGCGCCGCGTCGCGTCCTCCTCGGTCCGGCCCGGCCGCTCTGCCCAGCGGTTGCGCGTTGCGGAAGGCGTCCTGCGTCGAGCCCCCGCATGTCCCGTCCGCACCTCGGGCCTACCTCGTCGGGAACGCCACCACGAGCGCCGCCCGCCGCCGTCACTCCGGGTCGAGCTGTGCTCGGAGGACTTCGACGAGATCCGGACGTGCCGCCGAGAGGTCCGACCGCTCGGCCGGATCGGCCTTCACGTCGTAGAGCTCGACCCGGCCGTGGTCGTCCGCGATCAGGTGATGGCGGCCGTCGTAGATCGAGCGTCGCGCGGTCCGAAGGGGGGCGGCTGTGGACACCGACGTGGCGCGCTCGATCGCTTCGATCAGGTCGAGGCGAAACCTCTCGGCCGCGAGCGCCACACGGCCCGACGGCGCAGCGGCGCCCGTCCCGAGGAGCGGCAGACCGTCCGTACCGTCGGGAACGCGCACCGCGCAGGCCCCAAGGACCGTCGGAAAGACGTCTTCGAGTCGCACCACCGCGTCAACGGCGCGCGCTTCGGTGCCGCCCGGCGGCCGAACGAGCAGCGGGACGTGCAGGAGCTCGCGGTGGAGCAGCAACCCGTGCTCGAGCAGCCCGTGGTCGCCGAGACCCTCGCCGTGGTCGCCCAGCACCACGACGAGCGTCGTCTCGAGGAGGCCCTGCCTGCGCATCTCGTCGATCAGCGTTCCGATTTCCGCGTCGAGCGTGGCGATCTCGCCGTCGTAGAGGGCCGAGACGGCGGACCGCAGGTCGCTGTCGAGCGGCTCAAGCCCCAGTTGCATGAGCATCGTGCGAGGGAAGAGCAGAGCGCGCGCCGCGTCGGTGAGCGCGCTCGGGGTGCCCCGCGGGATGAACCGCGCCGCGACGTCCGCAGGCGGGTTCCAGGGCGAGTGCGGCTCGACGTCGTTGATGCAGGCGAAGAAGCGTCGGCCTTCGCTGCGCCGCTCGAGCATCCAGTCGATCGCGCGCCGGTGGGCGAGTCGGGCGGCGCCCGCGGCGGCGGTGAGATAGAGCGGATCGACCCGCTCGAACCCCTGGGTGAGCCCGGCGTACGGAGCGAGCCAGCCGTTGCAGGTGAACAAACCGGTGCTCCACCCGGCGTCACGGAGCGCCTCCGCCAGCGTGGTCTCGCCGGCAGCGAGGGGGCGCATTCGGGCGCGTCCGACGCCGAGACGGAAGGGGCGCCTTCCGGTGAACAGCGCAGCGTGCGCAGGGAAGGTCCACGACGACGGGCTCCACGCGTCGGTGAACCGCACGGACTCGGCGGCGAGGCGAGAGAGATTCGGCGTCGTCGGCGACTCGTAGCCGAGGAAGGAGCATCGGTCCGCCCGCGTGGTGTCCATCACGAGGACCAGCACGTTCGGACGTTCGGTCCGGGGGCCGCAGTCGGCCCCGCAGAGCACGACGGCGCCGACGAAGATCGCAAGTGCCCGCGCGAGGCGGCGGGCGCCTCCGCTCACAAGTAGCCCATGCGCTTCAGTGCGTCGATGGTCGCACGGTTCGCATCGCTGAGTCGCTCGAGCGAAAGACCAAGGTCGTGTTCGAGCGCACGGCGCAACCGGAGCGCATCTTCGGGTCGTTCGTGCAGGAGGTTCACGTCGGGAGCGCCGACCGCGGAGAGCCACTCGCGCCCGGCGATCGCATCGAACTCGTAGACGAGACCGTCGAGTTCCATGCTGGCGCGACCGGATGCCGCGACGTCGGCGGCCGTCGGGGCCGCTGTGCCGCTGTGCGCAGCGTACGTCAGTACCACCGCCGCAGTGCATGCGAGTGCAACTGCAACCCATGTGCGAACTCGCGTCGCTTGAGATCGTTTTGTGTCGTTCTCACTGCGACTCGTCGCATCAAGGCGCAGTTCAGTGGCGCCCGATGGCGCACCGCGACGTACCGGGGGCGGAAATGGGTGGCGGACGATCGTCATCGCGGATCGGCTCTCTCCAAGACGGCGGGGTGCAACGGGTGGGCGCGGCGCGCGCGAGCGGCACGTGGTGCCAAGCGTTGCAACAGTCTACCGCGCCGGGCGAGCGCCGACGTTCGACCGCGACGAATGGTCGAGTGTCTCCGCGCCGGCAGCACTTCGAGCCGCGCGGCGCGACGACTTCATCGCAGCGACACCGCTCATTCGAGCGGCTCACGCGACGGCACTTTCGTCTACTCCGGGTCGAGGAGGAGTCGCAGGGCCGCAACCACGTCCGGTTGTGCGGCCGAGAGGTCGTGCTTCTCGACCGGATCGGCCTTCACGTCGTAGAGCTCGGTGCGGCCCTTGTCGTCGGCGATGAGGTGGTGGCGCCCGTCGTACACGGAGCGTCGGGCGACGCGGAGCGGCACGGCCGCCGTGACGGACCTCGCCTTCTCGACTGCTTCCACGTAGTCGAGGCGGATGCGCTCGTTCGCGCGGGCGACGCGGCCCTTCGGCGCGTCGGCGGCCGTGCCGAGAATCGGCTGCGCGTCGAGGCCGTCGGGGATCGGCACGCCACAGGCGTCGAGTACGGTCGGGAAGACGTCCTCGATGCGGACGACATCGGAGACCTCCCGACGGAGCGTCCCGCCGACGGGGCGCACGAGCAACGGGATGTGCAGCAACTCCCGGTGGAGCAGGATGCCGTGCTCGAGCCATCCGTGGTCCGCGAGGCCCTCGCCGTGGTCGCCGAGCACGATGACCATCGTGTTCTCGAACAGTCCAGCCGCACGCATCCCGTCGAACAGGCGCCCGATCTCGGAGTCGAGCGAGGCAATCTCGGCGTCGTAGAGACCGGAGACCGTCGCGCGGAGGCTCTCGGGGAAAGGCTCCAGGCCGAGGTACATGAGCGTCGTGCGCGGGGGGATGAGCGTGCGCGCGTCGGCCTCCTCGGCGGGCGCCGTGCCGGGCGGGAGGAACTGCTGCGCGAACTTGGCGGGCGGGTTCCACGGCGCGTGCGGGTCCACGTCGTTGATGAACGCGAAGAACGGCTGCGCCTCGCTCTTGCGGCCGACCATCCAGGCCAACGCGCGGTCGTGCGCCACGTGCGCGGACGGTCCCGCAGCGTCGAGGTAGACGGGGTCGAACTTCTGGAACCCCTGGGCGAGCCCGACGTGCGGCGCGATCCACGCGTTGCAGGTGAAGAGGCCCGTCTTCCAGCCGGCGCCGGCGAGCGTTTCGGCGAGGGTCGCGGCCGACTCCGGGAGCGGCATCGTCCAAGGCTTCACGACACCGAGCCGCACCGGCCGCCGACCCGTGAAGAGCGCCGCGTGAGCGGGGATCGTCCAAGGACCGGAGCTCCACGCGTCGGTGAAGACGACGCACTCCTTCGCGAACGCGTCGAGTGCGGGAGTCGTGGGCTTCGCATACCCGAGGAAAGAGCAGCGATCGGCGCGCGTCGTGTCCATCACGAGCACGAGAACGTTCGGGGGCGCGGAGCGACTACCGCAGTTTACCCCGGCAGCAAGCGCGAGTGCGACTGCGACGACCGCGCAGACCGCCACGCCGACGACGCGCGGCGGCCTTCGGATCATAGGTATCCCATGCGCTTCAGTGCCTCGATCGTCTCGCGGTTCGCGTCAACGAGGCTCTCAAGCGGGCGGCCGATGTCGGTTTCGATCGCGCGTCGCAGGCGAAGCGCGTCGGCAGGGCGGTCGCGGAGCAGGTCCAAGTCGGGGCGCCCCACCTCGGTGAGACGCTCGCGGTTCGAAATCGCATCGAACTCGTAAACGAGCCCGTCGCGCTCGATCCGGACGTGCGCGCTCGCGGAGGAGTCAGCGGGCACCGGGATCTCGCGATGCGAGCGCGCGGCGACAACGAACGCGGCGGCGGCCACGAAGGACAGTGCTACGGCCACCAACGTTCGAATGCGCGCCGAGCTATCGCATTTAGTGCCGCCACACTCAACATTCACAGAACTCGCGCAGAGCGAAGCACTGGGTGCGGGCGAAGCGTGGGGCACTGGGGCGGGGGGGGCGATCGGCATCGCTGGGAAACCTCTCCGGACCTTCGCACCGTTGCTACGGCACGAACGCAGACCCGTGCGGTGAACGGGAGTGCTGTGTTCCCGCAGGATACAGGCTCGCGGCGCGATCACGCGGGCCGCCGGTCGAATCGTGGGCAGTCCCAGCCGTGGCGACATTTCTACACACAGCGCAGCACTGAACTTCACACCGGATCGCGCTTCACTGTTGTCCTGGAAACGACGGAGCGGAGCCTACCGCGAACGGCGGAACGCGACGAACGCCTCGTCCTCGCGGACCGGATCGAAGTCCGGACACGTGTCGAGCGACTTGCGCGTGGCCTTCTCGGCGGACTCCGCCCAGCGCTCGAGAGCGCCGACGCACTTCGCGGCGTCGCCGGCGAGGGCGTGGGCTCGGGCGAGCGCAAACAGGAGTTCGTGGACCTCGCCGCCCGGCCGCCCGCGGTCGCCCGCGTCGTCGGATTCGCGCGCCTTGACGGCTTTCACCAGACGGGTGCGCGCGTCGTCGGCAAGCGCGGCGCGGCGGGCACCGGTCTTCGCGGCCGCGCGCTCGAGTTGGATCTCGGCGGCCGAGAATCGGTCCGGGAGGACGTCCTCCGGGACGTCGATCGCCTCGTCGAACTTCTCCACCGCGCGCGACCGCAGGCGGTCGGCTTCGCCGGGGTCGCCGACGCGCGCGCGGGCCGCGAGCGCGTGCCCGCAGCAGCGCAGTACGCCGGCGCGGGTGACGCCCTTAGCGAGCTTCGCGGCCGCCTTGTATCGAGTCACAGCGTCGTCGAGCAACGCGGCCGCCGCGGCGCCGGCCTGGGTGTGTGCCCTCGTCGAGAGTGTCCGCCCCCACGAGAAGGCGATGTCGAGGCGCTTCGGCGCGAGTCGGTCGGCGTCGGCATAGCGCGCGCACGCCTCGTCGAGGAGCGAGCAACCGAGGTCGAGGTCCGGGCCCGGGCGGCCCCGCGACTTCGCGAGACGCGCCTCGCCGCGGGCGGCGAACGCGTGGGCCCACTGCACGACTGCCTCGACACGAGTCCCGTCGGCCGCGACTGCCGCTTGGAGCTTCTCTGCCGCGAGCGCGAGCGTGCGCTCGGCCTTCACGCCCTTCTGCGAGCGTGCGACGGCGGCGAGTGCGCTGCCCCAGCCGTGCAGGGCGTCGGCGCGGTTCGGGTCATCGCGGCAAGCGGAGGCGTAGGCCGCCGCCGCCTGCTCGAACACCTGCTCACGCGCGTCGCCGGACAGGCGCCGCGCCTCGAGCATCGAGACGTTCCCGGAGACGACCGCCACGACGGGATCGGACTTTCCGCGGGCCACTCCGGCCGCCCGCACGCGGTCGTGGGCTTCGGCGAATCGCCCGGCCGACGACGACTCCACCGCGAGGCGCAGGAACCCGTAGGCGACTGCGCGGCGGTCCTCGTCCGGCGCCGACGTCCGAAGACCGACCTGGAGCGCTTGGAGGCGTTGCGCGTCGTGCGCGACGATCGCTTCCTCCACGGCGTGCAGCAGGTGGAGCCCCGTCACGACGGGTGGACCGACCTGGATCGCGCCCGCGCGGGACGGCCCGGCGGCGGCCGGCGGTGCGTTCGCCTGCGGAGCGGCGGGCTTCCCGGCTGCGTTCCCGCTGGACTTGGCGGCGGGCGGCGGCGTCTTGGGCCCCGCCACACCCGCTTTCTCAGACCCCGTCGCCACCGAATCCCCGCGCTTCGTCGCACCACTGGGCGAACAGCATCATCTGCGCGGCGAAGTCCTGCACGTCGCAGTCGATCGGCGTCTTGAAGAACGGTGCGAGCCACGGGAGCGTGCCGCGTTCGCCGCGGCGGCGCGCGAGATCCGTCATCCGGACGAGGTCGATCACGAGCGGTGCGGCGAGCGCCGAGTCGCACCCCTGCCAGATGAAGTGCAGTTGCATCCGCGCGCCGAGGAACCCTTTGAAGTGGACGAGATCGTACGCCTGCTTCCAGTCCTCGAGCGACGGCACGTAGTCGATGCGCACCTGGCTGTGCGTGGTGTCGCTCTTCAGGATGCGGCGCAGGGCTTCGTCCTTGTCGCGAACCTTCGATGCGAGAGCCCCGCTCTGTCGGAGGACCTCGCCGTCGCGGTTGCCGAGCACGTTGAACCCAACCCACGACATCACCGGGAGGTGACGCGCCACGAACATCGGTGCGAGCACGGTCTTCAGCAGCGTCTCGCCCGTCTTCCCGTCGCGCCCCATGCACGGGACGCCGCGCAACGCCGCCGCCTCGCGCGCCGGAGCGGAGCCCGCGGCCACCGACGGCGTGAAGTCGATGAACGGGAAGCTCAGGTCGAGAGCCGCCACCGCGTAGACGACCGAGGCGGGCAGCCCCTCCGACTCGTCTTTGGCGACGGCCTTGCGAAAGTGCGAGAGCGACCGCAGCGCGGGCACGTCGGACGGCGGCATCGACTCGGTGGACGCGAGGTTCACGACGATCACGTCGTCGAGGCGGTGCCTGTCGCGGAAGGACCGCAGGTCGGCCTGCAGACGCTTGAAACCGGCGGCGAGCTTCTCCTTCTTCCTCGACGCGGCTCCGGCCATCGCGACCACCGCGGGCGTCGCGTTCACGAGCAGGCCCGGGCGCACCTCGGCATCGGCGCGCTTCAGCTCGCGAGAGATCTTCTTCGTCAACTCCGGCGTGAGGAGTCCGTTGCGTTCGCCGAAGTCGCTCGCCGACGCCGCGATGGAACCGTCCCGCACGTCCCACCCGCCGAAAACGAACTGCGGCAGGTCGGCCAGCGGCAGCCCTTCGCAGACGGGCGTCTCCGTGACGAGTCCCGTGCGGTCGGTGAGGCCGCGAACGATCGCAGCCGTGCCGGCAACGACGCACGTCGCGACGTTTCCGTACGCTCCGATCAGGAAGATGCCGACCTTGCGTTTCACTTGGTGTCCTCGAGATACCGTCGAACCGCTCGATCGTACCGGAGAGGCCACGACGCACCCGACCACGGATCGAGGCGGCGCGTGACATCCGTCGCGCCGCCGGGCACGGAACCTGCCGCACGGCCGCCCGCCGGCACGCCGCCGGCATCCGCGTCGCGGACTCCGAGCGCCGCGCGCAGGGCGTCGATCGCCGCCCCGCGGTCGCCCCTTGCGAGTGCGTCCAGCGCGCGCTTGCCTTCGGCCGCCCCCTTCGAAGCAAGTGCCTCCGCGAGGCGCTGCAGGTCCGGCTCGGGGACGGCGGCGAGGTCCGCGCGGACGACCGTCGCCTCGGGTCGCGACGCCGCCGTCAGCGCGTCGGCGTCCGTCCCGGCACGCACGGACTCGGCGAAGGCCAGTGCGCGACTGCTCGGCGACGTCGTCGTGCCGCCGGCGCCCGCAACTCCGGGACGAGGAGTCACGGCGGACGCCCCGGCCTCGGAGCCGAGCGCTCCGTCGCCCTGCGCCGCGGGAACGAGGACGATCGCAGCGAGAAGCACCGTGAGGACAGCGGCCGCCGCGCCGGCCGCGGGCGCCGGCACCAGAAGGAACCGCGCCACCGACGACTCGTCGCAGCTCTCGACGGCCCGCGCCGCCGTGAACTCGAGGACCCACGGGGCGGCGTCCGTCGCCGTCAGCGCCGATACGAACGCTTCGTCGGTGTCGGCCGCGCGGTCCAACGCCAGCGCCGCAGCGACGGTCGTCGGTGGACGCAGGAGGACCCAAACCGCGCCGACCGCAGCGCCGGCGAACGGCAGCGTGACGAGCGCGACCGGCGGCGCGCCCGCCAAGTGCGCCAGCAGCGACACCGTCACGCCCGCGATCGCGCCGCCGAGCGCGCCGCGCGCCGCGCCGTCCAGCACCGCAGCGCGCAGCAGGCGCGTGCGAGCGCGGTCCACGATCGAAGCGGCGCGGGCGAGCGAT
>JAIOPE010000035.1 GCA_021414065.1 Planctomycetota bacterium
GGCCGTCCTCGCCGAGACCGATCGAGTCGTGGCTGAAGACGAACACCACGCCGTGGTGCGAGAGCGACGCGAGGCGGACCGGCGCGCGCATGTAGTCGAGAAACGCGAAGAACGTGGCCGTGTACGGCACGAACGCGCCGTGCGCCGCCATGCCGTTCGCGATCGCGCCCATCGAGTGCTCGCGGACGCCGAAGAAGATGTTCCGACCTGAGTACTCGGGCGCCGTCGTCGGCAGACCGACGGGCTTCGCGCCGTCGATCAGCGTGAGGTTGCTGTGCGTCAGGTCGGCCGACCCGCCGACCAGATTCGGGACCTCGGCCGCGACCTTCTGCTGGATCGCCTGCGAGTGCTGGCGCGTGGCCTTCGACCCGAACGGGGCGCCCTTCGCGAGCGTCTCAAGGAGCGCGGCGGCGGTGAGGCCGTCGGTGGCGAACGCGGCGTCCCAGCGGGCGGCAGCGGCGGCGTCCGACGCGCGCCACGCGGCGACGTTCCGGTCCCACTCGGCGCGAACCGCGCGGAGTTCCGTCTCACGCGCCGCGTACCGCTCGTACGCCTCGCGCGGGACGAGGAACGTCGGCTCCATCGGCCAGCCGTACGCGGCCTTCGTCAGCTTCGTCTCGTCGGGCCCGAGCGGCGCGCCGTGGGCCTTCTCGGAGCCCTGCCGGTTCGGCGAGCCCTTGCCGATCACCGTGCGGCACACGACGAGCGACGGGCGGTCCGTCACCGCGTTCGCCGCCGTGATCGCCGCGGCCACCGCCGCGCGGTCGTGACCGTCGCACGCGACGACGTGCCATCCGTGCGCCTCGAATCGCTTCGCGACGTCTTCACTGAACGCGATGTCGGTCGAGCCGTCGATCGAGATCCGGTTCGAGTCGTAGCAGACCTTCAGGTTCCCGAGGCGCCAGTGCCCCGCGATCGACGCGGCTTCGGCGGAGATGCCCTCCATCAGGCAGCCGTCGCCGACGATCGCGTAGACGCGGCCCGACGCCACCGCCGCGCCGAACCGCGCGCCGACCATCTTCTGCGCCAGCGCGATGCCGACGGCGTTCGCGATGCCCTGACCGAGCGGGCCCGTGGTGACTTCGACCCCGGGAGTCATCCCGTGTTCCGGGTGCCCCGGCGTGCGGCTCCCGAACTGGCGGAAGCGGCGGATCTCGGCCATCGGCAGGTCGTAGCCCGAGAGGTGCAGCATCGCGTAGATGAGCGCCGAGCCGTGGCCCGCCGAGAGCACGAAGCGGTCGCGGTCGCGCAACGCCGGGTCCTTCGGGTCGTAGCGGAGGAACTGCGTCCAGAGCACGTGCGCGACGTCGGCCATGCCCATCGGCATCCCGGGGTGCCCCGAGTTCGCGGCGTTCGTCATGTCCACGGCGAGCATGCGGATCGTGTCCACGCAGACCTGGTCCACGTCGCGGGGCCGCACGCCCGCGGCGTCGGCAGACGGCGCGGCGGCCGCGAGGGCCCCCAGATCGGCGGGGGTGGACGGCGTGGACGCGTGGGCGGAGGGTGCTGACATGGCGCCCAGTCTCGTCCCGGGCAGGGACATCCGCCGGACGCCGATTCCGACGACATCGGATCGCCGCGAGGGCGCGTGGGAGTAGCATCGGCCCCGTGAGTGGAAGCATCGACGCAGCGCAGGTGGGACGTCCGCCGAAGTCCCGGCGGCGCGGGTGGATCGTCGCGGCCGTCGCGCTCGTCGTCGCCGGAGCTGTCGTGGCGGTGTCGATTCCGGACGCCGAACCGCCGAGTCGTTTCTGGGCGAACGACTTCGACTACGAGCGCCGAATTCGCCCCGCTGTCGGTGGAAAGCCGATCGACGGGTGGAGCCTCGTGTGCGGGATGGGCTCGGCGCGGAGCGATGCCGACGCGCGGTACGACGCGATCATCGCCGATCGACCGGCGTTCGCGTGGTTCCGGGTCCGACTCGGCGTCCCCGACGGCGGGCGCCGCACGCTCCCGATCCGCATCGTCGCCCGTCAAGTCACGGCTGACACACAGTGGACGGAGTTCGAGGTCGTTCCGATGTCGTTCGAATGACCCGCCGCGCGTGGGCCGTCGTCGTCGTGGGCGCCCTGGCGGTCGTCGCGGCGACGGCGTGGAGAATCGCGCGAGTCGAGCCGGAGCCTCGACGAGCGTTCGTCCTCTTGTGCGCGAAGTCCACCACGCTCTACACCGCGCCGGATGGCGACGAGATCCCCGGCTGGCAGGCCTACTTCGACGTGTGGCCAGCCGACGCGTCCGATTGGCCGGTGTCCGTCAGACCCCGATGTCGAGAGACGCGGAAGGGCGTCGACCTTCTGCCTCCTCGCGACCGCCTCCGCCCCTGGCTGGAGCGGCTGCGCCTCGTCAAGCCGCGGCCCAACCGGGTGATCACTTACCTCGCGGACCAGGCCATGGTGCCACTCCGGGACTCGGATGCGCGTGGCTACCGCGGGCTGACGATTGTCCGCCACGTCACCCGACCGTCCGGCGATTGGCTCGAGTGCGTGAGAAGCCTCACGGACCTGCCGCCCGGAGCGCTCGTCGATCCCGCGATCGCGGGTCGCTGGTACTACGCACCGTCGGGACGCGAACCGGGGCTCGTGCTCACGCTCGCCCCGGACGGAGCGCTGCACGTCGACTCGCCGCTCGACGCTGTTCGCGGAGTTCGCTGGGGCGCCACCGAGTCGAAGCTGTTCCTGGAGTTCGCCGACGTTCGGGAAACGCTCTCGTACTCGATGGGTCCGGGCATCCACGTCCACCGACTCGGGCCGAGTCGAGACTCGTTCCTCGCGCCGGGCGGATCGGCCGGATGGGATCTGCGATGACCCGCCGCGCGTGGGCCGTCGTCATCGTGGGCGCGCTCGCGGTCGCCGGGGCGGCGGCGTGGGTCGTCGGGCGCGAGCCGCCGGCGCCGCGGCGGGTGTTCGTGCGGGTCGGGGAACACGCGGAGGCGACGCTCCACTCGGAGCCCGACGGCGACGAGATCGCGGGGTGGTACGGCTTCTGTCAGGGCTCCGTGTTCTCTCTCAAGTCCGACCCGCTGGCAGTGATCGTCGAGCCACGGCGCAATCCGGTGATTGCGTGGCTTGCGGACCGTTTGAACCTCGATCGGAGCGGGACCGCCGCCGAGGTTCCGTTCCTGACCGTCGTCGGCAAGACCAGCACGTCCTCAGGCGTGTGGTTCGAAGCGGTGGAGAGCCTCACGGACTTGCTGGAAAGCGAGCGACGCATCGACCCGACCATCGCCGGCCGCTGGCGACTCCAGCCCGCGGGCTACGTCCAAGGCCTGTCGCTCACGCTCGCGCCGGACGGCTCGCTGCACGTAGACGCGCCCGAAGGCGGTGCGCGCGGCGTCCGGTGGGCCGCGTCGAAGGACCGTCTGCTCCTTGAGCTCACGGACGTGAGCGACGATCTCTCACAGTTCGTGCGGCCCGGGCTCCGCAGGTTCGAGCTGGACCGCGAGCGGAAGTCGTTCGCGACGGGCTGGGGCGGCCCGAAAGGCTGGCGCGAGGAGTGACGGACGCGGCACGCCCGGCGGTCCCCGCGCCGCGCCGCAGCGCGTGGCGGGTCGTCGTCGTCACGGCCCTCGTGCTGATGGCGTCGATCGCGGCGTGGATCGCGTGCGGCGGGTCCGAGCCCCCGCCGTTCCCCGAGCGCGTGTGGACGCGCTGGGCGTCGAGCGGCGACGACACGACCTTCTACACGGCGCCGGACGGCGAGGTCGTCCCCGGGTGGCGGCT
Organism: Planctomycetota bacterium; assembly: GCA_021414065.1. Classification (GTDB taxonomy): domain Bacteria; phylum Planctomycetota; class JAJSAM01; order JAJSAM01; family JAJVHW01; genus JAIOPE01. The sequence goes on from JAIOPE010000035.1 coordinate 3,720, forward strand.
CGACATGAGCCTGTCGGGGACGGGCACCAGCGGGAGTGCGTTGGAGCAGATCGGGCCCGTCGTGCGGCAGCTTCGACGGTTCCGAGAAGCGGTCCGCCCGCTCCCGCCACCGACGACAATCAACGGCGTCACTTACTACCCCATTCGTGGCGGGCTATTCAATCGGGTCGAGCGGATGCACAACGTGGAGCGGTTCACCAAGTGGCGCCACGGCATTCACTGGGTGCAGTGGGTCGCGCCGTCGGTCATCCCGGTGGACGAGTTCAGGGCCACGCCTGCGCTCGTCGGGACGTGGCGGTTCGAGTCGTTCGGCGAGGTGAGCGCACCCGACGTGCGCGACGTGCATTTCGGACCCGACGGCCGCATCCTGGATCGGCCCGACAGCCTCCTCATCTTCGGCACGTGGAGCGAGGCGCGGGGCTTCGTGCGGCGAGTACGAGCTAGCCAGCCGTGGACGAACACGATCTACGTCCTCTCCCCCGACGGCAACGCGCTCCTGAGCACCGTCGGCGGCCGCGAGGTCGCGCGGAGGGTGGTCGATGAGAAGTGACGGAAGCGGGCCGGACTGCGGTTCGTTCGGAGCCCCCCCTCACCCCGCGCACAGCGCCGCCGCCAGCTCCGCGCCGCGGCGGATGGCCTCCGGCGCCACCGGGTCGGCGTGGATCTCCAGCAGCGCCGCGGCGAGGACGTCCACCGGGTCCACGTCGCGGAAGGGCGCGGGACGCACGGGGCGGAAGCCCGCGGGGACCTCGCACTCGACGGTGCCCTGCGACGTGCGACGGACGACGAGGCGGTTGCGCGTCCCGTTCGGGCCGGGCGCCGCGAGTTCGACGTCCACGACGCCGCGCCACTCTCCGTCGCGCGGCTCGATCGTGACGTGTGCGTCGTGCAGCGCGTCCGGTGACGGGAAACACACCTCGCGGTCGCCGCTGCGGACGCACGGACGCCACCGCAGCGCCGTCGCGAGCCACCCCGCGAGCAGCGGCGCGGCCGACGCCGCGGGGACCTTGCCGCGCGGCGCGCCGACGCCGATGCGGACCGTGTCGATCGCGCGGAGGAACTCGCGGTGCGACGGCTCGTCGAACGCGCGGGCGAGCGCCGTGCGCCACGGCGCGAGCCGCGGCCACGCGAGGTCGGCGAGCTTGCCGCGGGGCGTGCTGCGAGTGTTGGCACCCGCCGCCGTCGGCGCCCCGCCCGCGGACGCCACACCGAGCGCGCCTTCGACGGGCCACGGCGCCGCGCGCGTGACGTCGCCCGCCGCAGGCAGCAGGTGCGACGCATCCACGTCGTCCGGGAGGTCCTCGGTGTCGATGACGACGCGGTCCGCGAGGTCGCGCAACTCGGCGACGTACGCCCGCGGACGCGGCACCGGGCCGGTCCACCAGAGCGTCGTCGCGAGGTCGGGCTCGAGCGTCGCGCGGACCACCGCCGGGACGCGGTCCAACTGACTGCCGCGCGCGTCGAGCAGCACGATCTCCCCCGCCACGCTCGACCGCGACACGTCGCCGATCTCGGCGGACGCCACGCGCGACGCCGACACGAACGCGCGCGGCGGGCCGTCGCCCGGTTCGTCGGGGCGGGCGCGAATCAGGATCACACGCGCCGGGATGCGCTCCGTCAGCGACGTCGCGAGGAACCTCGCCACGATCTCCGACGGGCCGTCGCCCGCGTGGATCACCACGTTGAGGAGACACGCGCGGTGCACGGCGATCCGCGACCGCTTCGCGATCCCACGCCAGATCGCGTCGAGTTCCGCGTCGATCTTGTCGCAGGGAACCTCGATCTCGTTGCCGCCCGCGAACCCCTGGAGTTCGATCGTGTCGTGGCTCACGGACGCCTCCAGCGGTAGCCGTCGCGCTCGAGCAGGGCGTCGGCGCCCGCCGGGCCCCACGTGCCGGCCTCATACGTCTCCGGCACCTCGACGGACGAGCCCTTCCACGCGTCGCGCAGCGCCGTGATCCACTGCCACGACGCCTCGACCTCGTCGTCCCGCGTGAACAGCGTGGAGTCGCCGATGAGCGCGTCGAGGAGCAGGCGCTCGTAGGCCTCCGGCGGCGCCGCGCCGAAGCTCGTGCCGTAGCGGAAGTCCATCGTCACGGGCTGCGCGACCATGTCGGGCCCCGGCAGCTTCGTCAGGAACCGGAGCGACATGCCTTCGTCGGGCTGGATGCGGATGGCGAGCACGTTCTGGCCGACGTCGCCGCCGAAGAGCCGGTGCGGCGCGGGCTTGAAGTGGATGGCGATCTCGCTCACCTTCTTCGGCATCGCCTTGCCGACACGCAGGTACCAGGGCACGCCGCCCCACCGCCAGTTGTCGATCCAGAGCCGGAGCGCCACGTACGTCTCGGTCGTCGAACCGGGCGGCACGCCCGTCTCCTCGAGGTAGCCGGGGATCTCCTTCCCGCCGGGCGCGCCGCGGACGTACCGACCGCGCACGCACGACTCGGCGATCCGCGCGGGGTCGATCGGCCGGAGCGCGCGCAGCACCTTCACCTTCTCGGTGCGCACGGCGTCGGCCGCGAACTCCACAGGCGGCTCCATCGCCGTGAGCGCGAGGAATTGGAAGACGTGGTTCTGCACCATGTCCCGCACGATCCCCGCTTCCTCGAAGTACGCGCCGCGGCCCGCGACGCCGATCGACTCGGCCACCGTGATCTCGACGTGCTCGACGTAGCGCGAGTTCCAGAGCGGCTCGAACATCCCGTTCGCGAAGCGGAAGACGAGGAGGTTCTGAACCGTCTCCTTCCCGAGGTAGTGGTCGATCCGGTAGAGCGCGCTCTCCGGGACGAGCGAGATCAGGTCGCGGTTCAGCGCCCGCGCGCTGGCGAGGTCGGTGCCGAACGGCTTCTCGACGACGAGCCGCGCGCGGCCGCGGCCAGCGTCGTCCTCACCAACGCCAGGCACAGCGTTCGCGAAGAGCCCCGCCGCGGCGAGACGTCGCGAGACCGCTGCGAAGAGCGACGGCGGCGTCGAGAGATAGAAGACGTTCTCCGCCGGCGCGTCGATCCGCGCCTCGTGGGCCGCGAGCCGCTCGCGCAGCGCCGCGTACTCGGCGTCGGACTCCTCGCGGATCGCGTGGTGTACGAGCCGCTGCGCGAATCGGCCCCACGCCGCGTCCGTCACGGGCACCCGCCCGAACTCCTCGACGCCCTGTCGCATCCGCGCGCGGAACGCGTCGTCGTCCCAGTCGCGGCGCGACACGCCGACGATCATCGTCCGGTCGTCGAGGAGATCGTCGTGCTGAAGCGCGAACAGCGCCGGCACGAGCTTCCGGTGCGCGAGGTCGCCGGACGCCCCGAAGATCACGAGCGCGCCCGGCAGCGACCGCCGCGTGCGACGGAGCCCATCACGGAGCGGATTGGTCGCGGCGGCGAAGTTGGGCGTCATGCCGCGGAGGTTCGCATCCCCGGCGTGAGGGGACAACGTCGGCGCGGCGGCGTTGCGATCTCCGGCGCTCCCGACGCTCGGTGCGCGTTCCGGTACACTCGGCGCGGGTTCCGTCGGCACGCGCGGGCCGTCCCGCACGAGAGGTCACCCCGTCATGCGTTCCATTCGAGTGCTTGCGTTCGCCCTGGGCGTCGCCGGTTGCGGCGGCGGTTCCCGCGCGGTCTCGCTTCCCGCGGAACTTCCGCAACACGGCTTCGGCGCACCCGGCGACGCGGTCCGCGTGTCGCTCGTCCACACGTACTCGGACTACACCGGCAAGTTCCGCGACGCGCGCACCGGCGCCGTCGTGGAGAAGGGCCTCGTCTGGGAGTTCGCCGATCCGGCTCCGTTCTGGGCGTGCTTCGACGGCGCGGTGACGAAGACGTTCGCCGAGGGCGACCTGCCCGGCGCGAAGGCCGTCCTCACGATCCAGGCCGGGCCTCGCACGCTTTGGTTCCACGCCTACCGCGGCTGGGCCTCAGTCGAGGCGCCCGGCGCGGACGGCAAAACCACCGGCGGCGACTGGCGCTTCTCCCCCGAGGCGACCGATCGCGTCGTCGAGTTGCTGAACCGGACTCCGCCGGTGAAGTGAGGCCGCGGGTGCGGCGGGGGACGCCGGGCACCCTCAACTCGCGCCGCGTCCGTTCCCGATGCTTGACGGAAGGAGGTCCGCCGTGGCCAACGTCCGTCGTCGCCTGCTGCCGATCGTCTGCATCGTGTTGGGCGCATCAGCCGCGTCCCCCGCCCGCGCGGACGAAGTCGTGCTCGACAACGGGCGAACGCTCGTCGGGCGCGTGCTGTCGGACGACGGGACGACGCTCAAGCTCGAGATGGCGACGGGGACGATGTCGATCGAGCGGCGGCGCGTGACGTCGGTGAAGAAGGCGCCGTTGCCCGCGAAAGCGCCCGAGCCCCCCGCAACACCGACGCCGAAACCCGCCGCAGGGACGAAGCCCGCCGCCGGGACCGCCGGCAAGCCGTCGGGCGCGCCAACCTCGCCAGGTGCAACGCCGGCCCCGCCTTCGTCCGCGCCCACGCCGCCCGCGCTGTCGCCGACGAGCCCCTACCGCCCGTACCCGCGCACCGTCGCAGCGCAGCTCGCGGAGCTGGAGTCAGCGAAGCTCCGCCCGTGGCCCATCGACCCGAATCCGGAGGTCCGGAACGAGGACCGGAAGAAGACGTGGAAGATCCAGCGCGCCGACGGTCGGATCGAGTTCCTCGACACGTCTCCCGCGAACGACGACGAGGTCGCGAAGGCGTGGCAGATGGCCCGTCCGAACCTCTCCGTGACGATGTTCCGCAACGGCGCGGAAATCCTCGAGTGGCGCCCGATGTACTGGTGCGCCGCGCGCGGCGGATGGTGGACGATCTCGCCCGAGCTCGACGAGTTCCAGCGCTTCGACGGCATCTCGAAGAACCTCCTCCTGAAGTTCTGCAACCGCGACATCTCTGCGTGGGTCGCCTGCAACGTGCTCGTGCTGGAGATGGCCAGCAAGCAGGGCGGCTCGGCGACGCGGAATACGTCCGTCTCCATCGAAGCGGAACGCGCGGCGCTCCGCGAGACCATCGTCAAGGCCACCGGCTCCGCGGCGATGGCCGCCGACGCCGCCCGCTGCCTCGAGATCGAGAACGACATGAAGTGGTCCACCCCCGCCGAGCAGATCCGCCTCGGCGAGGAGCGCGTGCGTCTCCTCCGCAAGCTCTCGCAAGCTGCCCCCGACGTGAAGTGACGAGGGCGCCGCGACACATCGTCAAGCAGCGGTGTGCGCCGGCGTCGCCGCCGCCTGGCACGCTGAGCCGGCGAACACGCGCTCGAACGCGTCGTCGCGGAGCGCCCAGTGCGTGTCCCACGGGCCCTGGAAGAGGTGCGACGGGAACGCAGGCAGCGCCAGCGGATGCTCGACGATCGTGACGGCCGTGCATCCGAGCACCTCGGACACGAGGAGCACCGCCGCGAGCGGCGGGTCGTTGTCGCGCATGCGTATCCGGAGCTTCCCCGGCGCGCCGCGGTGCTCGGGGAATGCGCTGTCGCCGAGCAGCGCACCCATCGTGACCGCGGTGTCCGAGACGTCGGCGTCGGCGTCTTCGCCGGACCGGAGAACCGCCGCGCAGAGGTGATCCCGCCGGTACTCGCGCAACTGCCGCTGCGCGAGGTGGATCTTCGCGGCGATCCGCGCGTGACGGCCCCGGCGGGGTCCCTCGGGGGCGGACTCGGCGCGGCCGAACTCCTTCACTTCGAGCATGAGCCGCCAGCCGCCGAGCCGGAGCCGGAAGTCCGGCCGCCTGCGGCGTCCTTCGAACTCGGGCTCGTATTGCCAGTCCGGTCCGCGGAGCCACCCGCGCGCGGAGAAGTAGTGCGCGAGCAGACGTTCGGCGTGCGTCTTCGGGTCGTGGATCGGGTGCATCCGTGCGGCGCGGTCGCGACAGGCGGGGGGTGACGGCCAGCGGAACGGCCGCCCGTCAAGCGCGTGTTCGGCGCCTGCGCGCACTCCGCGAAACTCGACGGTTCCGCGACGGCGCGCCGTGCTGCGACGCGGCCGAATGTGCCGCCCGGCCGCGGGGGGCGACTATCCTGTCGGGATGCAATCCAATGCGCGCCTCACCCCCGTCTTCCTCATCCTCGCCACCACCCTCGTCGCGACCGCGGCCTGCGGGAGCCTCCCGAAGGACCTCGGCGGGCTCGTCGGCAGCGGCTCGGCCGCCGCGCTCGACGACGGGACGATCGCCGACGGGCTGCGCGAGGCGCTGAAGGTCGGGTCCGAGCGCGCGGTCGGGCGCGTGTCGGCCACCGACGGGTTCCTCGGGAACAAGCTCATCCGGATCGTGCTGCCGAAGGACATCGAGAAGATGACCTCGACGCTGCGCAAGGTCGGGTTCAGCTCACAGGTGGACGAACTCGAGACGTCGATGAACCGCGCGGCGGAGAAGGCGTCGGGCGAGGCGGTCGCGATCTTCTGGGACGCGGTGCAGGGCCTCACGATCGACGACGCCCGCAAGGTGCTCCAGGGCGGCAAGCACTCGGCGACGAACCTCCTGCGCGAGCGGACGTCGGTCCAGCTCGGCGGGCGGATCAAGCCGATCGTCACGCAGAAGATGGACGAGGTCGGACTCTCGCGCCTCTACGGCGACCTCGCGAACCGCTACAACGCGCTCCCGCTCGGCCAGAAGCCCGCGATGCGCCTCGAGGACTACGTCTCCGAGAAGACCCTCGACGGCGTGTTCACGATGCTCGGCAAGGAAGAGGAACGCATCCGCGCCGACCCCGTCGCCCGGACGTCGGAGTTGCTGCGGCGCGTGTTCCGGTAGCGGACGCGGGCGGGAACATCACGCAGTACCGACTCTCGACCATGCATGTGGTAGTGCACGGCACGCCAGCGATCTACCCGAGTCTGCCGCCGCGACCCTCACTCGAACTGCACGATGCGAGCCGTACCGCGACCACCGCCCAAGACGATGGCCCTGTGCCGTCCCAGAATCGCGATGTCGGACACGCCATGCTTGAATGAAAAGCTCGCAGCTCCGATCTGTCGAACTGCATTGGGCTCGACTGCATACAGCAGGCAATGCACGCGCAGGGGCGCAACCTCGCCCTCAGTGATCACCACGGCGAGCAAGTTCGCATCAGAGTCCCCGACGAGCTGCATCTGCCCGGCGTAGCCGGTCGGATGCACTCTCAGGCTCGCTCCATTCAATGGAACCTCCCAGAATGCACCGCTGGCGTCGCGGGTGGACAGCCACGCACTTCCGCAAACGACGGCAAGACCGAGACCGGATGGCTCAGCCAGTTGGCGCAGCGTCGTGGCGCCAGTGGTCGCATCCACGACCGCGAGCCGCGTTTCATCGCCGCAAATCACCACGCGATCCGCAGTCGGGTCCGACTCGATGGCGGACAGAACGCGAATCGGGACCGGAATTTGTGCTAGGAATTCGAGCGGGGACCCCCGGATGAAACTAACGTGGGGCGGCGTCGCCTCGGACGAATGACGCCGTGCTGCAATCCACCCTCCAAGTCCGACCCGCGTCCGCTTCGCGAACAGCATAGGCGAGCTTCCCGGCGGGATGGGAACAGATTGAATGGTGTCGAGCGAGGGGACGCCAACCAGATGGATGTCACTGCCTGTGACTACGAGCATCTCATCGGGTCGGTTGCCTCCCGCAAGCAGTTGACTTGCGACCCTTCGACTTCCCCGTTGGACGCCGTCGAGTGAGTACGCCTCAAGTCGTCCTTGTGTCGTGGAGGCGACGATGTACCGCTCGTCCGCAGTTACTCGGACGCTGTTCAGCAGCACTTGGTTGGAAACATCCAGCAGCGTTGACCGCGCTTGTAGGGTCGGTGCTTCCATGGCCGACGAGTCAGTGCCGCCGGCTCCCGCCGCGTCCGTCGGCGCGGTATGCGGAACTCCCGCAACAGGCGCCCTGCTCGCGCCACAGGCGGTCAGCGACGCGGCCGCGACCGCCAAGATGACCAAGGCGATCGGCACACGGCGCGTGGGCAATGAAGTGGCCATGGCTACTTCATCCCGTTCTGTTCCGATGGCGCGTCAAGCTCCAACATGAGCTTGGGCGATGCCTGCTGGCGAAGTCGCTGCTTCAAGTCGTCGCCCGCCTCCGGTTCCAGCGTCGTTGCGAGCCGCGCAACGGCTCGGAGCTCCTGGGCCGTGAGGGTGGCGAAGTCCACCTTGCCGAGAGCAGTCGCCGCATCTGGACCGCCAATCGCTGCAAGTGCCTCGATCAGCGCAGCCCGTCGAGCGCCGGACGCACTCACGAGTCGCCGCTCAGCCACGCGCACGGCCTCAGCCTGATACGACTGGAACACCCCCATCGCGAGTGCCAACTCGGTCGCCCCAGCGACGAGTGATGGGAAGTCGCCGCTCGCCCTGCGGTCCACCACAGTGAACAACTCGTCCGCTGCGCGGTCGGGAGTTTGAACCACAAGACGCCGACGCTCGACTTCTGCGTCGAAGTCGGACTTCTTGGCTAGGTACGTCTCGCCCTGAATCGACCGTGAACTCGACGTGAGCACTTCGACGCGAGCGGGCGCCGCAGGCGCAGCGGGCGCGACAGGCGGACGTGCCGGCAGATCCGGCTCGCCCTCGTCTCGCAACAGTATCCAGCCGAAGACGCAGACACTCACGAAGAGCACAGACGAGACGACCTGCATCGCCCGGTTCATCGGTGGGCCCCAAACCGAAACTCGCCGGTCTGAGCGGACGCACCGCGGAACCGACCATCTGTAGTGTTCTGCAACGTTGATGCTCCCAACTTGCTGCCGTCGAGCCGACTTCGTGCATCGCGGCATCCGGGAGTCCGCCCGGCGACACTTCGCGGCAGATGCCGAGTCTACGCGCCAGCGACGCGCCGCGACATCGAACTGCATGCGCGCGCTCCACCAGGTCGGCGGTCGGTCGTCCGCGGCGCGCGCCGTCGTCCTGCGATGCGCGCGTCACTTCGCAGGCGACCACCTCACCACGCCCTTGGGGAAGCCCTTGCCGAGGAGTTCCTCGGCGCGGCGGATCTGGGTGTCGATCTCGTTGGCGAGGTCGGCCGGGTCGTAGGGGACGACTTCGTGCGGCGGGACGCCGATTCCCTCGATGCCGCGGCCGCCGTTGAAACGGCCCTTGTTGCTCGCGACGGAGACGAGCACCGAGAACATGCCGCTCGGCACGGTCACGGTCTCCTTCTGCGACGACATTCCCGCCGTCGGCGCGTCGCCGATCATGAACGCGCGGCCGTCCTCCTTGAACTGGCCCGCGACGGTCTCGCCTGCGGAGCGCACGCCCGCATCGACGATGACGACCATCGGCCCGGCGTAGGGACGCTTGCCAGCGCCCTTGTACTGACCGAACGCCTTGTCCGTGGGGAGGAACCGCGCGAACACGGCTTCGTGGTCGCAGCCACCGCCGCCATTCGCCCGCGTGTCGAGGACCAGGCCCGGGACGTCTCCGATCGCGTCGAGCGCGGTGTCGAGCTGGTCGGGCAGCTCGCCCGGGACGTCGCGCAAGTGGATGTACCCGTTGCCCGCGGCGGTCTTCCCGTACGACTGCCGACCGAGCGCGGTGAGTCCCTTCGGCGGGAACACCGGGCCCGACGGCACCACGCCGACGCGCGGCGAGCGCGTCACCTCGCCGGACTCCGTCTTCCCGCGCGCCATCGCCTTGAACGCGAGCTTCGAACCCTCGGGGCCGGACATTCCCCAGTGACACGCGGCGTAGAGCGCCTGTTGCTCGGTCGAATAGCCGGTCAGGTCGCGCATCTCGGCGACCTTCGCGTCGAGCCACGCGCGCGCCGGCTTGCCGTCGAGGGCAAGGATCTCATGCCCCGGATGAAGCCCTTCCGTCGCAGCGTCGCCCCATGCCTGGCGCACATACACCTTCGGCCCGCCCACGACGAGCGACAGCCCCGGCCCGCCGGACGCCTTCCCGCCGGAGTCGTCCGGCCACGGCACCTTCAGATCGCGGAGTCCCGCGTGACCGTCGCGAAGTCGCGCGACGAGGCGCGCACAGAGCACAACGTGCTCGGCGTCGGTCTTCACCGTCTTCGCGGCCGCCGTGAACTCCTTCGAGACGGCGGCCCAGTCGACGCCCTTCAGTTTGAGGAGCGCCGCCGCCTTCGAACCGAGCGCGTCGAGGAGGAACGCGACGTCTTTCGTGTAGACGTCGCCCTTCGCCGGTTCCTTCGGTGCGGCCGATGCGACGCCAATCCACCCGCGCGGTGCGAGCGAGACGACTGCGATGCCCGCGGCCGCGCCAATGACGCGGCGGCGTGTCCAGAGAGTCATGTCGGACCTCCCGCCGAGATTGGACGACTGCGAACGGCCGAGCGTCCACATGTCCGTGGGAGATTCCGAGGCTCCGAGACCCCAGTCACCCGCGACGAGCGCAGCAGGTGCGCGGCCGCGTTTCGTCCGCGCGCTCCGTCATGCATCCAGCACGTCGAGCACCTCGCGACGGACCCGCGCAAGCGCTTCGCCGGCGTCGTACTTCGGGGCAGACGTCGCAAGGAGCGGCGCGAGCATGAGCGCGTGCAAACACGTGCCGCCCCAGAACGCGAGCTCCTGCGAGAGCAGATCGTCGCGGAAGATCTCGACGACCAGGCGCTTGAGCACGAGGTCCTGCTCGACCTGGTTGACCTCAGGCCACGGGACGCGGCGCGACCACTCGGTCAGATGGGCGCGCGGGATCACGCCTCCACCTCGACGCGCCGGTTGACGACGACGCACCAGCGGGCGTCGCGCGCTCCTCGACGCGGACCTCGCGGATCGAGGAGCACGGGCGACTTCGCCTTCGCGACGATCCGCTCAAGCCGCTCAAGCGGCCCTGCGAAGCGCAGCTCCTCGAGGAGATGGCCCAGCCGTGCGACCGCGCTGCGCGGATAGAAGCGCGCGACCGCAGCCAGCCGCTTCGGGTCGAGTCCCGCGGCGATCTCCGAGACCGCGGTTGCAACGGCGTCGATCCCGCCGGCGTCGCTCGGACGGTCGGCGAGATCGAGGACCGTGGTTTCCCGGGAGCTGACCAGCATGGTCCCGGTCGGCGTGTTGACGCGTACGGTAGGCACGCGACCCGCCCGCGAACTCCACATGAACTGGAGTCGCACGCGCCCGACGACCCGGCTCTGGACCTTGCGGTCCACCATGACCTGAAACGCCTGCGGCGCGTGGTGTGACGAGCCGTGGCGCGCGGCCGCGGTGAGCATGCCAACGTAGTAGCGGCGCGCGAGGTGCATCATCGCCGCGTCAATGAACCACTCCGCCGGTACGACACCCCAAGACCGGAACTCCGGCGGGATGAACACGTAGAGGCCCCGAACCGGCGAGAACGCAAGGTGCGCTTCGAACCACCGACCCGCCGCGACGTGGACATGGCTCACCGGTGCGCCGACGCGATCGGCGATCTCGCTCGGAGTCGCCCAGTGACGCCCCTCGCTGAGGAACTCGTCGGGGACCCTGGCCATGCGCATGTTGTCATTATCGGCAAACTAATGAAAAACGTTAGTTTGCACCCTTCATAGCGCAGACGGGGTCATGCACGATGGTCCGCGGGAGAACGACGCGGGGGCAGTGCGAACTCGGCGATGGAGGGGGGACTTTCGCCGAAACGGCTCGCGTGACGCTCAGCGCCGTCGGTGCTGCTCAGAGACGCACGTCCACAAAGGCCGCGGACTCGCTGACGTCGGCCTCGGCCTGCACCTCTCCGCGCCGGAGCACGAGGCGCCACGGTCCGGGCGGTAGCCCGGTCAATTCGATGCGTCCGTCGCCGTCGCATGCAGTGGTCAGGACGAACTCCACCGCCGGCTGCGCAGCGGACTTGGCCCGCGAGACTTGGACGATGGCGCCGCGGCGGGCGGCTCCGTCGGCATCCACGACGCGCGCTCGGAGGACGTGACCCGGCATGACGCGCAGGTCCCGCTCGGACACCGGCTGATCCGCGTCATCGACGACGACTTCCTCGACCGAGTCCGCGCACCACGGCGTGCCGGGACGCCCGGCATAGATGGTCCACTTTCCCAGCGGGAGCGTCGCGACGCTGTACGCGCCGTCGGCCGCGGTGCGCAACGTACGCAGATCGTGGCGGTCCGACTCCGGTTCGTGATCGCGGACGTCGAGGTACGCGCGGACGGCGGCGCCAGGTCGCCGCGTCTCCTGACGACAAACGACGGCGACGCCTGCGATCGGACGGCCGGACGCGTCGCGCACGACACCACGCAGGACGGGCTCCGTGCGCAGGACGACGCGGATCTCGACGTCGCCTCCGCCGGCGGCGACTCCTTCCCGCACGGCGACACCGCGCTCCCGCGCGTCCACGTGGAGCGCGCCGACGGCGCCGGGCGGCAGCGGCATCGAGAAGCGACCGGCGGCGTCCGTCGTGGATCCGGTCGAGCGGCGTCCGCTGGCGTCGGTCACGACGTGGCGAACGTCTGCGTTCGAGATCGCCTTGCCGTCGGGCCCGACGACGCGGCCGGTCAGGTGCACGTAGTTTGCAGCGGCCTGCTCATCGGACGCGATCCGCTTCGCGACCTCCGCTGCGCGCGCGGCGCTCTCCGCCTGCACCACGGAACGCGGCTTCGCGTTCGCCGGCAGCCGGGCCTCGACGAGCGACTCGCCGGGCGGCGCCGATGGCAGCGACAGCACCTCGTCGCCGATGGCTCCGAACACGATCGAGACGCTCACGTCCGGTTCGACGACGAGACGGAAGGCACCGTCAGCGGCCGTCGCGGCCGTCGGCGGGGTCCCGTCGAACACGCAGGTCCCCGGCGTCGCCTGCACCGCGCGGACGGGCACTCCGGCGAGCGGAGATCCGGCAGCATCGCGCAGCACGCCGCGGACCTCAGCACCGCGGCGCAGCGCGACGCGGATGTTCTCGACGCGGGCGCCGGGCCGCACCGGGACCATCGCCGCGCCGGGGAGAAAGCCCCGCGCCGACGCGACGAGCAGCATCCGGTCGCGCTGGAGGCCGTAGAGCCGATCGACTGAGAAGGTCCCGTCCGCGCGGACGGGCACCGTACGACTTCCCCCGCGGTCCAGATGTCGCCCGTACCTCGCAGGCAGCGTGTCGTCGTCACCCGGCGTCTCCACGAGGACGAGACGTGCCGACGGGACGGCATCGCCGTCGGGGCCGACGATGCGTCCCGCCAGGGCAATGTTCGTCGCGTCGGCGCGATCGAGGCGGATCGTCACCTCGGAGACGCCGTCCGCGACATCGACTCGCCCGGTCTCCGTCCCGACCCTCGCCGAAACGACGAGCGGTTCGTCGCCGGGCGGGATGGCGTGGAGGACGAACCGGCCATCGGCGTCGGTCGTGGCCATCGCTGCGAACTGACTCGTCACGTGGCGATTGGCCGTGACGACGTCGGCGTCAGCCACGGGGGAGCCGTCGCCGCGCTGCACGCTGCCCGCGACCGCTCGACCGGCGACGAGTCGGACGTTCACGCGCGTCCTCTCGCCGGCCGCGAGACACGGACGGGCGTCGTCTTCGTCGGCCGAGGAGACGGACTTCATCCGGCGGTCGGCGGTCATCCACAGCTCCGCGCACTCGTCGCCCGACCGCGCGAAAACCTCGATCCGTCCGGGCGCAAGTCCGTCGATGCGATAGCAGCCGCGTGCGTCGGTGCGTCCCTGGGCGAGCGCGACGCCCGCTTCAATCACGCGGACCCCGACCCAGACCCGATCGCCGATCACGATGACCTCTGCGTCAGCCGCGGGGCGTCCGTCGGACGTCGTCACGACGCCCTCGACGACCGAGGGCCGGAGGAGACGCACTCGAAGCCCGTCGTAGCCCTCGGCCGCGAGCGCCTCGCAGCTCCCTCCCGTTGATGTCGTGCCAGCGCGATCCCACTGGGCCTTCCACGGCCCGTCGTCCGCGGGGACCACGCGAATCGCCGAGCCGACCGGCACGCCCGGCAGCCGGAAGTGTCCTCCCTGCCCAGTCACAACGCGGGCGCGAGCCGGAGAGAACCCTCCCTGCTGGAACGTCAGGATCGCGTCGAGCGCCGCCCCCTCGACGGGCTCGTCGGTGGAGTCGTCGATCGCAATCCCTTCGACCGTCGCGGTCTGCGCGAGGCGAAGTTCCACGGGCCCGACGCCGTCCGGGTAGGCGACGGTGGACGCCGCGACAAGGCCGCCCGGTCGGCGCGCACCGACGATCACGCGCCCCGCCGGAACGCCCTCGACACGGAACGTCCCGTCTGCCGCAGTCGCGACGAAGCGCTGCGTCCCGACCAGCGGGACAAGCGCGACGTCCTCGGCGGCACGAACCACCACCTCGGCAACGACGGGAGCACCGGTCGCGCCGTCCATCACGAGTCCCGTGACCACGCCCGCGCGCCGGAGAAGCAACTCCCACGACTGCGAACGCGCCCCGGGGGTGACCCAAAGCGCAGCCGGCGGCGCGAGCCCCGGCGCTTCGGCGGTGAGTACATGCGAGCCGCGCACGAGGCCGGTCAGCGTCGCCCTCCCGTCGGCGTCGGTCGTCGCACTCGCCACTTCGACGGCCGACGGCGGATCGGGGAACTCGAGCGCCCAGTTGACAAACCGCGGCTCGCGGGGCATGCGGAGGAGCTTGACGGTCGCGCCGGCGGCCGGGTCGCCCGTCGGCGTTCGCACCGAAACGGTCAGGTCCGCGGCGGCGAGCGATAGCGCGACCGCGGCGGCAGGTGACGACGAAGCGATTCCGGCCGTCGAGTCATTGCCCGCGACGCGCTGCGCACGGCCGGCACGCCCTGCCGCTGCATCCTCGACCGCAACGCCGGCGCGGCCCCGCTCCGCGCCCGTTCCGTCGCCCGGTGTGCCGGTCGTCGTCCAGTCGTCCGGCGCGAGGAACCACACGCCCGCGCCGAGTCCGACAAGGACGAGCGCAGCGGCGCCCGTCAGCAGTCGCGCCGCCGGGCGTGATCCCGCGATCGCCGACGACGACGCCGCGTGAACCTCCGTCGCGGATGTCGCACTCGCGCCGCTGGCATGCGGGGCGCTTCCTGCTCCCGCCGCGGTCCCTGCCCACTCCGGCACCGCCGATGCCAGCGGCGCCACCGCTGCGATCCACGCGGCGCGGTCGCCGCCGTGGTCCGCGTCAAGTCGCTCGCGAAGCTGATCGAGCGCGCGTTCGAGGCGCTTCCGCACCGTCGCCGGCGGGACGCCCTGCCGCGCGGCGATCTCCGTCGCGTCAAGCCCCTCGAAGAAGCGGAGGATCACGGTCGTGCGCTGCGGTTCGTCGAGCGCGAACACGGCGAGGACCACTTGCCGGTGGATCTCGGCCCGCGCGACGATCTCGTCGGGCGACGGCTCGGGCGCCCGCTGCGGCGCCACCTGCTCTCGTCGTGCGCGCCGCGCGTCCGTCCGCCACGCGTCACGCCGCGCGTTGCGCAGCACGCGAGCGAACCAGCCGCGAACGGACCCGCCGGAGATCGGCGGCCGCTCCATCGCCGCAACCCACGCCTGCTGCGCCAAGTCGTCGGCGGCGGCCGGGTCGCGGACCAGCGCCTGCGCAAGCGCCGTGACGAATGCGCGGTGGGCGAGAAGCGTGTCGAGGGGGAGAGGGAGTCGTTCGCTCATGCAGGAGAAACGCCGCACGGGGTCGAAGTGTGACGGTGCGGGTCCCTGCGCAGGATACGCCGACGAGATCGAACGGGCGGAGCGGGGCCGCCCCCGCTCACCCGCGGCGCAGGAGGCGGATCGCGATGGCCTCCTGGACGGAGTGGGCGCCGAGGGCGGCGGTGAGGCGCTGGACGTGGTTGCGCGCGGTGGTCTTCGAGATGCCGAGCAGGTGCGCGACGCGCGGGAGTTCGACGTCGTCCACGAGAAGGTCGAGGATTTCGGACTCGCGGGGAGTCAGGGCGCGCGTCGGTCGGGGGTCGGACTCGCGGATCGGGTCGCTGCGCGAAGCGACGCGCTCGATCCATCCGGAAGCGCGGCGCTCGCTGTCGAGATCGGTCGCGAGGTGGACGATCGACACGCCGCCCGCAGAGCCCGACGCATCGACGGGGATCGATGTGAACCGCGCCCACCGTGAATGCTGGCCGTGGGGTCCGACGACAAGATCGTGCGCGGCGACCGGTTCGCGGCGGATCGCTCGCGCGCGGATCGGGCAGAGACCGCTGCAGAACGGGCGACCGGAACCGTCGCGCGCGCAGACAACGGTGTCGCACGGCTTGCCGACGGCATCCGCTGCGCGCACGCCGAGAAGCGCCTCGGCCCGGCGGTTCATCCAACGAATGCGACGGTCGGGACCCGCAACCCACGCCGCCTGGTCGATGCCGACGACCCACGCCGGAACACCGGTCACGGGCTCCGACGGCGCGACGCCGGGCTGCACTCCCCCCGGACGGACGGTCGAAGCGGGGCTGCCGGAGTTCGCGTGACGACGCGCGACCGCGGTCTCGGACTCGGTGTCCGGATCGAGGAAGACAGGCGGGTGGCGCGGCGTCATGGTGGGGAAGATGCTGATGGGCCCTGGTCCGCAACGAGGGTGCCCTGCGGCGTCCCGGCACGACGTGACCCGCGTCACGCCGACTGCGCGACTCCGGTCTCCGAAGGCTGTGCTGCGACCCTCGCCGGAGCGCGACGACAGTCTCCCAACGGGCCTCATTTCGGGACCACCGTCACGGATCTGCGCGCGCCATCGCCCTCGAACGAAAAATCTCCCGAAGCACCCCGAATCGCGTCGCCGTGGACGAGGGAACCGAGGAGTCCCGGGCGATGCAGGCCGTTGCGGCGGACGCCCTCGACCACGGCGCGGCCTGCATCGAATCCCACGGCGTCCCAGGGACCGGGGTCACGGCCGTTCGCTGCGCGGAACGCCTCGACGAACGCTCGCGACGCCGACGATGACGACGCTGGCGCCGCGACGTCGAACGCCGGCGGGACCGGCGGGCCGTCTCCGACGCCCAACGACGTCGGCGCCACAGCGATGACCCACGGACTGCCCGCGCTCACCGCGCTCCGCGCGGCCGACGTCGAGAACACAGGCAACCGCACCTTCGTGCCGAGTTGGACGAGCAGGTGCGTGTGTCGGCGCTCCGGCGGCGCGATGAGCGCCACGGCGTCGGTGTCCACGGCGTCGCGGATCGCGCCCTCGACGGCGGAGCCCCACGCCGCGGTCTTCGTCGAGACGCGGAGCGCGAGCGTGGGGCCGCCGGCCGCGGCGGACTCGGCGAACGCGCAACGGATGCCGGCGGCGAGGGCGTCGGTGATCGCTGCGTCGTCGGATGGAACGAGCGCGACGACCGGTTGCATGAGCGGCCCGTGGTCGTCGTCCGAGGCGAGGACGCGGTACGTCGGAAGCTGTGCGCGCGGTTCCCCAGTTGAGGCGCGCGGCGCCGGCGCCAGGGCGGGCGCCGCCTCGCCCCCGCCGCATGCGGCGACGAACAGGAGCAGGAGTGGGAGTGCGCGCTGCGTCACGTCATTCGCCGAAGACGAACCGCCCCTTCTCAACGTGGCCGATCGTCATCTTCGACACGTTGTTCATGGTGATGTCGAACCGAACGGTCCCGGTCACGCCCTCGTACGTCGGCTTCGCGGTCATCGCGTCGAGGAGGCGCGGACGGTTCAGGCCGGACTCGCGCAGGCCGGCGATGATCAGCTTCGCGCCGTCGTAGGCGAACGCGGCGTCGGCGAGCGGTTCGTCGCCGTACTTCGCCTTGAACGCCGTCCGGAACGCGTCCCATCCCTGGCCGCCGGTGCGCGGGTCGAACGGGTACGTGAACGTGAAGCCCTCGGCAGCCTTGCCGGCCGTCTCGAGGAAGCGCGGATCCACGAGCCGGTCCGGGCCGTAGCACGGGAGCGTGATGCCTGCG
This sequence comes from Planctomycetota bacterium, assembly GCA_021414065.1. Classification (GTDB taxonomy): domain Bacteria; phylum Planctomycetota; class JAJSAM01; order JAJSAM01; family JAJVHW01; genus JAIOPE01. Next base: position 21,429 of record JAIOPE010000035.1, read on the forward strand.
TCGCGCAGCGCGCGGAGCGCGGCGCCCGTGGGGACCGGGCGACCCCACATGACGATCGCGTCGGCGTCGGCGGCCTTCAATCGTTCAATGCGCGCGGCCCAGTCCGTCTCCTTCACGTCGAAGCGGACCTCGAGCGGCACGGGGTGCCCGTAGCGACGCGCTGCGTCCATGAACTCCTTCACGCCCGTGCGGCCGTAGCGGTCGTTGGCGCGGAAGAGGACGACGCGCTTGTGTCCCTGCTCGCGGAACACCTTCCTCAGGAGGAGCATGGCCGTCTGACGATCGTCCGGCCGGTTGCGCAGGACCCACGGCACGTTGTGTTCGGTGAGCGTCGGATCGGGGCCGGTGGTGTTGACCATCGGGGTCTGGATCTTGAGCACCACGCGCGACATCACGTGCGAGTTCGTGTCTTCGTACGCACCGATGATCGCCCACGCGCCGTCGTCCTCGACGAGGTCCACCATGGCGTCCCCGGCCTGGCCCCATCGTGCGCCCTCGTTCCTCAGCGCGATCTCGAACGGGAGCTTCTTCTCGCCGAATCCACCCTCGGCGTTGGCCTCTGCAACCGCGAGTTCCGCACCGTGGATCATGTTGGTGCCGCACGGCGCGTCGGGCCCGGAGAGCGGCGCGATCAGTCCGATCACGACGCGCGTGAGGTCGGGGGGCGGCGCGTCGTCGCGTCCCGGGCCGCGGAAAATCTGCGGCAGGATGAAGAACCGGCGCCCCGGCTCGACGTCGCGGTACGGCGCGACTTCCTCCGGCGTGCCGCCGTAACGCTCGCGGCCGGAGAGCGGTTTGTCCGACGACTCCTGGGCTTCGAGCGTCGAAACGCAAACGAGCGCGCCGACGAGCGCCGACAGCGCGAATGCGAGCTTCCGCATCATCATCCGCCTTTCACGAACGCGAACGCCTCGATCTCGATGAGAAGGTCGGACCGGCAGAGCCGGGCCTGAATGCCCGTGGACGCGGGCACGGGGCGCACGCTCAGGCAGTCGAAGAACAGCGTGCGGACCTTGTTGAACTCGTCGTAGTCGCGCTCGATGTCGCGCAGGTAGCACGAGGTGCGGACGATGTCGTGCCAGTTCGCGCCCTCGGCGGCGAGCAGTTCCGTGATGTTCCGATACGTGCGCCAGAGTTGCGCCCGGAAGTCGCCGGGGTAGATCGTCACGCCCTTGTCGTCGATGCTCGCGGTGCCGGAGATGTAGAGGATGCGCTGACCCGCATCGAGCGACACGGCGATTCCGCGGCTGAACGACGACGGCAGCGCGTAGTCGAACGCCTCGTTCAGCACGCCGAGGTTCGTGATGACCTTCCGCGCCACCTGCGGCGGCGTCGGCGGATGCTGGAGGATGTTGCCCTTCGCATCGACGAGCCCCATCGCGCGCATCTCGATGCGTTCCCACTCGGAGAACTGCGCGTCGAGCTTCCCGATCACCTTCGGCTTCTGGCTCTTCTTCGACATGGCGTTCACGTTCTCCTCGTCGTCGTCTGACTCATTGCTTCGCCGCGAACCCGTGCGACAGGCCCGCGCCCGTCGCCACCCAGATCCCGTCGGCCACCGGTTGCACCCACGTCGCGTAGTCGGACGCGGGGCCGGTGTCGTACGTCCGCACGTCCGTCTCCTTGCCCTTCGTCAGCGTGCGGACTGCCGTACGGCCGTCCTTTCCACGCTTGTATGACACGCACACATTCGCATCGCCGTCGATCACGCCGAAACCCTGATCCGTGGCGATGTACCCCGTGTGTCCGCGGCCGGCGACGTGCACGACGAAGTCACCGGGGATGCCCTCGTCCTTTTCCCCGTAGCTGCGCCAGCGGTGGCCGTCGAACCGCGCCACGCCGAAGTACGTCGTCTGCCAGAGCATGCCCGAGTCGTACGAGATGAACGACGTCACCTCGTGGAGCGCGCCGTCGTCCTTCAGCAGGTCCACCTCGAGTTCGCCGTCGGGATCGTGGTAGTCGCGGAACGCGCCGGTGCGACGGTTCAGTTCGACGACGCCGCCCGCCCAGATTCCGAACCACACGCGTTCCGGCCCGGTGGCCACCGAGTAGCACCACGGCTCGGCCATGATCGAGTTGTCCTGGTCGAACAGCGACCACGATCCGGACTTCGTGTCGAGCACGCTGATGCCGGCCGGCGTGGCGCACCAGAGCAGCGCACCGTCCACGCGAACGTGGTAGACGACGTCGTTCTGGAGCCCGCTCGACTTCTGCGTGAAGACCTCGACCTTGCCGCCGGAGATCCGCACGAGGCCCTTCATCGTGCCGAGCCACGTGACGTCGGCCGCGGGGTCACGCGCGACGGACGTGACGAACCCGTGCGGCAGGCCCTGGGCCTTGCCCCACGTCGTCCACTTCCCGGCGCGACGCGCCGCGAAGCCGCGTTCGGTGCCGACGAAGAGGTCGTCGCCCTCGGCGAGCACCGAGGACACGCGGTCGGACGGCAGACCGTCCTTCGTCGTGAGCGTCTCCCAGCGGTCGAAGTAGAGCACCGGTTTCGCGAGGTCCGCCGGCGCAGCCCACGGGTCGGCAGCCATCGGCTCGGGCCGCACGTCCGGCCCTTCGGCCGCGCGGGCGTCGTCGGATGCGCCCACACTCCGCAGCGCGATGAACGCAACGACTCCCGCCGCCGCGAGGACCGGGATCGCGAGTCGCAGGATGGGTTTCATGGTCAGAGGCTCCTCAAGAACTCGATCAGGTCATTCAGCTCGTTCTTGTTCATGTCGGTGACCACGCCGTGGTGGTCCTCGACGCCGGGCATCGTCCAGATCTCCTCCAGCGACCGCGCGCGACCGTCGTGGAGATACGGGGCCTTGCGGCCGATGCCCGTGAGGTGCGGCACGTCGAACGACGACGTGTTGTCGTGGTCGCCGCCCGTGCCGACGTCGGCCCGCTGCAGGTGGGTGTAATGCGGCGGTGGGTGGCAGGTGACGCACTGCTGCTCCGCCGGGATCGCCACGCCTTTCTTCGTCTTCATGCGGAAGAAGAGCGCGGTGCCGCGCTCGACGGCGGTCGTCGTGAACGCACGCGCCGGGTCCTTGCCGGCGGGCGGGAGCGGCGGCGGCATCGATTCGAGATACGCGACGAGGTCGTCGAGTTTCGCCTCGGGGATGGGATCGGCGCGCGTCAGCACCGTCGCGAAGCGCATCCCGCACTGCCGTTGAATCGTGGGGTTCAGGCCGTTCCACTTGAACGGCGCGGTGCCACGGATGCCCTGGAGACTCCGGTTCAGCACGACGTCGCGGCCGAGTCCGTCGATCTCGAAGTCATACGTGAGGCCGTCGGTGTGACCGTCCGGATGGCAACTGCGGCAGGAGAAGTCGCCCTGGAACGCGAACTCGGCCGAGTTGAACACTCCGATCCCGCGGCGCGGCGCGTCTGCGTCAACCGCCGGGCCGAGCGCGACGCGGGCGACGAGCGCTCCGCCGGCCGCCGAGAGCAGCGCGATCGAGTCGCCGAGGCGTTCCGCGACCGCCACGCGCGCCTTCGTCCCGGTGCCGACGAACTCAACGTCGCCCGGCATCTCGCGGACGTCGGTTCTTCCCCGCATCCACAGCACGCTCAGCGAGAACCGCTCGTCTTTCGACGCGTCGCAGAGGGGCTCGGCGACGCGCATCGCCCTCATGTCCATCGATGCCACGACGTGCGCGCCCGACGCTGCAACGAAGGCCGTCGCACCGTCGGCCGAGACCGCGATCCCCGCGGGGTCGGGGAACGCTCGATTCACCGACTGGAGCGGGAACAGCGAGACCGCGCCCGTGGCGACGTCCACGGAAGCCAGCACGCTGCTCATCACCCAGCCGCGGGCGACCTGCGTGATCGGCAACAGGTTGCGAACGCGCAGCGTGGGGACGAGCACGCGCGCGCTGTCGGGCGAGAACGCGAGTCCTTCGGTGAGGTGGCACGACGGAAGCGCCACGCGGTTCACGATCGCGCCGGTCCGCGCGTCGAGCAGGGTGAGTTCAGACGTCGGGACCTGTTCCGGCGTGGTGAGACTCGCCATCCGCGCGACGACCGCCGCCCGCGCGCCGTCACGCGAAACCGCAACGCGGTACGGATCGCGACCCGCAGGCGCGGTGAGGCGCTCGGTCCTCGCGGCGACGTCCACGACCGACACCGTCCCCGACCCGGAGTTCGCGACGAACACCAGCGTGCCGTCGGCGTTGAACGCGAGCCCCTTCGGCTCGAGCCCGACCTCCACGCGGCCGACGATCCGGTCCTCGGCCGGGTCCACGAAGACGATCGCCTTCTGATCGTCGAGCGACACCGCGAGCAGGTCGCCCTTCGGCGACACCGCAACGCCTGTGGCGTCGCCCGGCACCGCGATGAAGCGCAGGAGAACGGCTGACTCCGCGTCCACGATCGCCACGCGCTGGAACGCGCCGCACGCTGCGTAGACGAGCCGTCCCCGCGGATCGGCCGCGAGATCCACGGGCGTCGGCCGGGCGATTCCGCGCTCGTACTTCGCAGGTCCGCCGCCTCGGTGGCAGTCGATGCACGAGGGCATTCCCTGCGGCTCGTTGCCGGTCACCTTGCGAACGTGCGCGACGCCCCACGCGTGGAAGGCCGCGGCACCGGCGACGAGCGCGACGCCGCCGACGATCAGCACCGTGCGCATGCGCGGGAGCTTCATCGGACGCCCCCCGTGCCCGAGATGTCCACCGCAGCGTCGCGCACCGCCGCGGGCCGCACGTTTGGTGGAGCGGTCTCGACGTCGTCGTGACACCCGACGCACCCGCGCGTCTCGTTGCCGCGGACCCAGATCGGCGCCGCTTCGGCCGCGACGGCGCGGCCCTCGGCGTCCACCGCTTCGAACACGATCGGCGTGTCGGCCGGAACGCGCAGATGGAACGAACCGTCGGCCGCGAGGGGCACGGTGCCGAGCACGCGCGCTGCCGGGCCTTCAGCGCGGACGCGGACGGCCACGGCGCCGGGCGCCCCGCGGCGCGCATCGACGCAGTACAGCGTGCCGAACGCGACCTCGGCCTTCGCGACCGACAGATGTCCTTGCGATCGCGTCCGCGCGGCAAGCGGCATCGCACGGGCCGGGCCGGTCGCCGCCGTCACCGACGACATCGGGGCGTCCCACGAAGCGACGAACGCCGCGCCGTCGGAGAGGCGCCGGAAACGCACGTCGAGATCGGGCGTCTGCTGCGGACGCACGGCCGAGTCGACACCGCGGTGGAATGCTGCGTAGCCCGAGCCGTCGGGGTGGACGGTGAAGAGCCCGAACGTGCCCGCGGCGCCGGCCGGACCGGCTCGCCACGACGCGAACAGCACCCGACCGTCGGTGAGCACGGTCGGATCGGCGTCGTAGGCGCCACCGAACGTGATTCTGTTCCCCGGCGTGCCGTCGCCCTTCGCGACGAACAACGCTTGCGCCCGCCGCGCGTCGCGCACCGGCGACGGCGCGTCGATCGCCGCGGCGTAGACGATCCGCCCGTCCGGGAGATACGCGGCCGACTGGCAGTCCGTGCCGTGGCGCACGAGCACCTTGCGATCGCTCCCGTCGGCCGCGCACTCGAACACCGCGTACGCGTCGCCGTCCTTCTCCTTCGCGACGAAGAGCAGCGCTTTGCCGTCGGGGCGGACGCAGGGCGCGCCGGCCGCGACAAGTCCATCGGTCAGAGCTGCCTCGCCAGCACCGGAGACGCGCACCACCTTGGACCCGTGGGGGATTCGCACCGCTGGGTCGGGCACGTCGCTCGTAGCGCCGGGCGGAACGCGCTCCGCAACGGTGTCGGCGGCCGCGCCGGGCTGCGGCGCGGCGACGTCGCTGCGCGAGCACGCAGTCGCGCCGAGTGCCGCGAGGAGCATCGGGACCGCGAAGCCGCGCCTCGTCACTGGACCTTCCCGCCCTGCTCGGCAGTCCAGACGCGGTCCCGCGCAAGGTCCTTCGCTTCGGTCTTCGTGCCGTCCGCCCACTCGACCGTGATGCGTTCGATCTTCTCCGCCGCGCCGATCCCGAAGTGCAGGCGCGCGTCGCCGCAGGTGATGTAGCCCTGCCGGGGCCACGCGACCTGCGTCCACGACTTGCCGCCCGCAGCGACGGTGACCTTCGCCCCCTGGCCCGACGCGCCTTTCCGCCCGGACTTCAGCGCGACGAGAACGGCGTGTCCCGAGCGCGTCTGGTTGTGGAGGACGGCCGGGCGGTCGCCAATGTTCGTCACGACGACGTCCATGCGCGCGTCGCCGTCGATGTCCACCACGCAGCCTCCGCGGCCGGGTCGTTCCGTGCGGAAGTACGCGCCCGACTCGACCGAGACGTCTTCGAACGTGCCGTCTCCGGCGCCGCGGAAGAGCAGGTCCGGGCGCCCCGTCGCGCGGTAGAGGTCGCCGTTGACCAGGTAGAGGTCGAGGTGCCCGTCGGCGTCGAAGTCGAAGAACCCGCCGCCCCACGAGGGCCACTGGCCGGACGCGCCGGCGACGCCGCACGACAGGATCTTGTCGGTGTATCCGCCCTTCGCGTTCGAGACGAACATCGACCCGTACGCGTTGTCGGTGACGTGCATGTCGGGGCGGCCGTCTTCGTTGATGTCGCCCGTCATCCCGGCCATCGCGGCGGTGGCGTCGCCCTGAACGCCGTACGCAAGGCCCATCGACGTGCCCACCTCCTTGAACTTCCCGGCGCCCTCGTTGTGAAACATGAAGTTCGCGGTCGCGTCGTTCGCGACGTACAGGTCCGGCTTCCCGTCCACGTCGTAGTCGAGGATCGACACGCCCATCGCGCGGCCGGGTTCCGCGACGTCGAACCCGGAGCCCTTCGTTCCGTCGGTGAACGTGCCGTCGCCGTTGTTCACGTAGAGGATGTCGGCCTGCGCGCCGAACGCGAGCGGGCCGGGGAACACGACCGGCTTGAAGTACAGGCGGTAGTTCTTGTCGAACGTGACGTAGTTGCCGAGGTAGAGGTCGAGCAGACCGTCGCCGTTCGCGTCGAACGCGCACGCGGCCACCGTGCAGACGGCCTGCGTGATCCCGGCCTTCTTCGTGACGTCCTCGAACGTGCCGTCGCCGCGGTTCCGGAGCAGACGGTTCGCGTGCTCGGCGGCGATGAACAGGTCGGTGCGGCCGTCGTCGTCGAAGTCGGCCGCAACCGACATGAACGCGAAGTCCTCGAAGCCCACGCCCGCCTTGTCCGTGACGTCCGTGAACTTCCCGCCGCCGTCGTTGCGATAGAGCCGGTTCCGTGTGGCGCCTCGCTTCGGTTCGCCGGTGTTGACCGCTTCGGACCACGCTTGCGCGACGAAGTAGAGGTCCATGCGGCCGTCGCCGTCGTAGTCGATCGCGGTGCAACCGGCCCCGACGCTCTCCGGGAGCGAGTCCAGCGCGCCGTCGGCGAGCACCTGCACGAAGTCGATGCCCGACGACGCCAGGATGTCGCGGAACGCGTCCTTCTCGGTGCCGGGCGCAGCCGCGGGGAGCGCCTGCGGCGCCGGCGGGGCGTCGGAAGACGACGGCTTGCACGCGGCAGACGAGATCCCGGCCGAGAGCGCAACCACGGTCAGCGCTGCGCGTGCAGCACGCTTCATCGGATGAACTCCTGCGCCGCCGCCGTGGCGCAGCAGCGAGCACGCTCGATGACGTCCCGGAGCATCGACGGACGGATCGCCTGGTAGCCGTCCGACATCGCCTCGGCCGGATCGGCCGTCTCGCCGATGACCTCGATCATCAGCCCGTGCGCGCCGCAGGCGACGCCGGCGAGCGACGCCGCCGGGACCAGATCGGCCACGCCCGTGCCGTGGCTCGGATCGACGAAGATCGGCAGGAACGTCTCGCGGCGCGCGGCGTCCACCACGTTCAGGTCGAGCGTGTTGCGGTTGTACGTCCCTTGCGAGAACGTGCGAATGCCTCGCTCGCAGAGGATCACGTTCAGGTTCCCCTGCGCCGCGACGTACTCGGCCGCGCAGAGCCACTCCTGCAACGTCGCGCCCCAGTGCCGCTTCAGAAGCACGGGCTTGCCCGATTTCCCCGCTTCGACGAGCAGCGGGAAGTTCTGCATGCTCCGCGCGCCGATCTGGAGGACGTCGGCGAAGCGGCAGACCTCTTCGACGAGACGCGGATCGATCACCTCGGTGACGATCGGCAGTCCGGTCTGCGCGCGCGCCTCCGCCAGGATCTCGAGCCCTTCGATCCCGAGTCCCTGGAAGTCGTAGGGACTCGTGCGGGGCTTGTAGGCGCCGCCGCGGAGCATGTCGGCCCCGGCGTCGCGACAGGCCCGCGCGACGTCAACCGTCTGCTCAAGAGACTCGACGGAGCACGGCCCCGCGATGACCACCGGACGCGGCCCGCCGATGCGGACGCCGCCCACGAGGATCTCGCGCACCTTCAGATTGCCGTGGAACTCCTCGCGCCCGGCGCGGCGGACGAGCTCGTAGGGGTGCCGCGATCGGCGGGTCGGCTTGGCAGACTTCTGCATCGCGTACTGAGACATCCGTCGCACCTCCAGAGGTCCTCCGAGTGTGCGGGCGACCGGCCGAACCGGCCATGATGCAGGTGCATCACGCGGCCTGCGGCGCCTGCGGTAGCCTGTGACGATGCGCCTCCTCTCCCGCGCCGCTGCCGCCCTGTTCGCCGCCCTTCTCGTTGCCGTGGCCGCCCCCCCGGCGCGCCCCCAGGACGCCCCGCCGTTCCCCGCCGGGACGTCGTCGCAGACGATCGAGGGCCTCAAGGTGTCGATCGTCATGCCCGACGCCTTCGACCCCGCGAAGGAGCACTCGATGATCGTGATCCTCCACGGCGCGGGCGGCACCGAGACCGGCATGGCGAACTCCCTCGCGCACCTCGCGAAGGACGACTACGTCGTCGTCGCCCCGAAGTCGAAGGCCGAGACGTGGAGCGCCGCCGACCTCGCGGCGGTGCGGACCATCGTCGGCAACCTGAAGAAGTCCCTCCACATCGGCGAGCGCCGTCTCCACGGTGCCGGCTTCTCGAACGGCGGCTGGAACCTAGCGCCGGTCGCGTTCGACGAGGCCCTGCGCTTCCAGAGCGCGTGCTGGATCGCCGCCGGCAGCCGCGGCGAGAAGCCGCCGAAGCACGCGAAGAAGGAGATGGGCGTGCTCGCCCTGGCCGGCGGCGACGACCCGAACAAGTCCGCCGCCGAGGGCACCGTGCCCGCGCTCATCGAGAAGGTTCGCACCGCCGAGTGCCGCATCCAGCCGGGCCTCGGCCATGCGTGGCCCGACAAGCTCATGCCGTACTACACGTGGTGGGTCGGCGTGCAAGAGGGTCGGTTCACGCCCGGCGTGTGCGCCGTGTACGAGTGGCTCGACACCCCCGCCGCCGCGCTCGAGGCCGCCGCTGCGACCGCCGCGAAGGGCGCCACCGCGAAGCCCGCCGGCGCGTTCGTGTACTGGTACTCCACGACCGCCGACGCCGCGAACGACAAGGCCAAGGCATTCCAGAACGACGGCCTCCGCGACCTGGCCGTCCAGCGCTTCGGCCAGCAGCTCCCCTGCGCCAAGGCCGACCGCGACGCCGATGCCGACGGCTGGGCGAAGACCGGCCTCAAGAGCACGCCCGCGCTCGTCGTGTACGACACCGCGGGCAAGGTGAAGGCCACGTTCCAGGACAAGATCGACATCAAGGCCGTCGCCGCCGCCCTCCGCGCCGTCGCCCCCGACAAGTCCCTCCCGAAGGACTGACCCCATGCGCATCCGCATCCGAGTTCGCAAGCCCGCCCTGTTCGTCATTGGCGTCCTCGGTCTCCTCGCGTTCACGACCGCCGTCGAGCGCGCCTACGAGATCGCCGGCCACATCGCGCCGCGTATCCTCGCGGCCGACGACACCGCGCCTGCGCTCCCCAATTGGAAGAAGGGCGACCAGACCGGCACCGTCTCCATCGACGGCCACGACGAGACGTTCGCGGCCCTCGTCCCGAGCGGTTACTCCGCGAAGAAGCCGTGCGCCGTCGTCCTCCTTCTCCACGGCAACGGCGGCAAGGCGGCCGACTTCCTCCAGACCTGCAAGGCCCTCGCCGGCAAGACCCCGCCGCTCCTGATTTCGCTTGAGCGCTGCGACAACCAGCAGAAGGCCGAGGGCTACGCCCCGAAGTACCTGACCGAGTTGAAGAAGCAGTTCGCGATCGACGACACCAAGGTCTTCGTCCTCGGCTTCTCCGGCGGCGGCTTCCGCCTGTGGGACGACGTCGTCTGCAAGGCCGAGGAGGCCGCCCGGTTCCGCGGCGTCGTCCTCGTGGGTTCCGCGAAGCAGAGCTTCGACCCCGCCGACAAGCCCACCCCCGCCGCGCCCACTGTGATCCTCGTGGGCGACCCCAAGGACTCGAACTTCACGGACACCGCCCCCGCCGCCGAAAAGGCCCTCCTCGCCAAGGCCTACGAGGTCATCGTCCTAGAGCACAAGAACGGCCACTCCATGTCCGCCCCCGACATGAAGGACGTCTTCACGTGGATCGACGCGGTGATCGACGGGAAGAAGACGACGCTGGCGACGCGACGGGTGGAGGCGGAGAAGGAGGGGAAGGGGGGGAAGAAGAAGTAGGGGGTGGGATCGACCGGGACCGCCGAGAACTTCGCAAGGCGACTCCATCCCCAGTGGCAACAATGGGATGCGTCGGTCAACTCCCAGTCCACGGACTCGCTCACAGCCCCCTCCCCCCCACATGACACACCCCGTCGCCGAGTACCTGCAGGAGCTCTACCTCATCTCTGGCGTGAGCGTGCCCGAGACCAGCGGATACCCGGCGTTGTCACGACTCCTCAATGCGGTTGGCAGCTCTTTGAAGCCGAAGATCACGGCCGTCATCCATCCGTCCAACAACGGCGCCGGCATTCCGGATGGTGGCCTCTTCTCTGCCAAGGAACTCAAGAAGCACGGCCAGGGCTCTCCTGCACTGCTCCAACTCAAGCCTGAGCGCGGCGTCATCGAGGTGAAGGCGCTCGACACCGATCTCTCCGCCTTCGAGAGCAGCCCGCAGGTGCAGAAGTACCTGGAGCACTACGGCCAGATCCTCCTCACGAACTACCGCGCCTTCGCGCTCTGGTCCTGGCGAAATGGCAAGGCGGTCGCTGGAGAGCGCTACAGCATCGCCCCAACCGCCAAGGACTTCTGGGACAAGACCCATACCGTCCGCAAGGACCCAAAGCACCCCGAGCACGAGCGCCTCTGGCAGTTCCTCCGCCGCGCGCTGCTGAGCAGCGCGCGCATCGCCACCCCGCAGGATTTGGCGCTCTACCTCGCCAGCTACGCTCGCGAGGCACGAGCCCGCATCGAGATCGCTCCCATGGGCGCGCTGGAGCCGGTGAAGAAGGCCGTAAGCGACGCCCTCGGCGTCCGCTTCGAGGGCGAGAAGGGGCTCCACTTCTTCCAGTCAACCCTCATCCAGACACTCTTCTACGGCACCTTCTCCGCCTGGGTGCTCTGGCATGAGGAACACAGCAGAACGACCGACCGCTTCCAGTGGCGGCTCTCCGCGCAGTACCTCGGCCTGCCCATCCTGCGCACCCTCTTCGTCCAACTCGCCGGTGATCCGAAGAAGGTCCGCGCTCTCGATCTAGAGGAAGTACTCGACTGGACGGAGGACTGCCTCGCCCGCGTGGACCGCGCGAGCTTCTTCGCCCGTTACGACATGGGCGATGCCGTGCAGTACTTCTACGAGCCCTTCCTCGCCGAGTTCGATCCCGAGCTGCGCAAGGCCTTCGGCGTCTGGTACACCCCGCCCGAGATCGTCCGCTACATGGTCGGCAGCGTGGACAAAGCCCTGCGGGAGAACTTCCATCTCGCGGATGGCCTCGCCGATCCCAGCGTCATCGTGCTCGATCCCTGCTGCGGCACCGGCGCTTACCTTGTCGAGACGCTGAAGCTCATCCGCCGCCGCCTGGTCGAGGGCTACGGCGAAAGCCAGGCCGGGCTGAAGATCAAAGAAGTGGCCAAACACCGCCTCTACGGCTTCGAGCTGCTCCCCGCGCCCTACGTCGTCTCCCATCTCCAGATTGACCTCATGCTCACCCGCTGGGGTGCCGCGCTGGATCATGAAAAAGACGAGCGTGCCGGCGTCTTCCTCACCAATGCCCTCACCGGCTGGGTGCCCATCAAGTCCCCCAAAGACCTGCCGTTCTCCGAGTTCGCCGCCGAGCGCGATGCCGCCGACCATGTGAAGCAACAGGAGCAAATCCTCGTCATCATCGGCAATCCGCCGTATGACGGCTACGCAGGCATGGCCGTGGAGGAGGAGCGCAATCTCAGCGAGGCCTACCGCGACACCAAAGAAGCGCCCAAGCCCCAAGGCCAGGGCCTCAACGACCTCTACATCCGCTTCTTCCGCATGGCCGAGCGCCGCATCGCCGAAGGCGTGCCGCAGTCTGATGAACTCAGGCCCGGCCCGCCGCGTAACGATGCCAAGGGCATCATCTGCTACATCAGCAACTACTCCTGGCTCGACGGCCTCTCCCACACCGGGATGCGCGAGCGCTTCATGGAAGTCTTCGACTCCATCACCATCGACTGCCTCAACGGCGACAAATACAAGACCGGCAAAAAGACCCCCGACGGCCGGCCCGACCCCAGCGTCTTCTCCACCGAGAAAAACCGCGAAGGCATCCAAGTCGGCACCGCCATCGCCCTCATGGAGCGCAGACCGCAGGGCAAAAAGCGAGCCAAGGACGCCGACGCAGCCGCCTACAATCCTCACGCCGAACTCGGCCTCCGACACTGGTGGGGAGCTAACAAACGAGCAGAACTTGAGGCGACATTGGAGAAGCCAAAGGACTGCAAATCACTCAAACCAGGCCTGTCATTCGGACTACCGTTCATGCCGATGGGAATGAACGTAGCTTACAACAATTGGGCTTCGCTCCCGTCGTTACTTCAAAAGTTTATCCCCGGTGTGCAAACCAAGCGTGACGACTTTGTTGTTGCGTTTGATAAAGAGGAATTGCTCAAGCGGCTACACGACTACTTTGATCACACTATTCCTGACTCGCGAATTGCTCATTTGTATCCACGTGCGATGGAAAAAACTGCGAGGTTCGATCCTCACGAAGTTCGGAAGTTTCTGCTAAATCGAGGACTTCTTCCCGAACACGTTGTTCGCTACGCATATCGTCCATTCGACATCCGCTGGGTCTATTGGGAGCACGAGACGAAATTGCTTGGTGAGAAGAGCCCAGATATTTTTCCACAAGCGTTTAATGGAAACATCTTCATTGAGGCGCGGCAGCGCCAAGTGAAGGACGATTTTGATCGAGGCTATGTCGTTACCGCTTTGCCCGACAACTTTGGAAACGGATTCAGCAGTTTCTTTCCACTGTTCCTGAGACCGGTAACCAAAGACTTAACCTCGGACGAAGCGCACCCCGACCTCTTCGCCCCCGCGAAGCCCAGCGGCCCGCAGCCGAACCTGACGGACTTTGCGCGGGAGTATCTGGCGGGCCTGAAGTGCGGGGCGGAGGACTTGTTCTTCCACATAGTCGCCGTGCTGCACGCGCCGCTTTACCGCGAGGAGAACGCCGGAGCCCTGCGGCAGGACTGGCCCCGCGTGCCCCTGCCGAAGACCGCGAAAGTCCTGAAAGCCGGAGCCGACCTCGGCCGCCAGATCGCCTCCCTGCTCGATCCCGAAACCCCCGTCGAAGGCGTCACCACCCTGAGAGTCCGGGAGGATTTGAGAGGTCTCGGAGAGCTGACGGTGGAGAGCGGCGGGAAGACCCCCGACCTCGCCATTGCCGCCGGCTGGGGGTACGTCGGCCAGGGCGGCGTGACCATGCCCGGCTCCGGCACGACCACGCGCGGCACCCGCGGCGAGGCCTACCTCGACATTCACCTCAACGCCACCACCCGTTGGAAAGACGTACCCGAACCCGTCTGGAACTACACCCTAAGCGGCTACCGAGTGCTCAAGAAGTGGCTCAGCTACCGCGAGAGCGCCCTCCTCGGTCGCCCGCTCACCAGCGACGAAGTTCAGCAGTTCACGAACCACGTCCGCCGCATCACCGTAAGCGTCCGCTGCTCCCCATCCCCCCGACCCAGCGGACTCGATGCGCGTCGGTTTCAACGCGAGATCGGGATCAGCCGCGGCGGGCGGCGGCCCAGTTGCGCGGCGTGAAGCTCGAGAGCTGCGAGTCGCGCGCGG
>JAIOPE010000019.1 GCA_021414065.1 Planctomycetota bacterium
CCAGCCCCATCGGATCAGGGACGTGTACTGAGCGCCCGCCGCCCTCGAACACGAGGCCGTACTCGGGCATGCGGACCCGCCGGTCCACGCGCCGTCCGTTGACGGCGTAGGCCGCCGGCCGCGGCTGACTCGGGCCCGGCCGCAGTCGCACGGCCACCTCGATATCGGCACCGTCGCTCGTCTCCGAACCCTCGTCGCCGTCCATGTGTGCGCCCGACGGAGTCGGCGCGAAGTCGTCGTCGCGGACGAAACCGAACTCCACGTCGATCGACGTAGCGCCAGGGTCGTCCGTGGAGAAGCGCAGGCCCTCGATGCGGGCAGCGCCGGCTCCCTCGTTCGGCGGCGACAGCGCCTGGAGCATCGACACGACGTGGCTCATCGTGTCGAGGAGCATCGCGGCACCAGTGGTGGACGGCGCGAGTTCCATCTGGAACCGGCGCGGCGCCTCGTCGAGCGTGCCGCGATGGATCGTGGCGAAGAACGGCAGCGTCTCGGGCCACTGGCAGTTCTCTGCGAGTACGAGGCCGGCCGCGGCGAATTCTCGCTCCATGCGCATCGCGAACTCCGCGGCGTCCGAACGGCCGGCGACGAGCGGCTTCTCGCACAGGACGTGCAGCCTCGCTGCCAGCGCCGCCTCCAGCAGTTCCGCGTGCGTCTCGGCGGGCGACGCAATGACGAGCGCGTCCACCGGCACCGTGCGCAGAAGCGCGTCGAGCGACGTGAAACCCTGCGCGGCGATGCCCCGTGCCGCCAGCATGCGTCGCGCCTCGTCGATCGTCTCCGCCGTGCGGCCGAGGAATGCCGGAACTTCGGCACCGGCTGCGACGAGCCACTGCGCGAAGAACTGCCCGAGCCCCTGCCGAACGCGCCGGACTCCGGCGACTGCAATGCGCGGTCTGACGCGGTCGGTCATGCGATCCCCCGAGTCGTGTACCTCGCCGCGAGGTCGGGCGGCAGATCGTCGCGGAAGCAGCGCAACTGCGGGAGGTAGCCGATCGCGTCGCACAGACGGAGCAGCGCGATCTCGGTCTTCATGTCGGGGATCGCGCCGGATCGGCACTGCGCGATCGCTTCGTCGATGTCCATGACGACCGCGCGCGTGCCGTGCTCCATCGGGGAGCCGTCGCCGTGGGCGTGGCCGGCGGTCGCGACGTCGATCGGCACCGCGCGGAAATGAACGCGCTCGTCGGTCACGCCGGGCGACGGAAACGACGGCCCGCCCAGATCGACGACCTTCGATGCATTCACGGCGACGCCGCACTCCTCGTGCGCCTCGTCGGCCGCTCGCTGCTCGATCCCGCGGGGCCCGGCGTCCTTCGCTTCGAGCACGCCCGCGGCGATCTCCAGCACCTTCAGGACGGGCACGGCCTCGCGGTGTTCGATCGACTTCGCCTTCCGCAGGTACACCGGCGGACGAATGCCCTCCTTCAGCATCACCTGCACGCGCCGCGGCCCGTGGGACGACCCGGAGACCTCGTAGAGGACCACCGCCACGGCATCGACCTGCGCCCGCGACATAACGTCGCAGGCGTACGGTGCGGAACGGGTGCCGTCGGCGTAGACGTTCCGGAGTCGGAGCCTCCGCAGCCTGAGGAACCCGCCCTGGCACGTGCTCGACTCCGTGCGATCTTCGGCGATCTCGACATCGACGACGTCCATGGCGTGGAAGTCTCCTCGTTCCCCGGGCGGGACGAATGTTTGTCTCGCGCAACGCGTTCGTACAGGCTCCGCCGTCCGAAGCAAGGCCAGCGCGATGCACAAGGCCGCGACGATCACTTCGTCCGAGATCAACAACCAGGAGGATCGCTCATGCAGCCCGTTCGACTCGCCGCCTACATCCTTGCCGCGGCGCTCTCACCCGCGGTCGCATTCGCGGCCGATCGACGTGTTCCTCAGGACTACGAGACGATCCAGCTCGCCGTCGATGCCGCCCAGAGCGGCGACGACGTCGTCGTCTCGAAGGGAACCTACCGAGAGAACGTCGTCGTGAGCGACGTCTCCGGGATCACGATCCGCGGGCGCGGAGCTTCGGTGGCGCCGGCGTCCGGCATTGCGTTCGAGGTGGTCGATGGCGTCGGGATCACGATCTCCGGGTTCACCGTCCGCTCGACCGACTTTCACGGCATCCTGATCCGTTCGTCCACCACGACGACCGTGTCGTCGTGCCGCGTGAAGGGCGCCGCGGGCGACGGCATCCGCGTCGAATCGAGCAACACGATCCTGATCGACAAGTGCCGCGTGTCGAAGACCGGCGACGACGGAATCGCGTTCTCGGTAGGTGGCCCGGGCCAGGTGAACTCCAGCACGATCCGGGGCTGCGTCATGACGGACTGCGGCGACGACGGCGTGGACATCCGCGGCGACGGCAACCTGATCGAGCGGAGCCGCGTCATCCGCCCACGGGAGGACGGGTTCGAGACCGACACCGACAGCCCCGGCAGCGGGAACACGTTCAGTCGCAACTTCGTCTCGAAGTCCGTGTCCACCGGGTTCGTCATCGCGGGCGATGCGAACACGGTGGATCGCTGCAAGGTGGCGAAGTCCGGCGGCGACGGCATCCAGCTCTCGGGAACCGGCCACACGATCACGTCGTGCGTCGTGCTGCGCCCGCACGGCGACGGCGTCTACTCGACGTCCACCGGGTCCACGATCCAGTCGGTGACGGTGACGTCCCCCGGCGACGACGGGATCGACATCTACGGCGCTCCCACGTCGATCCTCTCGAACACGGTCCGGTCCGCGAAGGAGCACGGCATCGAGATGCACGTGAGCGGTTGCATCGTCCGCGGCAACGCGGCGCGCGGCAGCAAGGTGTTCGACCTGCGCGACTTCACGGGCGGCCGAGGCACGACCTATGAGTCGAACCGCTTCGGGACGGAAAGCCTGGTCGATTGATCGTGCTCACTCGTCGCGCAGGCCGCGCGGTTCGTCAGCCCGGCGGCCTTCGCCGGCGCCCGACCAGCGCGTCACGACGCGGCGCGTGAGGAAGTTGTACGGCCTCTTCACGAGCGTGCGGTGGAGTCGCGAGAGCACCCCCTTCCCGCTGGCGAGCGCCTCGCGGTCGGCGTCGGTCAACTGATCCGGACGGCGACGCTTCACGTGCCGCGCGAGGTGGTACCGATCCGCGCGTTGCAGCATCGGCACGAACGCGCCGAGCCAAGTGCCCCGCGCGATCGAGATCTGGAAGTCGATGAGCCAAGCGTGGCCGTCGTCGCCGACGAGGATGTTCTCCTCCTTCGCGAGGTCGGCGTAGGCGACGCCACGCGCGTGGACGGCTGCGAGCAGGTCGCGGAGTTCCGGGAACACGGTGTCGGGCACGTCCGCGCGTTCGCGCAGCGTCGTGCCGTCCACCCACGCACGGAGGAAGACGTCGGGCGCGGGGCGTCCGAGCAACGCCGGGATGCCGACGACTCCGGCGAGACGCTCGAGATGGTCCGCCTCGCGCCGCGCGAGGCTCCGCGCCGCCGACGCCAGGCGCACCCCCGGTGGGATCACGACCACGCTGCGCTTCCACACGGCGCGGGTGCCGTCGGGCAGGCGAATGCGAGCCGTCGTCGCGTAGCGGTCGTCCTTCAGCACACACTCGACGGTCGCACCCGGCACGGTCTGCGCCACGCGCGCGGCGACGTCGTCCATCAGCCGCCCGTGATCTCGGGGACGAGCGGCAGCAACGCGAGAGTGACGGCCACCATCGCCGCGAACAGCGCGAGGTACACCGCGATCGCGACGAGCGTCCGCGGGGCGTCCATCGGCGTCGCGGGCACGCCGCCGTCCACGTCCTCGCGCGCGATCGTCCCGAAGCCCCACGTGACGTCGCGAAGCGCCGCGCGCAGCGCCGACGGATCGATGGGGACGTCGAGCACCCACTGGTGGAAATCGAGACGGCGGAGCGAGAGCCGCGTGGTGACGATCGCCACAGCGAGGAGGAGCATGAGGCCGATGGTCGCCTCGCCCGGCCCGAGCAGGAACAGCACGCCGATCCCGACGGCGACCGGCGCCCACGTGAAGATCGTCCGCGCAACCTGCGGCAGTCCGGCGAGCACCGCGACGAGGACGCGTCCTCCGTCCATCGGCGCGAAAGGCAGCAGGTTGAGCACGTTGTACGCAACCGACACGACCAGGCCCCAACGGACCGGTTCGGGCGGCGGGCCGTCACAGAGCGCAATCGTCGCGATCGCGATCGGCAGCCCCGTGAAGGGCCCCGAGAGGGCAACGATCACGTCGTGCCAACGCGTGCGGAACGGGTGCTCGGCGACCGTGCCCGCGCCGAGCAGCGGAAGGAAGAGGATGCCCCGGACTTCGATGCCCACCCGCCGCATCGCGACGGCGTGCCCGAGCTCGTGGACGAGGAGCGCCAGGTGGATTGCGATCACGCTGCCGAGCGAGAGCGCGGGGAAGAGTACGATCAGGAACACGATCGAAGCCACCACCAGCACGGGCGGCGCCCACAGCGGCAGCCGACGCGGACGTGGTGTGAGATCCGGGACGGGGACTCCGCGGCCGCCGCGGTGGAAGTGCGACCGCGACCTGGGTGAGAGGCCGGACGCCGCGATCACGGCGCCCACGACCATCCGCAGGCGCTCGACTCGGATCAGCGGCGGCCCGCCGGCTTCGATCGACATCGGCAGGCTGTCCGCCCCCGGCGCGTAGACGTCGGCGAGGTCGAGCGACGGCCCCTGACGGAACTCGATGCGAGCGATCGAAACGTCGGAGCCGCCGATCCGAACGGCCGTCAGCACCACGCCCGTGACGTCGCTCCACGCCACGGTTTCGAACATCGCCGGGCGCTCGATCCGCAGGCCGTCGCCAGCGGGACGCAACAGCAGGACGTCGTCCGTGCCGGGCTCCATTGCTCGGAACGCGCCGTAGTCCTTGCGACGCACCGCAAATCCGCCCGGCGGCATCGGGGCGTGCCGCGCGACGGCGACCAGCGGGTCGGCCGTGACGCACGCCGCGGCGGCGACGCTGCTCGGGGGAGGGTTGCCGACGGGGCCGATCATCGGCTGGAGAGTGTACGCACGCCGGTCACTCGAGCATCTGACGCCTGAGGCGCGCCTCGTCGAGGACGAACAGTCGGCGGACGAGCCCGACGACGCCGAGCGCCGTGACGCACCCGAGTATCCACGTCGGACTCGCAGGCGACTTCCCCACCGCCACGACGATCGCCGGAATCACTGCCACTCCGAGACACCCGAACGCACGCTTCGATTCGCCGACGATCCCCGCCCATCCGGCGCGCAGGAGCAGAAACGCCGCGACCCCTGCGACTCCCACGACCGCGTCCTGCGGGAATCCGCGAATCGCCGCGGCCGCGAGCGCCACGCCGATCGACGGCAGCGCCGCCGCGAGCAGCATCGCGCGGAGATCGACCATCGTCTGCGTCCGGTAGTCCACGCCGAGCAGGTAGAGGCGCGACGCGAGCCCGTCGGCGACCGCCCGCCGCGCGAACAACGCCGCGAAGAACGCGAACAGGAGCGGACCGGCCGCCGGTCGGGACGAGACTCCGGCCGCGAGCCCGGCGAAGAGCGGGCCGGTCCCGAACAGCACGATCTGGAGGACGGCCAGTCCGCAGAACTGAGCCCACGCGGCGGCGCCCGCGCCCGTCCCGTCCGCCGCGCGGCGCGGGAGCCTCGGGACGTCCGCCGCTCGCCACTTCTCCCAGGCGGCGCGCCACAGGCCGCGCCCCGGCATCGCGCGGGGCAGCGGAGGCCACGCGCCGTACGTGCGGCGCGGTTCCGGGGCCCGGTCGGCCGCGGCGGTCGCAGCGTCACTCGGGGTCACGGACGCGAAGTCGGCCTCGATCGACTGGGCGGCCGTCGTCAGCGAGCGGACGAAGATCGGGATCGCGAGAAACGGGTAGATCGCGAAGAACGTTGCGCACACGGTGACGGAAGCACTGGGCATTGCGTCGAACACTCGCTGCGGCGCGCAGAGGAACCCGACCGCGAGGAGCCGCCAGACGGCGTCGGCGAGCGCCCACGGGAGCCGCGCAGCCATCCGGCCGTCGTCCGCGACCGCGCCGACGCCGGACGGCACGATGAGGAGCGCCCACCACCATCCGCGCAGCGCCCCGAGCCCGCACGACCACGCCACGGCGCCCGCGGCGGCGATCGTGAGCGCCAGAATCACCAACCCGGTGCGCCACGACGCGCGACCGTCGCGCGACTTCGTGAGAGCCCGCCCCACGGAATCGCGAACCACGCAGACGAGCGGCAGGAGGAGCATCCCCAGGCAGACGAGAACGATCGTCGGCGCGGTCCATCCACGGGCGCCGCCGAGGACGCTGACGGCCACCGCGGCGCACGCTCCGACCCAGGCGAGCCACGGGCCGAGTCGCGTGAGGCGCCCGAGGACGAGTGCACTGCGCGACGGCGCCCGCAGCGCCTGCACGGCATCGAGCTTCAGCGCCACCGCCGCACGATCCGCGAGCTTCAGCATCCCGAGCACGGCGACCACCGACATCGGGCTCATGAAGAACGCGACGAGACGATCCGGCTCCTCGACGGCGAGCAAGGCCGCCGCCGGGATGACCAGCGCGATCGCCCACCAGATGAACGCCCCGATCGCCGGGAACCCGACCTCCCACATCACCGGCCACCAGCGACCGCCCCGCCGCAGCGCGCCGGCCCACGCGCGGCGCTTCACGAGCGCCTTGTACGACGCGTCAAGCCGCGCCGCCTCGCGCACCTCGGCCCAGGTGACGATCGCGCTCACGCCTTCTGCCCCGCAGTCGTCGCGGCAGCGTCCGGCTTCCTCCCGAGCACCTCGACGAAGATCTCCTCCAGGTTCAGGTCCTCGACCTGCAACGCAGGGCACGCCTCGCGAAGACGCCGCTCGATCGCATCGCCGAACGCTTCCGTGACGACCACGAGGTCGCCGCGCTCGACACGTCGCGTCACCTCGCCCGGAACGACGATCGACGCGTTCGCGCCGTCGGGGAACACGAGCCGCTTCGTGCTCGCCTTCAGGTCGTCGAGACGCGCCTCGGTCCGCACCGTGCCGTCTTCGAGCAGAGCGACGGTCTCGACGACGCGCTCCATGTCGGTCAGCACGTGCGACGTGAAGAGCACCGTCTTCCCTTCGTCGCGCGAGATCTCGAGCGCGGCGCCCAGGAACTCGCGACGGACCGTCACGTCGAGGCCGAGCGCCGGGTCGTCGAGGATGAGCAGGTCCGGGTCCTGCGCGAGGACGAGCAGCAGCTCCGCGCGGCGGCGCTCGCCCTTGCTCATCGACTTCAGATCCTGCGTCGGCGAGACGTCGAACCGCTTCGTCCACCGCTCGACGCGGTCCCAGTTCCACGCCGGGAAGAAGGCCGAGAGCCACCGGAGCAGTTCGGGCACCGGCAGGTCGTCGTACGGGAAGTCCTCCTCCGAGAGGTAGCCGATGCGCCGACGCGTCGCCGCCGAGAGCGCGAGCGAGTCCTCGCCGAAGACCGACGACGCCCCGTCGTCGGGTCGCAGCAGCCCGAGCAGGAGACGGATGGTCGTCGTCTTCCCGCTCCCGTTCCGGCCGACGAGCCCGTACACGCAGCCCTCGGGAACGCTGAACGTGACGCCCCTCAGCGCCTCGTGGTCGTCGTACTTCCGCCGCAGGCCATCGGCCCGCACCACAGGCACTCCCGTCATGTCCCGACCCTCCCGGTCCGCAACGCCTTCCGCAATTCGTCCACCACGACCGCCTCCAACTGCGCGCCGTCGATGGGCGCCCCGGCGACGTCCGCCGCCAGTCGCGCCACATGCTCCCGGACGACCGCCCGCAACTCCGTCGCGCCGAACGCGGCCGCCTCGGCGACGAACGTCCCCCGTCCGCGGCCGACGTCGAGGAACCCTTCGGTGGCGAGGTCGGCATACGCCTTCCGCACCGTGTGGAAGTTCACCCCGAGGTCGGCCGCGAGGTCCCGCGCCGCCGGAAGCTGGTCGCCGCACGCGATGCGCCCGGACGCCACCGCCAGCCGGATCTGCCGGACGATCTGCTGCCCGAGGGGCACGCCGCTGGAGGGGTCGATTCGAAGTCGCATGAGTGATTGGTCTAGATCACTATATCTTTCGATCCGACCGACGCAAGGACTCGCGTGCAAGCAGTCGCGCGACGCGTCGGCGATGCGAGTACGATTCTGGGGTCATGCCCGAGGCCCGCCCCCGCTCCTTTCGGTTCCGCGTCGGCGTTGCCCTCGCCCTGCTCGCCGCCGGGTGCGGCGAGGCCGTCGTCGTCGGCACGTCCGTAGACGCGCCGGGGGCACGGGTCGGCCGCACCGTAGATCCGCGGAGCCTCAGCCTCGCGAGCACGTCCGACGGCCGCACGGTCGCGTGGCTCTCGCTGCGCGGCACGGCCTTCCGATTCGACGTCGCCGCGTCGGACCCATCCCGTCCGCCGACGATCGACGTCGTGCGCGGCGAGGGCGGAGCCGCCATCGCGAGACTGACCGGCGCGTGGACGCTCGACAGCGCCAACCCGCTCGCCCGTGTCGGCGGGGTCGCGACGCTCCGGCTGCCGTCGAGCGGCGCGTCGGACCGCCCGTACTCGATCGACATCGCATACGAGGGGCGGGCCAACCGCCGCGGCGCTCGGCTCACGGTGGAAGCGACGCTGTCCGAGTTCGGCGAGGTCGTCCTCGGCGGCCGGGCGTTCCGCTACGCCCTCCGTGACGCGAATGCCGACGGCTCGTACGCCGACCTCGACCACCTCGACTTCGCATTCGACCGCGACGGCGACGACGGTTTCGACGGCGGCGACGGTGAGTCGATCGACCCGTCGGAGCCCTTCGATCTTGGGACCGGCGCATTCGCCGTGCGATCCGTCAGCGACGACGGCACGCGCGTCGAGTTCGTGACGTCGTCGCAGCGCGCGAACGCAACGCCGTTTCTCGGTCGCGGCGACGTCGCGCCGTCGGTCGCGGGCACCGGCATCGACGGTCGCCCGGTGTCGTTCGGCACGTCGCGCGGGAGGCGCACGCTCGTCGTCTTCTGGGCGTCGTGGTGCCACGAGTGCCGCGACGAACTCGTCGAGATCACCGCGCGCTGGGACGAGTTCCAGCCCGGCTTCGACGGCGACGTCGTCGGAGTGACAATTGACACCGACCTCGCGAAGGCGCAGGAGTTCGCGAGATCCGTCGGCCTGCGCTTCCCGTCGCTCCGCGACGGCGACGCATCGCACTCCGGCTGGAGCGCACCGCTCCTCACCGCCTACGGCATTCGGTCACTCCCCGCCGCGGTGATCGTCGGCGCCGACGGCCGCGTCGAGCGCCGGCGGGCGGCGGTGCTCGAGTTCCTGCCGGCGAGGTGACGGCGCATCGAAACGCGGGGCAAGTTCGACCCCGCGCAGCATGCGCCGGATCCGCAAACGCACCGGGCCGTCGGAGGCGCAACTTCAGGCTGGTGGGGCCGCGCAAGTGTCACCGCGCTGCGGATCGGCGCGGAACTCCGCCGCAGCGGGCAGCACCGCCGCCCCAGCTCGGGTCTTGCGGGTGCTGCCTTCGGTCCGCTCGCGCGACAACGACCCCGGCCCGACGCCGGCGACATAGACGGGAGCGGACTCGCGGCCGAGCGCCGGAGCCGGGGGCTTACGGTTCGTCGCGTCGCGGACCGCGCCCGGCTGCCGGTCGAGACGGTGATGCTGCTCGAGGCGCCGGACGACGGGGAGTGCTCGATTGACGAGCTCGGGGCGTACGCGGCGGCGGTCGGGGTGCTGCTCGGGGCGGCAGTGTGCTGCCTTGGCGGGGTTCAGGGTGTGTGAACCCGCGGGGGTGAGCTGCGTGCTCGCTCGACGACCTGTCGTGCCCCGGACGCACGGCCACTCGCCGTCGTGCGCGCGCTCTCGCAGTCATCCACGCCTGGGTGCGGGCATACTGCTGAGCGCCGTTCCGGGCACGCGGTCCAATGTCGTCGCCATCCCCACGGACCCTGCATTCACGGCACGAGGAACGCCATCGACCATGCTTCCAACGAAAGAAGCAGACACCCGATCGGGGCTGCGGGGCCGCATGCCCTCGACCAGCTGTCCGCATTTGCGGGCGTGGACGCCCCAAGGTATTCTCGCCAGCGTTCCTGAACCAAGACGACTGAGTCGCCCCAGTCTCCACGCGCGAGCCATGCGTCGCGCGACATCGCCCATGACCCCATGAGCATGTAGCGATGGTCAATCGCCCCGTCCTGCCGACCGCGGAACGGCAGATGCTCGGAAACCGCCCGGCGCGCTGCAATGAGAACGGGATCTGAGTCGGGCACGTCGGCCGCGTCCATCGCGACGACCGCACACGCGAGTCCCAGCATCTCGCTCGTGCCGTGCGGACACACTGGGTACGCGGCGGGGACGTCCTCCTCCAGGAACTCGCGCGGTCTGGGCTCAGGGTGCGGGATGATGCGCGCCGCGTACTCGTGCCCGAACGCGCTCGCACGATCGACCCAGCGCGGATCGACGTAGAGCCCGGCGCGCCTGAGACTGCGCAGCGCCAGTATCGTCGCGCACTCGACCAGGGAAGCGCAGTGCGGGCAATTCGCACCGTCCGGAGAACCCGCACCTCTCAGATCCTTGTCGATCTGGTAAAGCGCCCACTCCAGGAACGGTCGCCACGTCGGATCACCAATCCTGCGATACGCCTGAGAGATGGCGAGCGCCCTCAGCGCCCTGCGGAGACGCGCCTGCTTCCCTCCGCCGCCGGCCGACTCATCGTATCCGGTACGCCGCGGCCACAGGTACGCCACGCCACGTCGCACGCTGCGCAACTGGGATTCGAACTGGCAACTGTTCGTGAGCGCCAGAACCGCGTAGCAGGTTGCCTCGAATGTCGCGTCCTCCCGCTCCGGCCCTTCGGGCTCCGTCGATGCGCCGCCCAGATCGCACGACCACGACCCGTCGCTGGATTGTACCTGCAACAGCCAGGCCTCCAGCGGATCATCATCAAAGGCGGGGGCGCGCAGATACCGCACACCAGGTGTCGCGATTGCGGCGTCGGGCGCCCCCGGCGTGTTCGGCGTCCGACTTGCCGCAACATCCCGCGGAACGTCGAGGCTCGTGGTGCCGCAACCCACTGTCATCTGCAGCAGCCAGGCTGCGGAGAGCAACACTCGAAACGCGCGCGCTGTCATAACGTGGGCTCCATTGACATGGACTCGATCCGAGTTAGCGTCGGCCATTCGCATCTGGATTCTCAGGTGGGGTCACTTCGGGTATCCGGATGTACGACTTGGTGTCTTGTGGAATCTGGACGTTCTCGCCAACCACGACCGCGTCGCCGTTCCGGCTCACGGCACGAGGAACCCCCGATGCGGCGCCTCCCACGCGAGGTTCACACATGCGGCCACTGCCGCAGGACCGCATCGCCTCGACCAGTCGTCTTCGCAGATCGATCGGGGCTCCCCGATGCGCCCGCTGCACTCGAGCCGAAAGGAGCCCGTAGCCTCGACCCAGCTCCGGCGGACGTACTCCAGCGCGGGCGGGAGCGCCCAGGTCCCGTACAGCACGTAGCGGTGATCGGCAACCCTGCCGTCTCGATTACGGCGCGGCGGGCTGTTTCGAATGGTCATGCGCGCGACGCGAAGGACCACATCCGAGCCCGGCACGTCCGCCGCATCCATCATCACCACCGCGCACGCGAGTCCCAGCATCTCGCTCGTGCGGTGCGCACACACCGACTGCTCCGCGGGGATGCCCCCCTCGTCCGCGGGCACTCGTGGGTCCCCCCCGGCGGGCGTGAATCGCGCCGCGTAGTCGTGCCCGAACGCGCTCGCGCGCGCGTCCCAGCGCGGATTGACGTAGAGTCCGGCGCGTCGCAGCGAACGGAACGCGAGGATCGTCACGCACTCTTCCACCACCGCGCACTGCGGGCAACCCAGCTCATTGAACTCCGGGGCTCGGTCACTCAGATCGTCGAGTTCGCTGACGTACCACTCCAGGTCCGGGCGCCACGCAGGCTCACCCAACTCACGGTACGCCTGCGAGACCGCGAGCGCCCGGAGCGCCACGTGGTGCCGCTTCTGTCGCCCGCCGCCACGCGCCGATTCGTCGTAGCCGACGCGGGCACTTCGCAGGTACTCCACGCCGCGCCGCAATCCACGCACTTGGGGCTCGAATGCGTGGGCGTTCGCGAGGCTCAGCACCGCGTAGCAGGTGGCCTCGAACGTCGCGTCCTCCCGGTCCGGCCCCGCGGGCTCCGTCGATGCGCCGCCCAGGTCGCACGACCAGGCCCCGTCGCGGGACTGGGTTCGCAAGAGCCACGACGACAGTGGGAGGTCGTTCAGGGTGACCTCTTGAGTCAACTTGTATGGCCTCGCCGACTCCGCCTCGCGCGGCCCGGGTGCGCTCGCCGTCGGTCGCGCTGCCTGTTGTTCCTGAGTACCAGCACCTGTGGTGCCGCAGCCCACCGTCACAGCCAGGGCCAGAACCGCGAGGCGCAACGCACGGAACGCACGCGCAGGCATGGATGTGACTCCCCGGTGATCGGCGCGATCCGGGTCAGCGCTGATTGCTTACGAGCTGTGCCTTCTCAGGTGGCATGAACTTCGCAATTGTGGTCGGTACATCGCCGGATCAGAAGATCCGTCGTCTGTCGGGACCGCGGCGGCCAGGCGGCCGGGGCGCGAGTGTCGGGCGGGACCTCGCCCGCTGGCCCCTCGGCTCACGATGGGCTCGACTGCTCAGCCGTGAGGCCGCTCGACACGGGAGAGTTCGCGCGAGTTCCGGCCCTGTCCGGGGGTTTCACCGTCAGCCGCGAGCACGGCTCACTTCCCTTTCGGTGCCGACGTCGGCGGACGCTTCGGCGGCGTCCCCGGCGCGGGACCCGGCGTCGGGATACGCTCCAGCGTCTCCGTGCGCGAACCGTCCACGGTGTACTTGCCGCGGCCGGTCGTTTTCCACTCGCGGGTCACTGACTCGGCAAGGCCGTCGGTTCGATTCCAGACGCTTCGACCGCTGCCCGATGCGCGGAGCCCCTCCATCGCGCCGGGTGCGGGGTCGTACGCGTAGGTCTCCTCGACGGTTGCGCGGGTGGCGTCGGCCGAGCGCAGCGTGAACGTCTCGTCGAACCCGGTCGGGAGCGAGCCGAGCTTGCGCGTGGAATTCACGGTCCACGCGGAGCCAACGGCGTGCTCGCCGGAGAGGCACGACACGAAGCCCTCGGTCGCCATCCCGATGAAGTCCTTCTCGTCGAAGAGCTTCATCGGGCCACCGATCGGCCCAAAGTCCTGCCCTTTCGCGGCGGATTCGACGATCTCGTGCGACTGCTCCCACGACTTCGTCTCGCCCGCGAGGGTGGACTTCTCGGTCCGGCAGTAACGGAAGCGGAAGGTGTCGCCGACCTTGGGTCGGACGTCGAGGAGCGGAGCTCGCTCCGCAGCCGCCGGTTCCGCGTCCTCCGCGCGGGCGGCCGGGGCATGGGCGCCGGCGGCCGCTGCGAGAAGTGCGGACGCGACGACCAGGCACCGGACGACAGTCTTGGGCGGACTCGTCATGCGGGAGTTCTACGCGCGGGCGTGGCGTCGGTCCAACGCCACGCCCGGAGGCGCGCCTACCACCCCGTCGGGTACGGGTCGGACTCGCAGGGGCCGACGTAGCGCTCGCGGACGATCACGCGCTGCGCCCCGCAGTACGGGTCGTGCTCGTAGTACCGCTCGCGCACGACCGGCTCCGAGCGGTACAGATCGCTCTGCGCGCGGTCGCGGTCGTCCATCGCGTCGCCGATGATGTACCCAGCCATCGCGCCGACGGCGCCGAGCGCGAGCGTGTGGTTCGTGCGGTTGCCGCGGTGGTGTCCGACGGCGTAGCCGCCACCCGCACCGAGCAGTCCACCGATCACCGCGCCGGTCGTCGCGTTCGGGCCCATGCTGCGACAGCCGGGGAACAGCGTCGCGAGCGCGAGGAGTCCGCCCAGGGCCAGGGTCTTCTTCATCTTCATGGTCGCCTCCCGGCCGCCCGGAACGGGTGGCCGCGCCCCATCGATCGCATCGGCCGTGCCGTTCCGTCGGAGAGGCTCGGCGAGCCCCGAGTGTCCTCTTCAGAGGGCGAGGCGGGACATCTGCCGGTCGTGCGTGCGGCGCAGCAAAAGCTGCGCGGCGACGGCCCCGAGGAGGCACAGGAACATGTCCCACTGCGTGTCCCACTCGTCACCCTGGGTGCCGAGGAACGCAATGCCCTGCTCGTTCGGGCCGAAGACCGCCACGGCCCACTCGAGGAACTCGTAGCACGCGCTCACGGCGAGGCAGATCGACGTCGTGAAGAAGAACAGCCAGCCAGGATGGGCCGATGCGCGCACCGGCGACCGCCGCGACAGGTACTCGCGGAACAGGATCGCTGGGACGAACCCCTGCGTGACGTGGCCGAGGCGGTCGTAGTGGTTCCTCTCGAACCCGAACGCCTCCTTCACCCAGTCCCCCGCCGGGACGAGCGCATACGTGTAATGGCCGCCGACCATCAGCACGATGCCGTGGACGGCGACGAGTCCGTAAGCGAGGTTCGTCCACGGGAATGTGCGGCGCGTCGCGGCGAAGGCCGGAATGGCGACGAGGAGCGGCATCACTTCGAGGAACCAGGTGGCGACGTCGAACGGCTTCCAGAGAGACCACGCCATCACGACGAGGACCACCGCGAGGCACGCGAGGGGGAACGTCGCGGAGCGCGGTTGCTTGGTCACGGTTTCGACTGATACGCCTTCATCGACGGCTTGACGGCGCGCGGCAGCCACGTCGGACGCCGGAGCCCGCTCGCGTGGCCGTGGCCCTGCGCACGCGCCACCCACTCTTCGTACACCGCGAACGACTTCGCGGTGTCCACCTCGACGTCGCCGTAACGGTCGCCGGGGCGGGCGCGCTCCACGGTCACCTTCTGGTGCCAGCAGTGCATGCCGGAGATGGGGTCGGGCTGCACCGGGAACGTCATGTTCTGGTGGACGCCGCCGTCGCGCCACCACACGCGCTTGCTGTCCGGGTCCGACGAGTCGAACGGCGTGATGCTGCCGACGCGGCGCACGAACGTGCGGCCCTCGGCCGTGGTCTCCACCGTGACCGGCGGCGCGGCCCAGCGGTCGGTCCCCGGCTTGCCTTCGACGCGCCACCGGCCGAGGTGATGCGAACACGCGACGACGCCCGGGCGGATGCCCTCGGTGACCCACGCCTTGTTGACGAAGAAGCCGATGCGCGTGGAGACGCGGACGAGATCGCCGGTGACGATTCCGCCGAGTCGCTTCGCGTCGCCGGGGCTGATCCAGACGGGGTTCGTGTTCGAGAGTTCGTAGAGCCACTTCGCGTTGCCGGAGCGCGTGTGAATGAGCGTCGGCAGACGGAACGTCGGCACGAGCACGTACTCGCCCTTCGTCTCGTCGATGTGGTCGCGATGCACGTGGCTCTTGAGGTACCCGGGCAGCGACGCGGCGGGCGAGACCCACTCCTCGAGCGTCGGCGACCAGAATTCGAGTCGCTTCGACGGCGTGCCGAAGCCCGCGCGCGGCTTCCCGCCGACGTCGATCGCGACGACGTGACCGTCCTTCCGCCACGAGGCCGTCGGCGCGTCGTAGGCGGCGTCCTTCACGTCGGTGGCGATCTCGTGTTTGCGGTACGAGTCGGCCTCGACCTCGAACGCGCCGTGGCGTCGCATGAACTCAAGCGGCGACAGGCCCTCTTTCGCTGCGGCGGCGGGGAGCCCCGGCACCGAGTTCTCGAACATCCACCGGTAGTACTCCTCGGCGGTGACGCACTCGCCGGGGCGGTAGGGCGACTCGAACCACTTGCGGATGCCGAGGGAGCCGTCGTCGTCGATCTCCCACGAGAGGCGAATCCAGAACTCGTCCTCCTCCCACACCTCGCCTGGGTTCGTCTCATACGTCCAGCGGGACTCGCGGCCGTCGCGCTCGGCATGGACGCGAAGCACCGGCTGACGGAAACCGATCCAGCGGCCTCCGTGCGTCTCCTGACTCATCACGTCGTGACGCTCGGGGCCGAGGCCCATCGGCAGCACGTAGTCGGCGAAGATCGCGGTCTCGCTCCAGGTCGGCGTCAGCGCGGCGTGAAGTCCAACGAGCGATTCGTCCTGCAGGACTTCGATCCACGTGGCGCCGTCGGGGTTCGTCCAGACCGGGTTGTAGACGCGCGTGAAGTACGTATCCACGCGACCGCGCCCGGCCTTCAGGAAGTGCGGGAGCAGGAACGAGAGCTCGTGGTGCGAGAGCGGCCACTCCTTCGGATAGAGCAGGTCGTTCCAGACGTCCTGGGCGCCGGGCTTGAGGAACGGCGCAGGGACGAACTTGTTCGACGGCGCGAGGCCCGTGCCGCCTTCCGTCGCGACGGACCCGGTGAGCACGCCGAGGAACTGGAGACACCGGGCGACCTGCCATCCGCCTTCATTGCCCGACGCCGCGCTGCGCCAGACGTGCGACGCGAACGCGCTCTTCGCGCGGCCGATCTCGCGGCCCAGCGTCCGGACGATCTCGGGGTCCACGCCGCACTCGCCGGCGACCCACTCGGGCGTGAACAGGTCGTACTCGCGGCGGACGAGCGCGAGGAACGCTTCGAACGTCTGTTCGCCCTGCGCGTGCCGCGCGGCGAGCCACTCGCGCCAGTTCACCCAATCGCGCAGGAACTCGCGGTCTTCGAGACCCTCCGAGAGGATCACGCGGGCGAAACCGAGCAACAGCGCGGCTTCCGTGCCCGGGTGCGGCGCGACCCACCAGTCGCTCATCGACGCCGTGTTCGAAAGACGCACGTCCACGGTCGCGATCTTCGCGCCGGCCATCTTGCCTTCGATGATCCGCTGCGCGTGCGGGTTGAAATAGTGCCCCGCCTCAAGGTGGGACGAGATCAGCAGGATGAACTTCGCCTTCGCGTGGTCCGGCGACGGGCGGTCCGCACCCGACCAGGTGACGTATCCGAGGCGCGCCGCGCCGGAGCACACGTTCGTGTGGCTGTTGTGGCCGTCCACGCCCCACGCTTGCAGCACGCGGTCCATGTAGCCGTCGTGACCGGGTCGGCCGACGTGGTACATGACCTCGGTGCGGCGGTTCTCCTTGAGCGCTTTGCGGATGCGCGTCGCGAACGTCGAGATCACTTCGTCCCACGACGTGCGGAGCCACTTGCCGGACCCGCGCGGGCCATCCCGGCGGAGCGGATACAGGATGCGCTCGGGGTCCTGGACCTGGTTCAGCGTCGCCGGGCCTTTGGCGCAGTTGCGGCCGCGGGAGCCGGGGTGGTACGGGTTGCCCTCGAGTTTGCGGATCGCGTTCGTCTGCTTGTCGATGTACGCGACGAGTCCGCAGGCGGCCTCGCAGTTGAAGCAGATCGTCGGCACGATCCGGTAGTGCTTCTCCACGCGCCGCGGCCACGCCTGCGCGTCGTACTCGACCCAGTCGTCCCACTTCGCCGGGGGCGGGAACGAGCGCAACTCGGTGAACTGCCACGGCTCGCCGGAAGGCGCGACGTCGCCGCGCGGCTTGTTCTGTGTGTCGCTCATGAGATCGGCACCGCCTGGCCGGCGCGGATCCACGCTCGGCCACGGAGGAGAAGGGCGAGGACGATGAAACCTGCGGCGAGGGCGTTCGCGACCACGGGCAGCACGGTTGTCCCGAAGAGCACGCTGCGGTCGCCGAGACTCGCGCAGAGCAGTGCGGCGAGGAGCCAGATCGTGTGCGCTTCCCGCGCCATCGCGGTGCGGAAGATCGCGTGGGCCCGGCGAGCGTGGTCCGTCTTCGGGAGGAACTTCGCGTCGACGAACGGCATGAACGCGACCGCACACAGCGCCGCCACGAACACCCCGAGTCGCACGACCGACGCGCCGGACTCGAACTCACCCGGCAGCAGGATCGCGAGCGTCGCCCCGCAGAGCGCGGCTTCCGTCACGAGCGAAAGGAAGAGCGCCTTCGACAGCCACAGATCGCGAGCGCGGCACTGCGCGAAGAGGAACGCGCTGTATCCGGAGAGCATCACGCCGAAGGGGATGGTGATCCAGCGCCCTGCGTCGGCCGCGGCGTGCATCCCGAGCAGCCGGAAGGCGATGTTCGCCGTGACGAGTACGCCGAATGCGGTGAGGAACCACCCGCCCTTCACGAGCCACGACTTCGAGTTGCCCGCGAAGACCACCTTGAGGAACCGCTCCGGGCGGCCGAGGTCGTGGACGAGCAGGATCGTCGTCACCACGAGCATCACGAGAGCGACGATCTCCGGCACGTAGTCGCGCGCCGCGCCTTCGCGGACGCCGAGCATGGCCAGGAACGGAGCCACAATCGCCGCGCCCGCCCCGACGTTCTTCGTGAGCAGGTACGTCCAGATGTGCCAGCCCCACTGCGGCGCGTGGCCGACGTCGAGCGTCGTGAGCAGATCCGGCGGTGGCTCGAAGCCCGGCGGAATGACCGGCTGGGGCGTCGGGCGCTCCGACCACATGTACATCGACGACTCAGCGGGCTTGCCCGGCTCGAGCGCTTCCGGGAGCGCGTCGATGTACCAGAGGCGCGGCTTCGTGCCCTTCTCCAGGCGCCGCTGCGACGTCTTCTCGTCGCGGATGAGCTTCGAGATCGGCGACTCCGGGTCGGACGCGTCGCCGGCGACGATCGCCCGTTCGGGGCACACGACGACGCACGCAGGTTCGAGTCCGACCTCAGTGCGGTGCGCGCAGTAGTGGCACTTCTCCGCGACGCCCGAGTCCTCGTTCAGGTAGAGCGCGTCGTAGGGGCAGGCCTGCATGCAGGCGCGGCACCCGATGCAGCGGTCGCGGTCGAGGTCCACGATCGCGTCCGGCCGCTTGTGAAGCGCGATGACGGGGCAGATCTCCACGCACGGCGCCGCGTCGCAGTGGTTGCAGCGGAGCACCGTGAAGTGTCGCTTGACGCTCGGGTACGCGCCCTTCTCGACGTACTTGACCCACGTGCGGAACTTCGCAAGCGGAACCGCGTTCTCCTGCTTGCAGGCGACCGTGCAGGCGTGACAGCCGATGCACTTGCGCTGGTCGATCACGAACGCGAACTTGGGCCGCGACGCTCCGTCTGCCATCGGCGCGAGGTTACGGCGCGCGTGCCCGCAGTCTCACGGCTTTCGTCGGACGCCCGTCAAATCAGCGTCCGAAGCGGCCGAGGTCCTTCAGCAACTGCCCGATGCGTTGGGTGCGGGTCGCGTACGACGCCTTCTGATCGGGGACCTTGCCGTCGTCGGCGCGCGTGACGGTGTCTCCCGACCAGCCGTTCCCGTTCACCTGGAGGACGATCTTCAACTCGCCGTCCACGAGACAGAGATTCTCCCAGTCCGCGATGATCGTCTCGCTGCGCGTTCCACCTCGGAGAGGGTCCACGCCGAACGAGTAGTCGCTCGGCGGGTTCGTGTAGCCGAGGAGTCCGAGCACCATCGCGGGCGCGTCGAGATGGCTCGTGATCGTCTCCGTCACGCCCGGAACGACGCCCGGGCCGCGGATGATGAACGGGGTCCGCGTCTGGTGCTCACTGAACGTGGAGTGGTGCCCCCAGCGGCCGACCTCCATGAACTCCTCGCCGTGGTCGCCCGTGACGATCACGATCGTGGAGTCGAGGAGCCCCTTCGCTTCGAGGTGCGCGTAGATCCGCTCCAGTTGCGTGTCGAGGTGACGGCAGGCGTTCACGTAGCGGTTGAAGATCCGGCGGACCTGGTCCGGGTCCTTCAGGTCCATCGTCACGTAGTTCACGCTCTTCACGTAGTCCGGCCGAATCACGGTCTCTTGCGGGAAGAAGTAGGGCGCGTGCGGCGACTCGAAGAACTGGAAGCGGAAGAACGGCTTGCCCGCGGGGACGGCGTCGATGCTCGCCAACATGCGCTCGACCTGCGCGCGGTCGTTCTTCCAACCGAGGATCTCCGGGTCGCCCTCGTGCATCCGGTCGGCGGGGAAGCGCGAGAAGATGGTCCGGTCGAACTCGGGGAAGGTGAACTTCGCGCTCGTGTAGGCCTGCAGGTCGTAGCCCGAGTCCACCATCGCGTCGAGCACGACGGGGCTCCGCGTGGCCGAGAGGAACGGGAACCAGTACGAACCGTAGATGCCGTAGAAGAGCCCGAACATGCCCATGCGCGTGCCGTTGCCTGCGCTGTAGTGGTGCGAGAAGCTGTGGCCGCCGGCCGCGAACTTCGTCGTCGCGGGCATGATCTCGGGCGTGTACATGTCCCAGCGGAGCGACTCCGCGACGAGCCAGATCACGTTGAGGTCCTTGGCGCCGCTCGTCCGCGCGAGCGGTGCGAGCGGGTACTTCAGGTGCACCGGAGCGCCGCCCCCGACGTCGATGCCGTCCTCGTCGCGCTCCGGCGTGAGGCCGAACTTCTTCGCGAGCGAGACCATCCGCGTGCGCTGGTAGAAGGGATACGCCGTGGCGACACCCGTGACCGGGCGGTACGACGCGCCGTAGCAGAGCCCGAACGTGAAGCGCTCGGCTGCGCTCGCAACCACGAGCGCGATGAGCACGACGAGCACGCCGCGACGCCGCGCGAGCGGCGCTGTGCGGTCAAGCACCCACCGCCATCGCGTCGCCGCGACCAGGAGGCCGGCCTGCACGGCGTAGAGGACCGCGACGAGCACCCAGAACGCCACCCAACTCGCGCGGTCGGCGTCCATCGACTCGATGCCCCCCCGCGTCGTGAGCAGGTTCCAGATCATCCCGTTGAAGTGGTTCCCGTAGCGGCGGAACAACTCGCCGTCGGCGAACAGGAAGAGTTGCAGGAGACCGGTGAAGGCGACCGCGACCACCCGCACGGCCCACGTCGCACCGCGGGATTCCGACGGCGTGACCCAGTGCACCACCAGCGCCGGTATGACACCGACCAGCGTGAACATCGCCGCGTAGACCAGGTGGACGACGAGCGTGAAGACGATCGCCCCAGCGCCGTGCAGCGGCGCCAACACGGCGAACTGCACCATGTGCAGCACGACGGCCGCGTAGGTGAGCGCGGTGAAGGCGGCGAGCGTCTGGGAGCGGGACGGGCATTCGGACGGCATCGGGGGGCGAGCTTAGTGGCTGGGTCGAAGCAACCGACACATTCGGTCAGGCTGGTTGGTTCCCCTCGCCGAGCTGACGCTCGATCAGCTCCGCGCGGTCCGGTTCCGGAGCGACGCTCTCCCGTGCGACGTCGAGGCGGCCGTCCACGGCCTGCGGCTGGATCTCACGGCGGTGCTCGCGCTCAAGGGGCCGGACGCCGGAGCCTGCTCGATCGACGTGCTCGGGGCGCGGCACCAGAAGACAAGCGCCGGGCCTGCTCCCGCGTCACCGGACCCGGCGGGCCGGGGCCGCCGCGCGTGCTCAGTCCACGAGCGAGACCTCGCGCCGTGAGCACTGGAACACGACAAAGTTCACCCTGGGGCGGCCGCCCCGGCACGGTGTCGCACCGCGAGTTCGCAACCTCATGGGATCGCGAACTCGACCACCGTCCCACGCGCGGTACCCGCCCCTGCATCGACGATCCGCAAGAACAAGTGTCTGCCCACCAGAGCGCAGGTCACTACCTTCGGAGCGCCGGGCGGCATCGACTTGGGATTCAGATTGGTTGCGCTGTCGTCTCTTCGCGGGAAGTTCAGCGTCCAGTCCTGGTCAGGCAGAGATCCGCGAATCGACCCAGCGCCGATTGGCACCCGGATCTGTCCGCCATCCAACGCTACGTAGTCGGAGGCGATAACCACTCGGTCGCCATCCATGCCGACCACTCCAGCGTACCTCGACTCAATGCGTCGCCAGGCGTCAGAAAATACGAATTCCCACTCGCGATACACAGGCATTGCAAGCCGCGGGCCGATGCGGCTCCTGAACGTGCGCGCGCCTATCGGCGTCGCCACCGTATTCGCGATCGCCCCGCCGCGGCAGACCCAATACACGCCGCGCCGATCCGCAACGCTCTGTGCGCCATCCGGTGCAGACGGCAGCTCGATCGCCCTCAGCGGCGTTCCACTCGCATCGTCGAAGCGAACATCGATTGCGGTGAAGTGCGTCCGGCCGTCCGCCGTGCAACTTCCCGCTAGCAAGAGCCCCTCATCCGCAGCAGAGACCGAGGAAACAAGCGGTAATGGGTCACGCCCGCCCGCGACAACACGATACGGTCCGCCGACTACCCCGCCTCGGAGCACATTCGTGCGCCGTGAAAGGCGATCCGCGGACTCAGACGCAGGCAACTCGAACTCCCACGGGCGGAGCAGCGTCCAGCGTAGGTGTCCCTCACTCCGAGTGTAGCCTGCCAGATCGTGCCGATCTCCGGACACGGCTACTACCGTGTTATTCGTCAGCACGACAGGTCGAAACGAACTCACTGGCGTGGCGACATCGTGGTACGGATCTGGAATGTCAATTCCGGTGGCAAGCGGGATCTCCACGGTCCAGTCCCCGGCACCTGTCCAAGGAAGATACTGCAGGATCTCGGCGGATGGCGTCGCGGGCACCTGAGTTGTAGGCGCACTCGTCCAAGCCAACACCAGACCCGCCTCGTCGATGTCGCAGGACACGGCCACCAGAGCACGCCAATTGTCGTGGGGCTGGCCTAGTGCCGGTTGCGGCTCCCCGCCGCTGCGAACGACTGACCCATCTGCCAGCGATAGTGCGCACCACCGCCGAGTTGATGAGACGCCCTGCGCATGTGTGCTCGGCAGTACTCCCACTAGCAACCGACCTGCCCCCGCACCAAGCACTCGGATCGATGAACCCGGCGACTCCACCGTCGTACGCCAGCGACTCTGTCCAGTTGTGTCGACGAACTCGATGCCGGTGGATGTCTGGACCACGAGTCCCACGCCCGGAAGCGAGACTAGTGCGTCGCATGGCGCCATGCGTAGCGGGGGCGTTGGGGGTCGATCCGGGCATGTCAGGGTGGGCGCGTCAGCAGCGGGTGGTTGCCGCTCTTGCGCGCGCGCGAGGCGGCCGAGGCTGGCAGCTGCAATGCAATACGCGATCAGCGCAAACCCGAGCGTGGATTGACGCGGGCGTCGCGGTGGTCTCTTCGACGTCCACAAGACTAGGTAGTCCATTGGATACTCACTCGCCGGCTGTTGTATTCGGCAACGCCGAGCTGCACTAGAATGCTCACCTGTGCTCTCCCGCATGACGTGCATGAGCATGTCCGAGGAAAAACACACATCATTGATGCGACGTTAAGCAGGGTCGGGGTGGGTGGCGGACTTCTAGTGAACATCTGTAGACCGCGGTGTGCGGGAAACTGGTTCCGCTTTGAGCAGGGCTGTTACCGGCCACCTCGGGTTCGTTTGATGAGTCCCAGTTCCGCCATCGTCGCGTAGATCGCCTCGCGCCGCGCCTTCCGCAGTTCACGCGCCTTCTCAAGACCCGGCAGGGCCTCGTCGAGGCGACGGCAGAGAGTCGCGAGGAAGCGCTCACGTGTGCAGACATGGTACCACCTCGTCAGTCCGGCGTCCGCCGCCGTCGCGGTGCGGAAGCCGAGTGATGCCCGCAGCCGGACGTTGTCGAGTCGGCAGCGCGCCGCCTCGACACGTTCACGGGGCTCGGCCGGATCGTTCACGGGGACGCCACGGCCGAGGCCGGTCTCGGCCTTGAGTTCGCCGTTCGTCCGTTCGACCCACGGGTTGTGACGAGGCGTGTGCGGCAGCGAGAGCAGGTGGGTCACGCCGTGCTCCGCGAGCCATTCCTCGAGCGTCTCCCACACGTAGACCTGTCCGTTGTCGGTGACGAGCCCCAGCGGCAGGCCGCCGCGCTCCTGCGCGACGCGTTCGAGGATGCGGACGACCGCGTCGCCGTCCGCTGGCGGTCCGACGTCGACCGACACGATCTTCGGCGTGGACGTCTCGCGCACGACCTGGGCCTCGACCGCCTCGCCGCCGGAGATCCGCGCGAAGCCCTCGTACGTCAGACCCGACTTGGCCAGCGCCTCGATCGCCGCGCACCGCTCCTCCGGCGTGTACGGACGGTGGGGGCCGGACCGCCCCGGACGAGGCCCCGCGGGCCGCGCGCCGTCGGGCCGGGCTCCGGCGGCTACTCCCGCCTCCGCCCGGCCCGACGTCCCTCTCCTGACCCTTCTGCTCCTGCGACGTCCGCCTCTCCTCCTGCAGCACCCGCTGCGCTGAGAGGCGGCCGACGACGCCCTGATCACACGCTCAAATCGGAGTCGTTTTCGTCACACGTCACACCCAGGATCTCATCCACACTAGCATGCGCGTCTCCTGCGAGGCGCGGCTGGAGAACGACATGGCTTTGTTCGCCGACTTGACCATGAAATCCGGACGCCGCCTGCTAGCCGCACCAGTCACGCCGGCTTATCGACCGTCGCGCCCCACATCGACTCTCCGTTGGCCTCCCGCGCGACTCCGGCTTCTCGGAGGTTGATCGCATGACTCCACAGCCACGCCACCATCTAGCGCTCGACTGTTCAGGTCGCCCCTGCTCGACGCGAAGGTCAGCCGAGCGCAGGCCGTGTCTCGCTGGGTCGATGCGACGAAGGTTCATGGTACTGACATTTACGATTCTCGCAGTCATCCCATGCGAGCACTCCCTACTTGCTGTATCCCCAGATCCTAGCGGGTTCCGACTACGGACGACGAATGGCCGTTATATCGATCCCTCCCGCGAAGTTGCCGCTGGTACGCTCGCGCGAACTGACGACTCCGTGCTTGTGTCGTCACCACATGGCATCGAGTGTTTCGACGCCGTCACCGGGCGCTCAATGTGGTCCTGGGCTGGCCGCGTAGTGGATCCAGCCGGCGCGCTGCTTGGCAGTGGTCACGGGATGCATGTGCTTTCTTCGGATTCGTCACGCGCTGCGACAGGCTCACCGGTCGCGGACGGACTCGTCTGGGTGGCCGTCGATGCCTCAACTGGTGCCGTCCGTAGGCGGGGTCGACGCGAGTCGCCCCCGTCCTCCCCGATCGACGCAGACATCGACGCTGCCGGCACTGCCGGCACTGCCGTCGTCCTAGCGGACTCGCCGGGTGCTCGTGTGAGCGGACAAATGCTCACACTCGGGTACTGGCCAGCCGACGGAAAGCCGTGGTTTTCTGAGTTCGTTGTCCCAGTGGATCTCTCCGCGCGTGAGCGCGGCCACCGCGCCGTGCGACTTGTCACGCTTACGACGGAGTTCGTCGTGGTTGTCTCTGACGTTGGACACTCGTTGTTGGCGTTTCGGCGAAGCGACGGATCGCTCGGATGGAGACTAGACCGCCCGTTTGACTATCGACTGCCATTCAATCGGAATGCGTCTCGTCCCGAGACCCGTGCGCCAGGTGGCGTCGGAGCGGTCGTTGGTGGTCCATTCTGTGTGCGCTCTCCAGATTCCCGAGCGGGCTCAGACGAACACCTCCTACTGGCAGTGCGACACACCGCGAAGTCGGACCAGACATCGGTTGATACGAGATACACTGTGATTGACGTACAAGCGGACGGCTTGGTATTACGAGCGCGGGACTTGCCCAGTGCAGTAGATGGAGTATGGAGCTGCCGCACGGGCGACGGCGTCGCCTGGGCGTGCGCGGGCGGAGCAATTGCGGAAACAAGTATCCCGAGGTTTTCATCGATCCATGACCTGGATCCATTTCTTCCAATCGCGTCGTTCCGCGAATGGAATTTCCCGTTCTCGTCGTTCTGCAGGAAGCGTGGCGCGGGACTCCCAGCGATCGTAGCGACTAGTGGCCCAACCGTCCTAGCTGCGCCGTCAATCGCGTTGGCATGTTGGAACGGGAATAGGCGAGCGCTCGCGATTGGCGTGGCTGAGCGCTGCTCGTCGCAGTGCGAACAGTGGTTGCTCGAAGTTCCATCGTCGTGGAGTCCGGAGGAAGGTGCCTGGGAGACTAGCGGGAACTCGGCTTCCGTGGGCCCCGTGATCGACGATCTCGCTGCAGCGGGAGACTGCGTGTTCCTGTCATTGCGGACGCGAGCCGGGCCATCGAGCGACAGCCGAGTTCTCATGTTCGAAGCGCCCCGGTCGAGATAGGCCGCCAACTGGCCCGGATCATTCACGAAGGTCCGCAGGAGAACGGCGTGCATCGTAGGAAACACAAGCGCCAGACGCCGACTCGAAGCGCGTTCGAGCCACTACACACCGTCCTGGACGAGATCTGCGGAGCTGACCGCAAGGCGGGACCCGCAGCGTCGGCATTGTCAAGCCACACAAGGGTCCGAACGCAGCGGTCGGCCCGCGGGCTCGTCCAGGCGCGGAGCTTCGTGAATGATCCGGGCTAGCCCGCTTCTCTCACGACCGGTGTCGATCTCGCATTCGCCGGACGTCGGCGGGTCTCGCGAGCGGGCATTCGCGGTCTCGGAGACCTGCGCGCGTGGTTTCCGACGCCTTCGGTGGGCGGATTCGGCGGTCCAATCCC